>CAIYEO010000035.1 GCA_903925195.1 uncultured Candidatus Saccharibacteria bacterium | reverse complement strand
TTGCGTAGCCCTAACTTGCACTAGCTCAATTTCATCCATCACAGCCATTCGCGATCAAAATATGGACATACCATTGTCTATAACTATTGATCCATCAACATACAATATTCCTGGTGGCACAATCTCCTATCAATATAATGGAGGTGCTATTGTAACCCTATCTAACTTCGGAAGCAAAACCGGGATTATCGATCAAAAGATTCTAGCCTTGAATATTAATCAATCATTAGGCTCCGCAACTCTAACCTATTGGATAAATACAACTAATGCATTGACGGGAAATGATCAAGTAGTATCTCAACCACTATCAATTTCTCCTTGTACCATAACTATAAATGCAACCACCGAGCCCACTATCTCCGTCAATGGCGGAGATGTAGTAGCAGGTAGCATCATAGATTCAAACGTCACAAACTGCACTGACCCTTACTCTGACACTAATGGGGATGGAATCTTTACCTACAACCTTGGAGCTACTGGTAGCTACTTAGGATCTGGAACCTCACTAGCCGCTCAAGCTCTAGGAGCTATCACTGGCTTTCCAACTAACTTACTGGCGGCTACAAAAAACAACCTAGATTTTGCCGATGATGGTAGTGGTAACTATGGAGGCTTTGGTTATGCCCCATGTATATCTATACCAACAAGCCTGCCATCCAGCAACTTAGGAACTATAGGTCAACCAGCTGGTTTAGATATAATTAACCTAAATACATTCAATGGTACTTATAGTGCCACATCTAATGCCTCAGACTACTTTTCTCTAGGAGCTAACACATTAAGCCTATCTAAAGACATCGTCATCTACGTAGACGGAAATGTGTCTATTAATGACAATCAGACATACACTACTAGCGGTTGGAATACTGTCTCTGCAATTCCTAACTTAAAGATAATAGCTTCAGGTGACATCTACATAAGTCCAAAAGTAACACAACTTGATGGCACCTACATCGCTACAGGTAGCATCTATACCTGTAGCTATACTGAACAAGACTATACTGCAGGCAACTATGCTAATCTGGCTAACGTTAAAAAATATGTCAATGGCACCCCATCTCCATGCCTAAGCAACCTATTAGTTAACGGTTCACTAATAGCTAAATCTATCTATCTACAAAGAACATATGGTAACGTTGGAGCTGCTACTCCTACTGCAGCTGAAACAATTAACTATGGACCTGAAGATTGGCTAGCTACAGTCACTACCAATACAGGCACAGTAGACTCTTACCAGGAATTACCTCCAGTATTATAGAAAATTATTTGCATATAGTGATAACTATTATGCTATAATTTTTACTATGAGTTTATTGAGTGGGATATCAGACTTCTTCGGACTAGACATTGGAACAACAGCTATAAGGCTAGTTCAACTTAGCGGTCGCTATCCTAAGACGCTAGTAAAATATGCATACACACCAATTGATCCAAAGTTATCATTAAGTGATGCCGCTGCAGATCAACAAAAAGTCGCTAACTTGGTATTGGATCTATGTAGTCAGGCAAAGATGACAACACGAAATGTAGTTGTTGGGATACCATCTCAGCGCCTTTTCACAACTATTGTTGATGTAGATAAAATGACACCTAAAGAGCTACAGAAAACGATCATGTTCCAAGCAGACTCTTTAATACCAACACCTATCAATGAGTCAAAGATAGACTGGGCAATTTTAGGAGACTCACCAAAAGATTCAGGTAAAATGGAAATCTTACTTAGTAGTGTGAGTAATAAGTATATTGAGACTAGACTAGATAGTCTTGAATCAGTAGGCCTTAATATTATAGGCTTTGAACCAGAAAATTTAGCAGCAGTAAGAGCTTTAATTAAACCAGGCACAACAACCACAATTATGGTCTTAGACGTAGGAAGTACTGGTACTGACATAGTTATAACTAGCGACGATGCTCCGAGGTTATCTAGATCAATAGCCGTAGGAACACAAGCAATTATTAAGTCAGCCGCTCAAAACTTAAACATTGACGATAATCAGGCGCAACAATTTGTATTTAAGTTTGGACTTGATGCCACAAAACTTGATGGCCAGTTAAGTAAGGCTATCCAAAATACAATCGAAACTCTCAATCTTGAAATTGATAAATCTATTAAATTTTATGAAAGTCGATACCCAAACAAAAAAATAGAGAAGATAATTATTACTGGGCCTGCATCATTGATTCCTAATTTTGCTACAACTATAGCTAGCAGGTTAGTGGTTAATGTTGAAATAGGTAATGCTTGGCACAACGTTACATTCCCTGAAGCTAGACAAAATGAACTACTTACTGTTGCTAGTCAATTTAGTGTAGCGGTTGGACTTGCAGGGAGAGACGAATGATACAACTAAATCTCCTACCAGAACTTAAGACAAAATACATAAAAACGAAACGCAGCGAGCGAGCTATACTTTTCGTCACTATAACTACCAGTCTAATTGCACTAACTATTCTCATTGTCACCTACTTAGCCGTTGATGTCTACCAAAAGAATCACCTAGCTAATATTAGTGATCAAATCAAGACAGACAGTGCTAAAATAACCTCCAATGCTGATGTGAATAAGATGATTACAATTCAAAATAGGCTTGATTCAAATACAGCACTACCTAGTCTTTACAAAGATAGAATCAGCCCAACTTTAATTTTTGATTATCTTAAGAAGGTAGTTACTCCTGGAATTACAATCTCTACAATCACTATAGATTACAAAACAGGCGTTCTTGGTTTTTCTGGCAAGGCAAATAGCTTACTAGAAGGTAATGTCTTCTACAATACTTTGCTATATGCGAAATATAGTCCAACTGCCGCTAGTCAGCCAACTCTTTTGTTTCAAGGCACTCAAATGACAGGATTAAATGCTGCACCAGCAGATACTGGTAATGCTAAAACTCAGGATAAAATATCATATAGCGTGACAACTAGAATACCAACTAATCTGTTTATTAATAATGTAGATCCATCGACAATTAGCGTTCCTCAAAAAGATGTTACAAGATCAACTTTAGACCAACCAACCGATATATTTAAGAAGTAAATTAGGATTATTATGGATAAAAACTATACAAGTAAAAGAATACAACTAGCTAAAGCCAACCAGCTCATATTCGCATCAATTGCAGTATCAGTTTTTATAGTAATTTTTAGTATATTTGCTATAAAAAACTTAATAAGTCAAAGTGCATACCAACAAAGAGTTATATCAAAGAAATCTGATGCACTTAATATATTGACCGGAGACCTTGACGCTATTTCTAAGCTTGAAACCTCATATAAGTCTTTTATTAATCAACCACAAAATTTAATCGGTGGAAATCCTACTGGTACTAGCGGTAATGATGGCAATAATTCAAAAATCGTTTTAGATGCACTACCTACTAGCTACGATACTAACAGTTGGATACTAAACTTTATTAATCTCAATAAATTATTAGGCCAACCAAATACTTTTATTGACCTCGGGGGGGCGGCTTCAACTCCAGCAGCTACATCAACAAGTGTCAGTAGTAGTTCATCTAGCATGTCTGGTGCATCCCTAAAGCCTACTAACGTAGTTGTGCCGATTACTGGTAGTTTCAAAGTGCCATTCGGTAGCATTGCGAGTACTTTTGCGAATTTAAATAGATCAATATTACCTATCCAAGTGTTAAGTATGAACTTTACTGCCGGTGCAGATGGTGCGCCTGCAGATGTAACTTATGCTGCATCGACTTTTTATCAGCCACCATATCAATTTAATATTGGATCGGAGGATATAAAATGAAATCAAAAGATTTAATCACAATTATTATTATCGGTATTGTAAGTGCAGTTTTTTCAGTAGTACTATCGTCAAAGCTTTTCGTAACCCCAGAATCAAGACATCAAACTGTTGAAATAGTACCTACTATTTCATCAAATTTTAATCAAACTGATGTCCAGAAATATCTGAATAATAAATATATTGATCCAACCGTAAAAATTGAGATTGGAACTACACCAGGTGGTAGTAACAATTTATATTGATTCTGCTCACAAAGGGTATATATAGATGAGTATTCTTTCCGTAGCTAACGAACAGTCTGTAGAGGACTTATTAATTAAAAATGGTAAGTTAACGGCCGATCAATTAAAAGACTTTAAGACTAAGGCCAATTCGGAAAATGAACCTATTTTTAGCTACCTAGTTAGCCATAAAATTATTAGTGAAGAAATTCTAACAGAGCTAACTGCAAAAGTAAATAACATACCTTATGTAAACCTGAGTTCAGCTTCAATAAGTCCTAGAACCTTAGATCTACTAAATAAGGAATTGGTTGAACGCTATATGGCAGTACCTTTGGGTGAGGTAGGCAATAGACTAGCTGTAGCTATGTTGGATGCAGATAATATACAGGCAGTAGATTTCCTCTCAAGTAGGATAGGTCGACCAATAAAAGTCTTCATGGCTAGCGAGTCTGGCATTAGACATGTGTTAAAGCAGTATGAGTCACAAATTAACGAATCGTTAATTGGGGATATCGGTTCGTCAACCAAAGAAGAGGATGATCTAACTAATAGCTCTAGTTTTAATCTAGATAGTAAAGATGTTCAGAATATATCTCAAGACTCCCCAATAAGTAAAATTATTACCTCAATCTTAATGTTTGCTGTTAGAAATAAAGCTTCCGATGTTCACATTGAGCCAACAAAAACCTATATTAGAGTTCGTTGCCGAGTCGATGGCATTTTAAGAGAAGTCACAAGATTACCGAAGATTGCTGAACCGCCTATCGTCTCAAGAATAAAGATTTTAGCTAATTTAAAAATTGATGAACATCGAATTCCTCAAGATGGTCAATTTTCTATAACATCTGGAAAGAGCGATATTGATCTTAGAATTGCTATATCTCCAGTCATATGGGGTGAACAAATAGTAATTCGACTATTAGATAAATCCGGAACATCGCTTAATCTTGAGGATATGGGTTACGTTGGAAGAAGTTTGAGATTTATTCAAGATGGTCTTAAGCAAACTAGTGGCATGGTTCTAACCTCCGGACCAACCGGTTCAGGTAAGTCTACCTCTCTTTACGCATTAATAAATGAAATCAAAGACGACTCAATAAATATTGTTACTCTCGAGGATCCAGTTGAATATAAAATGGATGGAGTAAACCAAATACAGGTTAATCCGGCTGTTGGATTAACATTTGCTAGCGGACTAAGATCAATTCTTAGACAGGATCCAAATGTTGTGATGGTTGGAGAAATTAGAGATAAGGAAACAGCCGAATTAGCTATTCAGGCGGCTCTTACTGGGCATTTAGTGTTTAGTACTCTACATACAAATTCTGCTGCTGGTATCCTGCCTAGATTGCTAGACATGGGTATCGAACCGTTCTTAATAGCTAGTACCGTAAGAACTGTAATTGGACAGCGACTTGTGCGTAGGATAAGTAAGGAACAAGAAAAGTACCAAGCAGATAAAATTGAAACCGGTCTTATTAACGAAACCTTAAATTCATTGTTGCCAGAAAGTCAGGCTGACGTCGAAGAGGTAGGCAATGATTTAGGCTTTAGAGGCTTGCCACTTCGTGGTAGTAAAGCTTATACTTTAACTCGGGGAGTAAACTCTGCCGAGAATAAAGGTGGATATAAAGGAAGAATGGGTATTTACGAAGTATTTAGTGTTACTGAAAAAATCCAAGACCTAATATTAAAGAGATCAACCAGTCTGGAAATTGAAAAAATGGCCAAGGCTGAGGGGATGATTAGTATGAGGGAAGATGGATATTTGAAAGCACTTAGCGGTATAACAACAATAAGTGAGGTGAATCGAGTAGCCTCTTTGAGCAAGGATTAACATGGAAAAACCAAAAATTGAGACGATATTAGAAGAAGTAGTTAGAAGAAAAGCATCAGACTTGCACATGCAAGTCGGCGTGCCACCAATTCTTAGGGTTGATGGATCATTGATACCAGTAGCTGCAATGGGTGAGCTTGATGGAGCAACTATCGAAGAACTCATCTACTCCTTACTTGATCAAGACCAAAAACAAATCCTAATTAAGGATAAAGAATTAGATTTTAGTTTTGCATTTGGGGAAATGGGAAGATTCAGAGTTAATCTTTTCCACGAAAGAGGTAATCTTGCCGGGGCTTTCAGATTACTCAACAATGATATTCCTACTATAGAACAATTAAGATTGCCACCAATACTTAATAAATTTTCAGATTATCCCAGAGGTTTAGTTCTAGTAACAGGACCAACAGGCTCTGGTAAATCTACGACATTGGCTGCCATGATTAATAAGATCAATCAAGAAAAGGCTATGCACATCATTACCGTTGAAGACCCAATAGAATATACACATATATCTAAGAAGTCTATTATTGTACAAAGGGAAGTGCATTACGATACCTATTCATTTAGCATGGCTTTACGTTCTGTACTAAGAGAAGACCCAGACGTAGTTTTACTAGGTGAGATGAGAGACCTTGAAACTATTTCTAATGCCATTACTATCGCAGAAACGGGTCATTTAGTTCTTGCGACTCTTCATACCAATGGAGCCGCCCAAAGTATAGATAGAATAATTGATGTCTTTCCTCCCCATCAGCAGTCTCAAGTTAGATCTCAACTGTCTTCAATATTGATGGCGATTGTATCCCAACGACTTATCCCATCAATCGGGGGTGGTAGGATTCCTGCGGCTGAAATTCTTGTAGCTAATGCAGCTGTTAGGAATCTTATTAGAGAAGGGAAGACCCAACAAATCGAAGCTATTATCCAGACTGGCTCTGAATTCGGTATGCAGTCAATGGATAAAACTCTTGTTGGTCTAGTACATAGTGGAGATATTAGTTTTGATGAAGCAAGAAATTATGCTGTAGATGTCAAGGAACTAGATAGACTGATGAGGGAATAAGTATGATTGAATTTAACTATACTGCCAAGAATCCAAAAACTGGAAAAAATATAAAGTCTAAGGTGCTAGCTGAAAATCAGCACGATGCCTATAAGTCGATTAAGAACCAGGGTCTTGTACCTATTGAGATAAAACCTATAGGTTCTGGCCCTTTTGGCTTTATCGATAATCTTACAAAAAGAATTTCAACTAAAGATAAAGTATTATTCTCACGTCAACTGTCGACACTTATTAACGCCGGCTTGCCAATTATTCAAAGTCTGAGTAGTGTTTCTAGTCAGACCAAGAATAAGAACCTAAAAATAATTATTGGACAGGTTATTACTGATGTTGAGGGTGGTTCATCATTCTCTGGAGCCTTATCTAACTACCCAAAAGTATTTTCTCCAATATACTTGAACCTAGTTGCCGCCGGAGAAACATCGGGTACTATTGATAAAGCCCTCGAAAGATTAGCTGATCAACAAGAGAAAGACGCAGAAATTATATCTAAGGTTAGAGGGGCTCTAATCTATCCAGCACTCGTTATGGTAGTAATGGTCGCAGTCGTAATCTTTATGTTAGTTGAGGTGCTACCACAAGTTGAAGTTCTATACAAAAGCTTACCTGGTGCGAGTTTACCGCTTGTCACGAGAATCCTACTTGCAGTATCGGCATTAACGATAAAATATTGGTGGCTAGTTATTGTCATAATAATCATACTGATCTTCTTGTTTAGTAAAGTCAGTAGAAGCATTGGTGGAAGAAGATTAGTCGATGGTCTCAAGATACATGCCTGGCCTATAAAAGATTTAATGATGAAACTATATATGGCTAGATTCACTAGAATGGCATCTACTTTAATTGCCAGTGGAGTTCCATTAATACAGGTACTCGAGATTACTTCAAAATCTGTCAATAACGTAATCATCGAAGGATCAATTAATAAAGCTATCACCAAAGTTAAAGGCGGTAAGTCACTAGGGCTTGCATTAAAGGGGGATCCTAATTTCTTAGTTTTAGTCCCAAACATGCTTAGTATCGGTGAGGAATCTGGATCATTAGATCAAATGATGGAAAGAACAGCAGTTTATTATGAGAAGGAAGTCGATTCTGAGATTAAGAATGTGTCATCAATTATTGAGCCATTGATGATGATTGTACTGGGAGTTGTTGCGCTAACTATTGTTGCTGCAATCTTGCTTCCAATCTATGGTTTAGCAGGGAACAGTAACTTTTCTGGAAATTAAAAAAAAAGCTTGCATTGAACAGTAATTTTATATAGTATTGTAAGCATAAGAATAATTAATAAGCAAAGGGGCACTTGCAAATGTCAAAAACAATCAACAATAAAGATCAAAAAGGTTTCACAATAATTGAAGTCCTTATAGTTCTAGCTATCGCAGCATTAATACTCCTAGTAGTATTCCTAGCCGTTCCTGGACTACAAAGAAGCCAAAGAAACTCTGGCCGTAAGTCTGATATCGGTAGAATAATAACTGGTGTTAACAATTTTGTATCTAATAATGCTGGAGTTACAGTTGCCACTGCTACTGATTGTAATACGGCGTACAACGACGCTACAACGCTAAGTCAATTTAAAAATGCAACAACAGCTTGGTCTTGTACTGCTATAACTGGACTTGCAGCTGACGCCGGAGCCGCCGCAGCTACCGCCACGATTAATAGCTCACTTGGTGAGGGATTATATTATTACGCTATGCCTAGTCCTGCTATAACTAAAGTATTTCCTAAAACTGCTACACCAAGTGCCAAGAATCAAGTAATATTATTTCCGGGATTCTTATGTAAAGCACCAAATGGTGGTGTCTACACTGATGCTACTACTGAAATAGTAACTACCTCTAATGTAACTGTTACATCACTTGCTATAGTATATACAACTGAAACTGGTACTGCTAACTGGGCTTATAACTGCGTAAACGCCGGTTAATAACAAAAATAAAATAATAAAAAACACTCCTTAATTGGGGTGTTTTTTATTATTCTTATGCTATACTTTTATTAACTAAATATATATATATATAGCAAAGGGGCACTTGCAAATGTCAAAAACAATCAACAATAAAGATCAAAAAGGTTTCACAATAATTGAAGTCCTTATAGTTTTAGCTATCGCAGCATTAATACTCCTAGTAGTATTCCTAGCCGTTCCTGAACTACAAAGAAGCCAAAGAAACTCAGGTCGTAAGTCTGATATTGGAAAACTAATAGTATCGGTTAATAATTTTGTTGCTAATACTAATGGAAATATACCTAATATCTCAATACCAGCTACAGCTTCCAATGATTGTATGACAATTTACAATGATTCAAATGGCCTAACGCAATTCAAGGGTTGGACTGCATGTACCGCTATAACTGGTGCTGGTGCTGCTTTAAGTCCATTCGCTGATGCAACTTCTATTGTAAGCACAAGTGCTGTATCAAAACTTAATATCTATATTCCTGACTCAAGTAACCCTGCTAAATCAGTAATTCCGGTCTCCTTAGTTCCATATTCAGGCAATATTGTAATTATCTTCCCTAGCTATCGTTGTACTACTCAAGGAGTCTATACTTCATCATCAAATCCTATAGTAGATCAGACAATAACTACCCCTACTACAGTATCAATAGTTTACGCTTCTGAGAACGGTGCAAACAGCTATATTTGGAATTGTATTAATTCTAGGTAAAATATTATATATATTTTAAAGTAAATAATTACAGTCTATAACTGATACAATTATGATAATGTTTTTTATAGTTTTATTTATCGGTCTCATGCTGGGCAGTTTTATAAATGCATTAGTTTTTCGAATGCATGAAAAGTCTAATAAGAAGTATAAGAAGAATAATCTATCGATCTTTACTGGTCGGTCTATATGTCCGAACTGTAAACATATATTATCTGCTACAGATTTAGTTCCGGTAATCAGTTGGTTGATGTTAAAAGGGAAGTGCCGATACTGTAAAACTAGTATCTCTATTCAATATCCTGTAGTTGAATTATTAAGTGCAGTACTATTTGGTATTTCTTATATCTTCTGGCCTTATGGTTTTGACCTATTAGGATCGACTCAGTTAGTTGTATGGCTAGTAATGGTTGTAGGATTCATCTCATTGTCTATATACGACTTAAAGTGGCTTATATTGCCTAATAGAGCTGTTCTTATTCTTACACTATTAGCTGTTTCAGATATTTTAATAATAACAGTGCTGTCCAGTCATCATTATAGGGATGCAATGTTAGCGGTTCTGTCTGGAATAATTATATTCGGATTTTTCTGGTGTTTATTTATAATATCTAGCGGCGAATGGATTGGTGGAGGTGATGTTAAGATTGGATTTTTACTAGGACTCCTAGCTGGTACTCCATTTAAGAGCTTTTTAATTATCTTCCTTGCTTCATTAATGGGTACGTTATTGTTTGCTCCGTCTCTGGTTATGAAAAAAAGAAAGATTAATTCACATATTCCTTTCGGCCCTTTTTTGATACTGGCTACATTCATTGTTTTCTTGTTTGGAAACAGAATTATACATTGGTATGGTTCTTTGGTTTTTTAGTATATTCCTCAGTATTGGTTATGCTATAATTTAGCTATGATTCATGTGGGTAAGCAGTCCTTAGGGTTCACAATCTTAGAGGTTATGATAGTGTTGGCATCTACTGGTGCTCTATTAACTATCGCTTTAACTATGATTGGCGGTCAAATCAGTAAAACAAATCTAAATCAGAGCAGAAGAAGTACTCTTATAGGTTTCCAGGATATTATGAATCAGGTTACTACTGGTTCTTATGTTTTTTCTAAGGATATAAACTGCACAGGCAATCCCCCCAAGATTTCTACTGTTGCAGGTACTGGTGTTCAAGGTGGTAATAATGGATGTATTTTTTTAGGGAAAGCTATCTATATAACGTCAGATATTTCCTCTAAAAATGCAACTTCATACTCTGTCTATAATATTGTTGGTAATCAGTGCTTAAGTGCAACGGTTGTGTGCGTACCTACTGAAAGTTTAGCAACATCAAATCCTGTTTTGATTACCAAAACAAGCGATGTGGCAACCAATCAGCTTGCTAAACCTGTGACTATAAAAAGTATTAGTGACACAAATTCTCCAGCCAATTTTTACTGTGGAGTAGGCTTTATTGCTACTTCAAGTAATTCTTCTGGCGGTTCGCAGTTCGGACTTTATGGAATTGGCGATAAATTAAATGGTAGTAATCCAACTACCTGCGCAACACCAACTGGTGCTCTATACAGCTCTAGTGTAATTGGTATTGATGACACTAGGATTGTTTCTAAAATAAATGTATGTCTTTATTCGGGCACTAAAGGGGTGCAATTAGAAATTTCTTCAAGTAATAGTATTAGCTCTTCAAATAATAATCTTCAAGGGCAGAGTCTAACTGCTAAATTAGGAGCAGCATGTTAAAAATCAATAATTCAGGAGATACTATAGTTGAAGTTATGATTGCTGTAGCTATTATTGGAGCCGTTATTATTGGCGCTACATTATCTGTTAATAATAGTTCAGCTACCATACAAAATTCAGTATATAGACAACAAGCAACTCAACTTCTTCAAAGTCAGCTAGAGCTTATAAATGCAGGTAATAATGAGAGTCATAACGGTGGTCAAACATTAAATAATTTATATGCTTCGCTTAACCCTGATCCTGCGACTACATTTAAGCATTTATGTGCCTATCAGGGGGCAGGGTATCTTAACACAAATAGGTATTATCGCTCTAATGATATTGTTACTCAAGTGGATTCTAGTAATAATGAATCTACATGGTTTTATTCTTATGGGGTTGGTAGTCATAGTGGGGTGAGTGGGGATTTAGATGCCTCTTTTACTATACCGTATTCTAGCAATCTTTATACGACTAATAATAGTGGAACTCAAGGTCAAAAGAGCGTTAAAATCAATCCATATCTATTTTCATTTTCTCAAATGTTTGATTCTTCAAATAATGTTATTGGTCTTTGGGCAAATTCTACCTATAGCAGTACTACTAAATATTCGTTAGGCAATTATGCTGATGATACTGCGTTAGGCGTAAATGGATTCTTTGCATATATCAATCCAATTTCAACTTCTGGTCATCCTCTTACAGATACAACTTATTGGCAAAATTTTATTCTTGGTAATATAAAATCTTCATATAGTGGTAATAGTAGCTATATTATGGGAGATATTGTAATCGATCATAATAATCGTTATATCAGTATTGTTTCATCCAATCAAGGCCATAAGCTTAATGATACAGCTTATTGGTTACCTATGAAAAATACTACTGATTCATACAATAATCCTTATTATTATGATCCAGCTGGAATTGTTGGTAAGAGTGGTGTCTACTACTCTGGTGATGTTGTTTCATATAATGGTGATTTGTATACCGTTAATCAAAACCTAGCAGCAACGACGACTGGAGATAAGCCTATAAATGGATATGGGTATTGGGTACCTTTTGAGGATTCTCTTGGCGGTACTTATTCTTCTACACAATCCTATAGTTATGGTGATATTGTAAATGGCTATGTCTATGTTGCTAATTCTCCAAGTGTGGGTCAGTCTCAATCTAACACAACTTATTGGGTAAAATCTGGTATGCTTAATCCCTCAACCTATTCACCTGCTACTACATATAAAAAAGGCGACTTAGCAAGAGTTTCGTCTAAAAATTATATATATATCAATCCAATTGCATTGTCTGGTCATACTCCCACTGGTGCAACTGATACCTATTGGCAGTGGTTACAAGACGCTCAACCTTACGATCCTACGTTATATTATGCTATGGGTCAGAAAGCAAGACCAACAGGAACACCCTTAGGTGCACTAAATTTTATATATATCAATCCTGTTCCTCAAAAAGGACAGCCCTTACCATCTTTTCTGCCACTGAATTATATGAGTTATGTTGATCTTGGCTATAAGGATCTTAATAACGCTTCTCCTCAGGAAGCAACAACCTGTAATTTTGATATAACTGGATTAAACTATATTCCAACCAAGAGTACTAATAATCCAAACTTGCCTAATAGTCCTAACTCACCTTTTTATTCAGTAGATATAACGATTACTCAGGATACTACTAATCTTAGCTTGTATAAACTTACAGGTATGGTTAATTGGAATGGTATTGGAAGTCAAGGTCAAAATAGTAAAGTAACATTACAGCAAACAATAGTTAGTAAATAAATATGAAAAATATACACGTTAATATGAAAAATAATAGAAAAGGTTTCACAATACTTGAACTATTGTTAGCAACCACTGTTTTCTCTACTATATTGTTAGTACTAACCACTACAATTATTAGATTAAATGGAACTTATTATCAGGCAATAATCCGGTCTCAAACCCTAAATGCAACTAAGAATATTGTTAGTACTGTAACTCAACAGATACAAACTAGTAGTAGTGATTTTGTTTACAATGGTGGTTCACTTACTTGGAGCTTTACTGCAGCCTCTGTTAATCCCAAGCTATATGAAGCTTATTATTGCATTGGAGATAATGAATATATTTATCAGATAGGTGGATTAGTCGTAGCTACTCCTGGTAATTATGATGAAGCATATTATGGTTTAATTCTTAAGAACGATGCTCAATGTAAAAATCCTGGACCTAGCATATCTCAAAACAATAATGATTTGTCGAGTACAACTCCAGGCTTAGGTAGCGGTAATGTCTTCAATCTTGTACCTAATAATATGCGTTTATTAAAATTTGATATCGTAAGAGTTCCAAATACTACTCGTCTATACAAGGTAGACGTTAAGATGGCTTATGGTAACGATGGTAACTATGACAATGATCCAATAGATGCAAATTATCAGAAATGTTACCCGAAAGCCTACTATTGTGCGGTTATCGAATTAGTAAATTATGTTGAAAAATTGAATTAAATATGATAAACATAATAAGAATGAATAAGAAGTTTTTGAAAAATAATGAGAGTGGTGTTATGTCTATAATCGTAACGCTAATTTTTATTATTGTTGTAGGACTTATAATAATGGGATTTAGTCTTATATCTAAAAGTCAGAATAATCAGACTAAGGATAGTCAGTTAAATACTGCTTCTTACGATGCTGCACAAAGCGCTATTAATGAGATGATTCCAAAGCTACTAGGTGCATCCCCTCCAATTTCTTCGGGTTGTAACTCACCTTATATTACCACAGTCGGCAACTTTCTTTTTAATAGTAGTAATAATTCCAAAATCACATGCTTATCTTGGACAAATACTGCTGATACTATAGTAGCTAACACCGAGATGGATAATCCAAGTATAATATATGGAAATGAACTACTCCTAGCTAGCAATGGTTCGCCTTATTCAGGAGCTTACAATCTAAAAATTGAATGGAGCAATATTAATCCATCAGGCACTGTTTCGAGTTGCTCAGCAATAGGAACTTATAAAAACACAACGCTATCAGGTTACAACTCTAGCTGTCCAGCTGGTGTTCTGAGACTCGATTTTTCTATTGATCCAAGTCCTACTTCTGATAGAGCGACATTAAATAAGGATGCTGAAACTATGTTTTTGATTCCAAATAATAGCACAACTCTTGGCAGTGGTACTTTTTCCACGCCTCCAGCAGGATCCTTCAAGCCAGCCCAGATAATTACTAGCAGTAATACAGGAACCAAAAGTGTTATTGCAAATATAACATGCGATACAACTAGTGCAGTAGCCTTACCTTGTAGTTGGATTAATATGCGCTCTATTTACGCGAATCAACATGTAGTCGTTACCGCCACTAGTGCAGCTGGAGCAGCTTTGCAATTTAAGAATAGCCAATTACAAATAGATGCAACTGCAGTTACGGCTGGAGTCGTCAAGAGGGTTAGGGCTAATGTCAACATGAAAATAGTTAATCCTAACAGTGTTAGTGGCTATGCACTGCAGAGCACAAGCAGTATATGTAAATTGATTACAGTTAATGATAAATACGCTACTATTATAGACTCAACGGACTTTGATAGCTCCAAAGGTACATTAAATTCTAACTCTTGTAGCTTTGAAGGTTCGCCGTAATTAGATATTTTTATTGTGAAACTTTTCGTGTACTGATTTTAAGTGTGGATCAGTTACGTGTGTGTATATTTGAGTTGTTGAGATGTTGCTGTGTCCCAGCATTGCTTGAACACTTCTAAGATCTGCTCCGTTCATCAGTAGGTCTGTTGCAAAGGAGTGCCTAAGAGTATGAGGGCTCACGTGCTTAGTGATACCTGCTAGTCTCGCATATCTAGCTATTAATCTCTGAACACTACGTACGCTAAGTCTTTGATGCTCACCGTCCTGTTTGATTTCTTGTTGACCACTATATCTTAGGAAGAGGGGTTGAAGATTATCTTTTCTTGATTCTAAATATTCAGCTATGCTACTTGTTGCTTCTTGGCTAATGAAGATAGGTCTGTCTTTTTGTCCTTTACCTCTTACCATGAACTCTCTTCTTTTTAGATTAATATTATCTATATTTAAATTTACGAGTTCACTTACTCTAAGCCCACTACAGAATAGAAGTTCTATAATAGATTTATCTCTTAGTCCGATTAAGGTGGTAGTATCAGGTTGATTTAGTAGCCTTTTAATTTCGTCATGATCTAAAAAAGTAACTTGTTTTCTGGTTGTTTTTGCAAGTTCAATTTTTTCAGGTGGTAGGGTGGTTATATCTCTTTTCGAGCAATATTTTAAAAAACTTCGAAGAGCTATTAGATGATAGTTCTGAGTTGTCTTTTGTAATTCATCACTAGTATTGGTACCCAGCCTGTTTAGCCAAAGTCTCCATTTTCTAATAAGGTCAGAATTTATATCTGCTACATTTATATTGCCTGAGAAATCTACTAAGCGATTTAAGTAATGGTCATAATTTGAAATGGTTTTTTGCGAACGGTTTTGTTCGATTTCTAAATATTCTAAAAAATCTGTCTTAAGGCTTTCTAAATCCATACCTATAGTTTACGCCAATTAACTATAAATACTTAATCCTTTATCTATCAGGATAAATGAATATTTATGTATAAATGATGGTCATTATTATTTATTATAATTACTTAAGACAATATATCGCTAAACTCTTTTTAACTGATATAATATAAGGTATAAAGTAGTTAATTTAAAAAAAGGATAATAATGGAACAAACACTAGTAATATTTAAACCAGATGCAGTACAGAGAGGTATTATCGGTGAAATCCTTAGTAGATTTGAAAAAGTTGGATTAAAGATAGTTGGCATTAAAATGGTAAATCCTGATAGAGATCATTACTATCACCATTATGAAGATATAAGTAAGCTTGCCAGTAGAAGAGGCCAAAAAGCTCTAGATGTCACCTTGGATCTTATGACAACAGGCCCAGTTATAGCATTAGTGCTTGAGGGTGTTGAAGCAGTTGAGCAAGTTAGAAAAATGGCTGGAACAACTGAACCAAAATCTGCAGTCCCTGGAACCATAAGAGGAGACTACTCACATATGAGCTTTATGCATGCTGATAATGTAAGTATAGGTGTAGCCAACATTGTGCATGCTTCAGGAGATCTGGAAGAGGCTAAAAAAGAAATTAAACACTGGTTTAAAGGGGATGAACTATTTTCGTATCAAGCATTACATGAGAAATATACTCAGCCGAAATAATTTCAATAGGTCAGGGAAGGGTGTGCTAATAAAAATTGGTGCCCCCACCACGATTCGAACGTGGAGCATTTCCTTAGGACGGAATTATTTTATCCATTAAACTATGGGGGCAGATAATAGATTAGTATACAGAAAAAATAATATCATGGCTAATAACATACAATAGATAAATATCATGGCACATAAATATTTTGATGATCAACTAGATGGAGAGGAAGTACTATACGTATTTCATAAACACCCAATCGTTATGCGTAAGGGCTTAATTCTATTTATGCTCTCACTACTTGCGGGAACTCTTCCATCATTGTTAAATCCGGAATATATATTTTTTTTCGGAGGTCTCGGCATAGGCATGATAGTTGGAATTATATTATTTTCTCCATTTTGGATTACTTGGCATTTTAGTATTTTTATATTCACTAACCAACGGTTAATCCAAATTACTCAGAAAGGTTTATTTCATCGTAGCGTAGTGGATATGGGGTTAAATCAAATTCAAATGGTTAATTATCAGGTCTCTGGCATTCAAGAAACCTTACTTGGTTCTGGTACAATAATGATGCAGACTTTTGTCGGAGATTTGATAATTCATGATATTCATCATCCAGCAAAAGTTCAAAAGCATATTCTAGAAATATTAAGAGAAGTAGGCATTGTTGCCAACAACTATAGTCCGAACGGCGGTTCGGAATTAGTTATTAATGAGGGAGTTATAGATGAAACTGAAGAAGCCTAAGCCAATTAAATTCGCCAAGAAGCACCTTACTCGCAATAAGGATAAATTTGTTGCAAATCAATACAAAGAGGCTCTTGAATCATTGCCAAAAATTACCAACGAAACCGTTAATGACCACAGAGAAGAAATTCTTTCTACTGCTCGTAAATATATATATCCTTTACAGCATTCCAAGCATAGGGTAGTCATAATATCTTTAGGTCTCCCTATAACAGCACTTATTGCTTTTTTTGTTTATAGCGGGCTTTCTTTGTATAAATATCAGAACTATTCTTCATTTATATACGGAGTTACTCAGGTTCTTCCTTTTCCGGTAGCTAAGGCTGGTTCAAGCTATGTTTCTTATGAAAGTTATCTGTTTGAGCTAAAGCATTACATCCACTATTATCAGACACAGCAAAAAATTGATTTCAAATCAGTAGAAGGCCAGCAGCAGTTGGATAACTTTAAAAAACAAGCTCTAAAAAATGTAGTTAATAATGCCTACATCAAACAGTTGGCAGATAAAAATAAGGTAAAAGTATCAGATAAAGATGTAAATACTGAAATTACCTTGTTAAAAAATCAAAATCTACTAGGTGATAACAATCAGGTGCTAAATAATGTATTAGCTCAATATTGGGGCTGGACTATAGGTGATTTTAAAAGAGAATTAAGTAATCAGCTGTTAGCACAAAAGGTAGTTGCTAAATTAGATACTGAAACTAACTCTAAATCAGAATTAGTCAGTAACTTAATCAAGAATAATGGTGATTTTGCTTCAGTAGCAAAACAATACTCTGATGATAAAACTACCAAAGATAATGGTGGCCAATTCCCATTTACTATTACATCAGACAATAAATCATTAGCTCCACAAACGATTAATCAGATATTCCTTTTACAACCAGGACAGACTTCCGGCATTATAAACATTGGAACCGGTCTAGAAATCGTGAAAGTTATCTCTAATCAGGGCGGGCAAGTGCAAGCATCTCATATATTGTTTAACTATAAGAACATTAACAGCTACTTAACTCCTTTAGAGGTCTCGAGTAAGCCAGCATATTACATAAAGCTTAATTAATAAAAAATTGCTTTTTCTTTTTAAAAATGATACTATGACCTCTGTTGTTTAGGTTAAGGGCTCGTGGTGTAGTGGCCTAACATGCCTCCCTGTCACGGAGGAGATCGCCGGTTCAAATCCGGTCGGGCCCGCCAGTAAGATTATGTTTAAGTCTCTCTATTTTTGAGAGACTTTTTCTATAATAGTCATTCTAATATCAAAAAGAAAATGATTGAACGTATATTATTGTTTACCAACAATCCACTGAACCGCCAGATTAGAAATTATGCCCTCAACACACCCTATAAAGACAGCTAATGTATCGACATCATTGGTGATAATAGGACAATATACGAATTATTAGATAATACACGGCTCTTTTTGCACAAATTGGTACGCATAGTCGGCTGTATTGTTAGTAGTGGTTCATATTGAAATATTGTTCCATAGAATAATATGGTACTGCTTATTTATGAAGTTTCTTTTATTATAAAAAGTTATAGACATTTAAAATGTATATGCTAAAATATATTTGTAATGGATGAACAACAAAAAAATATAAAACCAACACCAGCTGATTTAGAGTTTAATACTATAGTTCAGGGTCCAACTGAAGATAAAAAGTGGGAAGAATTTACTGGTCAAAGATTAGCACCACCTAATGGCGAATTACCAACTGATCCATTAAGACCAGAAAGCCTTCCTGATACCATGAATGTTTCTGATGAAGCTAAAAATTATTTAGACAAAAAAAACGAATTCGATAAAGCAATGGGACATATTGCTACACAAGACAACGAAGAGACAACAGAAAAATAAAACAACTTTTCAAGTTGAAGATTTGGGTATAAGATATTTATATGACGAATTATGATACCAGTCGAAACGATGATAATAGCGAGACACATCTTTTAAGAATAACTAGCGAAAATTCTGAAATAATTTCAGATAATAATTTAGAAACCAATAGATTAATTAGGCAAGGTGAAATAAGTATATCTTCAAAAGAAGATATTGATAAGGTTTCTTTATCTAGAGTAACAAAGTGGATACTGGCTAAACAGATCAGCTTGTAGGGCATAATAATTATATGAGTAATTTAAAACCACATCCACATGTTATCAATCCAAAAAGTCTAATTCAGAGAGAGAACAATTTTAATGATAAGTTTGCAGTATGGATTGCTACACATGTTGGCAGTATGTACTGTTTTTACTTATTTAACGTAATTGCATTACTTTCGGCAAAGTCAGCTTTTATGACACATGATCTTGTTCCTATTGTTAACTGGATTTCATCAAACTGGATTCAGCTAATATTATTACCTGCAATTATGGTTGCACAGAATGTCGCGCAGAAGGCAACTGATGCTAAATCGCTCTCTGATCATGAAACGCTAACTTATCTAGCTAATCTTCAGGACGAACAAATGATTGAACTTAAAAACCAGAGTGATATCTTAAGTATTATTAAAAAAGATACAGATCGCTCAAAGTGAGTAAATTCTTCCATAGAATGATATTTCAATCTGTTAAAATTTAGAACAGTTCTAGATATAAGCGAATACATTTATTGTTCAATACCATCTATTTATGATAAGTTCTATGCAAGTTTGTTAATTTTTAAATACCTGTATAATTATTATTAATGTCTACATTTAAGCCACAAACTACGTTCGATAAGATATTCGAAATAGGTATATTAATAAAAGGTTTTGATGGATTCTTAGAAACTATTGGCGGCTTGATTCTTCTCTTTATTAAACCTGAACATGTTTCTCGACTAATCAATTTTTTAACTAGAACAGAACTTACTAACGATCATCAGGATTTTATAGCCAACCATTTAGTTAAGTGGAGTAATGACCTCACAAAGGGAACTCTGATCTTTTTAGGACTATATCTTTTGTCTCATGGCTTAGCTAAATTAATTTTAGTAATCGAAATACTTAGAAATCATCTTTGGGCATATGTAGGGCTAATAGTTCTAACTACTGGTTTTATTTTTTATCAAACTTATGAAATAGTGACAAAAAGTTCAATCAGCATGATTCTTCTAACTGTATTCGATATAGTCATAGTTTATTTAACTGTTATTGAATATAAAAAGAAAAAAGCTAAGCACAGACCTATTGAAGATTAATAAATTTTTCTTGCTATAATCCATACTCGTACGCCACCTTAGCTCAGTTGGTAGAGCGGCGCTTTCGTAAAGCGTAGGTCGCCAGTTCGATCCTGGCAGGCGGCTCCAATAGTCTCCTTTGCGGGTATCTTATAATGGTTATTATGTAGCCTTCCCAAGGCTGAGACGAGAGTTCGATTCTCTCTACCCGCACCAGCTTTATGACGATCCTAAATCCTTATTCAAATAATATTCTAACCATTAAAAGTATTAAAACCTTTGTGCTAAGATATATTTAAAGGATAAATATGAAAAATATACAAAACTCAATAATTGATTCTGTTTCTCTAGACGGTAAAATAGTTCTAATAACAGGTGCTGCTTCAGGTATAGGAAGGGCAATAGCACATAGATTTTCTGAGGCAGGCGCCAAACTACTTCTTCTCGATATTAATATGGAGGGCTTGCAAGTAACCATCCATAACTGCATTTCTAAGAAGTATGATCATAAACTATTTCAAGTAGATGTATCCAGCAAAGAAGAGATTGATTCATTTTGGAAAAATTTACATCCTGATGAATTACCTGATGTAGTAGTCAATAACGCTGGTATATATCCTATTATGGATTATTTAAAAGTTAATGAAGAGTATTTAATGAAGACACTAAATGTAAATATGAATTCTGCTTTTTGGATGTGTCAGAATTATGTACGGTGTCGAGGCAAAAATGGTGGAGTGATAGTAAACATTTCTTCTATCGAGGCAGTTCTTCCGTTTATGAAAGATCTAGTTCACTACGCAATGAGTAAAGCAGGTGTAATAGCACTTTCTCGCTCGCTAGCAAGAGATTATGGTAAATCTGGTTTTCGAGTGAACGTTGTCATGCCTGGTGCTATCAAAACACCCGGTACTAAAGCACTAAGAAATGACGCAATTCTAAACGTAAAAGTAAATCTTATGAAAACTGGGTATGATTTTCAGCAACGTCTGGCCAATGGTAGGTGGGGTGAGCCTGATGAAGTTGCAAAAGTGGTACTGTTCCTTTCTAGTGACCTGGCTAGCTATGTTCAAGGAGCTGTCTTGCCGGTAGATGGTGGATTCTTGTCTTCTTAGTCTTCATTATAGGCTATATGAATTGATATACATGAATAGGACATATACTATATTAAGATGAAAAGAATAGTCATTATTGGGTGTAGCGGAAGTGGAAAAACTACTCTAGCTAATCGTATAAGCCAGATATTATCAATAGGTTCAACTGATTTAGATAATTTAAGATTTATTGAGGGTGAATTAACCAAAAAAAAGTCTGCTGATGAATTCATATTGGATGTAAAAAAAATAGTACAGGCTGATAAGTGGATAGTTGAAGGTGTCTATTATAACTATGGTATTGATGAGATACTTTGGAACAAAGCAGATCTTATTATTTGGCTAGATTTACCACTTTGGCTACTCAGGCTTAGGATTGCGAAGCGTTCAATCGGTAGGTTATTGCATGGAAATAAAGATACTAAACTACATGTTAGCTATAAATCAGAAATAGATTTATTTAGATCTATTCCGGCAATCTACTCATCTACAAAAACTAACTATCCTAAATTGCTCACTAAAATTAGTAAGCAAACAAAAATTATAAATATTAATAAAAATATGAGCCTAGATACAATAATTAGTTATATAGATTTATAGATTAACAACATCGTTGATTATTGTTCGATCTCTTAATTGCTCTGCTAGGAATGAAAATTTATACATTATTTTCTCGAAGGTTGCCTTACCAGCCAACGATAAATGATTGCCTTCGAATATTTCAATGTCTATATTTGGATATTCATCCTTTGGAAAAGATTCAAGCCAAACCTTAGGTTGTCCGGAAAAATCCTGATCAAATGCAATAATAGATAAGTTCTGATCTTTTGGAATCTTGGAAATAAATGATCCTGTATCACCCCTGAAAAGAGTGGGAATATGAGATATTTCATAAGCAATAGATTTCGGTGATAAATTCAATGTATTCAAACTATTAATACTAAAATGTCCGAGTAGTTTTGAAATAGTCGTTATTTCATTAATAATTTGTCCGGCAAATTCTTTAGCCATATCAACTTTGAATGGTTCTATATAGCAAGGCGACACAGCTACAGAGTAGGGGACATTGATGTCTTCGGTTTGTTGACATGCTATATTGCCTAGTAATATCATCGCCCCTCTGGACTCACCGTATCCAATCATATTGTGGTCATCTAGGTCGAGCAAGTAGCCTTGTTTGAATATCTCATTTACGTAATGAGCATTTCTGGCAAGACTAATTGAGGAAATCTCATTTATTATTTTCTTAGGTTTTTCTATGAAACTTAGAATTTCTTTGCATGCAGAATCTCTTTCGCTGCCTGGCATTCCTATTAATAAACTTGGTAGACCAATTTCAGACAGTTTTTTCTGTATATTTAAATTTCTACCGTGCAGTCCTGTTCCAAGGGCAGGAGTCATAACTATTGGGATGTCAGTAACTGGTAAATCCGGCTGACAGTAATTAAGTCCAATCTTGATTTCGTCATCAAAGGTGACTCTAAATTTGTTGATCGTACTATTAGCATCTTGTTCGCTATGTTTGAATTCTATTTTTTCAATTTTTGAGTCATAGTGCCATGGTAGGTCACTGTTTCTATCTATAGGTGTAATATTTCCTAGGGAATTATCTCTGCAATAGTTTTTCATAATTGTATCTCACAACTAATTAAACATAACTATATTCCTATTCGTTAATAAATCAAGAAATAATAGACTCGACTTGATTTTAGATAACAGCTACAATATAGATGTAATGGCAATCGAAAAAAAATTCTTTCACGATAAATCAGTTTTATTACTCCTTACAACTAATGCAATACTAGTCTTTTTTTCTATTGCAATGATACTCATTCGAATGACTAGTTCAAGAACAGGTATTTATATCGTACAGAGGAGAGCTAATTTAGGAATTGATCAATACACTCAGGGAGGTGTTTCTACGATTATAGGTTTCATAGTATTCTCTCTGTTAATACTTGTTTCATCAACTTTTCTAAGTATTAAATCTTATGAAACAAAAAAATACCTTACTTTCGTTATTCTTAGTCTTGCAACATTATTACTAATTTGTAACTTTATTGTCAGTAGTTCGTTACTAGCTAAGCATTAATCAATGACAGATATAGAAATACCATTACAAAAAGATAAAACAAAAAGCTATCGTTTTTTTGAGATGCTTCCAGGCCTACTTAGTTGGCTTTTTCTTTTTATGCCATTCATACTAAGCCTCATAAATGTTACTGCTGCAGTTATTTTTATATTGGCTTATTTGCTACTGTGGTTTATCCGTTCGTTAGGTATTGATATTAGGGCATTTCAAGGCTATAAAATCATGAAACTCCATCAGGGTTTGGATTGGACTTCTTTACTTAGTGAGCTCCAAACGGGCAAGGTTGCAACGGGCGCTATTAGACCAGATTGGCATTTTGCCAATATTGACAGATTAAAACTACACCCGGAAGCTAATAGGCCAGATGATTTATATAATGTCGCAATGGTTGCTATATATAATGAGAGTAAGGATGTTATTGAGCCAACTATTCAGACAATAGTAAATTCTACGTATGATACAAAAAAAATTATTTTAGTTATTGCCTATGAAGAACGAGGCGGCCCAAGAACTGAAAAAATTACGAAGGAGATTATAGAAACTTACAAGGATAAGTTTTTCTACGCTGTGGCAATAAAACATCCAAAGGATATTCCAAATGAAATTATAGGCAAGGGCGGCAACATTACTTATGCCGCAAAAGAACTGAAAAAGTTTTTAGAATTAAAGAAAATCGATCCAATTAAGGTTATTGTAACTACTCTTGATTCAGACAATAGACCAGATAAGAATTATTTCTCAGCCTTATCCTACACCTTTAGCGCATGTATAGATCCATTACATATTTCTTTCCAGCCTATTCCTATGTATACAAATAACATTTGGGATGTGCCTGCTCCTATGAGAGTTATAGCTACAGGAAACTCATTTTGGAATGTCGTCTTATCTCTTAGGCCTCACATGCTCAGAAATTTTTCCTCACATGCTCAGAGTATGCAAAGCTTAATAGATACAGATTATTGGAGTACAAGGACTATTGTCGAAGATGGGCATCAATACTGGAGAACGTACTTCAGATTCGATGGCAAGCATCAGGTTTATCCAATTTATACACCAATCTATCAGGATGCAGTTTTTTCCAGTACATACGCTAAAACTCTTAAAGCTCAATTTATTCAACTAAGAAGATGGACGTACGGAGCTTCAGATGTAGCATACGTTGCTCAAAAAGGTTTCCTGACAAAAAATAATGTTCCAAAATTAGACATGATATTTAAATTTCTTAGACTACTAGAGGGGCATGTTACTTGGGCAGTGGCTCCGGTTTTATTGGCATTTTCAGCCTTCATACCAGCGTTATTGAATCCACAAAACTATGCAGCCAATGAACTTCCAATCGTAGTTAGTAGAATACAAACCGTTGCTCTAGCTGGGATTATAGCTACACTATTCATTAGTATTAAAACCTTGCCACCTAAGCCTGCACATTATAAGTCTCATAAGAATATATTCATGGTTCTACAGTGGGTATACCTACCAGTGACAACAATAGTCTATAGCTCATTCTCAGCCTTTTATTCTCAGACAAGGCTAATTTTTGGCTTATATTACGATAAGTTTGATGTTACAGATAAAGCAGTAGTTGTTAAGAATAAAGATTCAACAACAAGAACTAGCTGATTATTTTTTGTTCGTTATAGTGGGGAATAGTAAGCTTTGTAATAAGTTGCTGATACGTCGTCAAACTTGCTGAGTACTTCATGAGTCTTATTGAAGAGATACTGTTTTTCAATAATTGCAGAATTATTATCGAGTAATATAAATCTTAATATGGTGTCCTTGAGCGACACAGAGTCGGTAAGAGCACTTTTTCTATGTTTACATGACTCATATATGCTCTGAAACAATTTTTCCTCTAAAAAGGGACTTAAGTCTCCTTGGCTCTTTTTGACTAATAGACTGTTATTTAGATCTGGCTTTTCGGTAGTAGTGTAGGTGGCAGCACACTGTAGACAGGTCCTTCTTCTCCATGTAGAGATAGATTTCTTAGATTTACGGGAGTTAATAACCTTAGTCAGGCTACTACAATATATACATACCATGACAACATATTGTCATAACGCAAAGGATAATGCTAGTGGAAAAATAATTTTTTATGTGTAAAAAAGAAGCCTTAGTATATCTAAAGCAGGTAACTAGGTAATTTGACTATAATTATTTACTTTTATTTCTAGATCTTCTGATTCGATCTAGAGATTTTGAAGTAAATAACTCTTCATAGAACAGTTCGTAACTGTCCAGTAGAATGGTTTTGGTACTCACACCTTATCCCTGTTTAACGTGCTAATGGTAACATATTCTCGACCAAAAGTCAATAATGAGCTTAATGCTAATGCAGTATATTTCTTGAATATTTACTAATAATGGAGTATATTTTCATATTCAGTGGACTCTTAGCTCAGTTGGCTAGAGCGCTTCCTTGACGTGGAAGAGGTCAGAGGTTCAAGTCCTCTAGGGTCCACCAAATTCATCCCATATATTATGGGATTTTTTTATACCATAAAAGGGATATTATCTGCGCTACTTATCCCCAGAAGGTATGTATAAAATACAATAGTATTATACTAGCCATATATTACTATCCTTGCTATATTAGTAGTAGTGAAGTTTTAGGTAGTGTTTTTAACACATAAGGATCGGTTTGAATGTACTTGCGATGACATTTAAGCCGATTTTTTATTTAACTCCGAAAAATGGTATGATATCTCTATATGACAGATGAAAAATTATATGCATCACGCCACTCGTTAGCCCATATCCTAGCTAGTGCGGTGCAAAAATTATGGCCAGATGCAAAATTCGGAGTAGGGCCAGTTATTGAAAATGGCTTTTATTACGATATCGATTTAGGAGATAAGAAGTTATCTACAGATGATTTTGAATCTATAGAGAATGAAATGATGGCAATCATTGAGTCGGATCAAGAGTTCGAGCACTATACTTTAGATATTGATGCTGCAATTTCATGGGCTAGAGATAATAACCAGCCTTATAAGGAAGAGCTACTTAATGATTTAAAAAGATCTGGAACAACTGCAGTAAAGGATCTAGATATTAATGAAATTGGCGTTCAAAGTAACGAGCAAAGTAAAGTCTCAGAGGTATCTTTCTATAAGAACGGTAATTTTGTTGATCTTTGTAAGGGGCCTCATGTAGATAGGACCGGAAATGTTGGCGTCTTTAAATTAATCAGATTATCTGGTGCTTACTGGAGAGGATTAGATTCAAACCCGCAAATGCAAAGAATCTATGGAGCAGGATTTGACAATAAGAAGGAGCTCGATCAGTACATTACCTTAATGGAAGATGCTAAAAAAAATGATCATAGAAAACTTGGGCAAGAATTAGATCTTTTTATTATTTCTCCATTAGTAGGATCTGGTCTTCCTTTATTTACCCCTAGAGGTACAGTTTTAAGAGATCAGCTCAATACCTATTCTCAGGAAATAAGACAGAGAATAGGTTACCGGAACGTCTGGACTCCCCATATAGCAAAACAAGAACTTTATGAAACATCTGGACATTGGGCTAAATTTGGTGACGAATGGCTTACTGTTGATAGCAAAGAAACTAAGGATAAGCTCGTACTCAAACCAATGAATTGCCCTCATCACCAGCAAATATATGCATCAAGACCCAGAAGTTACAAGGAACTTCCAATTAAATATATGGAAACTACTACTGTTTATCGGGACGAGAAAGCCGGAGAGCTTCTTGGTTTATCTAGAGTAAGAGCTATTACTCAGGATGATAGTCACACTTTCTGTACTCCAGAACAAATCGAAGGCTGTATCAACATGCTTGTCGATAATGTTAAAGAGTTCTATTCAACTCTCAATATAGAACTCAAAGCTCGACTATCTTTTAGGGATGATTCTGATAAGTATCTAGGCGATATGGATCTTTGGACTAATGCCCAAGCTATACTAAAGAATATATTGGATAAGTCAGGTATTGAATACTATGTCGGAGTAGGGGAAGCTGCTTTTTATGGCCCTAAGATAGATTTCATGGGATCCGATGCTCAAGGTAGGGAATTACAGCTAGCGACCCCACAACTTGATTTTGTTCAGCCAGAAAGATTCGGACTAAAATATACAGATGAGGATGGGCAAGAAAAGACTCCTGTAATGATTCATTTTGCATTAATGGGCTCGATTGAAAGATTTTTAGCTGCCTATATAGAAACATCTAAAGGACGTTTTCCTGTTTGGTTAGCACCTGAGCAGATTAGGATCATTAGCGTCAATCAAGAGCAATCAACTACTGATTTTGTTGAATCAGTCTTAGGCAAGGCTAATGCTCTCGGCTTAAGGTGTGAGATAGATAATTCCAATGAATCTGTTGGTAAGAAAATCAGATCTTCTGAAATGATGAAAATACCATATACGATTGTAATCGGGGCTAAAGAAATAGAATCTCAGCAGGTCACACCTAGAATCCGTAATGATTTGAAATCTAACGAAAATGATGTGACATTATCTATTGATGATTTTTTTGGCCAGGTATCTACTGAGAATAAGAAAAGATCTAAACAGTCCACCTCACTATAAAAATGAATCCACCTCTAATAGTGATTGTGGGTGAGACCGCAAGCGGAAAATCCAAGCTAGCTATATCATTAGCTAAGCAATTTTCTGGTGAAATTATATGTTGCGATTCAAGAACTTTATATAAAGGTATGGATATTGGTACCGCAAAGTTAAAAAAAGAAGAGATGGATGGCATTAAGCATCATTTGGTTAATGTGTCTGATCCAGATGACCCGATTTCGGCTTCTAGTTTTCAGAAAATGTGCAAAAATGAGATTGACCATATCATCAGCAACGATAATATACCTTTTTTAGTAGGAGGTAGTGGGCTATATATCGATTCTGTTATTTATGACTATCAATTTAGTAATAATATTAATGAAACTGAAAATGATTATCTCAAGAATCTGTCTGTTGAAGAGTTGACGGATATTATATCGAAGAGAGGACTTAATCTACCAATCAATAAGACTAATAAAAGACATCTTATGAGTGTTATTAGGAATAATGGAGAACAGCAAGAACGAAAACTTATCGATAATTGTTTGGTTATTGGTATAAAAATACCCAAAGAAGAGCTAACTTCTAGGATTATAAATAGAGTAAATATGATGATGGAAGAGGGCTTGGAAGGTGAAGTTGCTGCTTTATCAAAAAAATATGGTTGGGACATTGAGCCAATGAAATCAATTGGATATAGAGAATTTAAAGCATATTTTGATGAGGAAATAACTAGAGAAGAATTGATGAAAGTAATAATATACAACACATTAAGTTATTCAAAGAGACAAAGAACATGGTTCAAAAGGAATAAAAATATTCACTGGATAGATGAACAGAGCAAAGCAGTTGAATTAATAACAACATTTTTGAACAAATAGTGTATTTAGATATCACTCACTCTGATACAATAATAATATGATTGATCAATTGTTTGGTTCGAAGACTCGAGTAAAATTACTTCAGTTATTTTACTCTAATCCTAATAGATCTTTTTACGTCAGAGAGATAACTCGAAAAATAGATGAGCAGATTAATTCTGTCAGAAGAGAGCTAGCTAATCTTCTAAGTATAGGGATTATTATTTCAAAAAATGAGAATAATAAACTGTTCTATGAAGTAAATCAAAAATTTGAGTATAATGATTCACTTTCTAATATCTTTGCGAACAAAACTTTGGCAACTGACCAGATCGCATCTAGAGAGGGTCAAACAGAAGAGTCTAGTCATTTCAAGTCACTTGGTAATGTAGAGATAGCTATATATACCGGACAATTCACTCATGATGAGATTAGCGGTATTGATTTATTGATTGTAGGCGATGTTAATAGAAATAAATTAGAAAAATTTATAATAGAGCTTGAGACTAAGGAAAACAAAGGCATTAGGTATGTGGTTATGGATTTAGATGAGTATAATTACAGACAACAGGTGAAGGATAGATTTATTTCTAATATCCTAAAATCCAAGAAGCAAGTCTTAATAGACAAAAATGGCGCGCTATTATTAAATGATAATTAAATAACAGATAAGGAATATAAATATGGAACTACAATACTACGGAGCAAACTGCCTAGCACTTACTTATAAGCAGGTTAGGATCGTAATCGATGATAACTTAAAGTCATTAGGCCTTAAGTCTATAACTAAACCAACTGATATCTGTCTTTATACTTCAAGCGATCTTGCTGAAGATAAGTCTAATTCAACAGCTAGAATTGTTATAGATAGCCCTGGCGAATATGAAGTGGGGAGAGTCTCCGTTTACGGTATCGAGGCACAAGCACATATGGATGAGCCTAAGCAGCATACGGCAAGTATTTATAAGATGATAGTGGGTGATCTAAATATCATCGTAACAGGGCACATATATCCTGAACTTACCGATAATCAATTAGAGGCAATTGGTATGGTAGACGTACTTATTATACCTGTTGGTGGGCACGGTTACACTGTTGATTCAATAGGTGCTTTAAAATTAATAAAGCTGATAGAACCTAAGATTGTTATACCTACTCATTATGCAGATAGTACTATTCAATACCCAGTCCCTCAGGATAGTCTTGAAGATGTACTAAAAAATATTTCGATGGAGCCAAGCGAGACTATTTCTAAGCTGAAGCTTAAATCTGCAGATCTCACTGAAGGTAGGAAACTAATAGTTTTAGAAAAAACTAACTAATCTATTAGATTAGATTCTTTTTCTTAAGAGTTCTTATAGCTTGAGTTGAAATCTTTAGTTTCATCTTCTTGCCGTCTATCACTACTGTTTTTGTCTGTAGGTTAGGCTTCCAAGTCTTTTTTGTGTGGCGCATAGAAAAACTGACGTTGTTGCCAAATTGTTTTCCTTTACCAGTAATATCGCATATGTTCATAAAATTTCCTTAATAGACAATTAAGATATTATTTTATCTTGTTTTACCTGTTTCGTCAATATTAATCAGTTTCTAATAAAACTTAAGAATAATTGGTATAATGTAAGAATGTTTAATAATTTAACTGCCTTGCAGATTGTTGCAGTAATAGTATCTATACTAATATCTATGGGTTTTCATGAGGCTATGCACGCATTTACATCACACTGGCTTGGTGACTCCACAGCAAAAGAGGAGGGAAGACTAACACTTAACCCTTTAAAACATGTAGACTTATATACAACTATATTGCTACCACTAGTTTTGATATTAATTCATGTGCCTCCAATTTTTATCGCTCGACCTGTACCTTTCAATCCAGATAGAGTTCGTTTTGGTGAGTTTGGTGTAGCGTTGGTAGGGCTTTCTGGACCATTAACTAACTTATTATTAGCAATAATTGGTTCAATACTTTTTCGTATATTTGGATCTGGATCTATTTTTATGAGCGATTCATTACTATTATTCGTAGATATTAATATTCTTTTCTTTATCTTTAATTTAATTCCAATACCTCCACTAGATGGTTCAAGAGTTTTATATGCATTTGCGCCTGAGCCATTACAGAAAATCATGAGACAAATTGAATCATTTGGATTTATATCTATATTGGTTATATTTTTGTTATTTATGCAATTCTTATATCCAGTAATCACGCTGATAAATAATTCTTTATCTAAATTATTGCTTGGTTGATAGGACTCTTATCTTTATAATAAATAAAGGCAGAGAAGTACCGAGCATATGATTATCTGAATAACATATGTAAGGGAGTCTAATATTGCAGTTAGCCGTGGTTAACTGTTGAGGACACCCACCTGTTTTCTTACAGGTTAATCATTTCGGGCTTCTCAGCCGTTATGTATACCGGGGTGTGGCGCAGTTGGCTAGCGCGCACGGCTGGGGGCCGTGAGGTCGCCGGTTCAAGTCCGGCCATCCCGACCAGTTAACTAATAATAGAAAGAAAAAACATGTGGAATCAAATCAATAACTCACTTCATGCAAAATTTACATTCAAAGACTTTGATGAAGCATTTGAATTCATGGGAGAAGTCTCAAAGGTAGCAAAAAAACTGAATCACCATCCAAAATGGACTAATGAATGGAATATTGTTGAATTTTGGCTATCAACCCACGATCAAGATAATTCAATTACTCCAAAGGACAGGGAACTGGCTGATGATATTGAAGCTATCTATCAGAATTATATTAACAAGGATGTAACTACTAGCAGTACTAGCGAAGATGAGCTAAGGATTTATACTGATGGTGGCTCTAGGGGTAATCCAGGTCCTTCTGCTAGTGGATTTGTCATCAAAAATTCGAACGAGAAAGTTATTTTTAATAAAGGTGTATATTTGGGCATTGCAACCAATAATCAGGCTGAATACCTAGCATTAAAATTTGCTATTGAAAAAGCCCTAACCTATAAACCAAAAAAGTTAGTTATTTTTATGGATAGTCTTCTCATTATTAATCAGATGAAGGGTACTTTTAAAATAAAAAACCAGGATTTATTAAAAATTTATAATGATATTAAGGATCTTTTAGAGAAAGTTGATGAAAAAACTTTTACGCATATTCCTAGAGAATTAAACAAGTTAGCAGATACAGAAGTGAACATAGCTCTAGATAAGGCACTAGCATAATAATATAATTATGCTATAATTTATTTAACCAGATTATTGACTAGTCGCTTGTATATTACTATATAAGAGGAAAGTCCGGGCAGCATAGGGAAAGGCAGTTGTTAACGGCAACCGAGGGTAACCTTAGGGAAAGTGCCACAGAGACAATACCGCCTAAGCAATTAGGTAAGGGTGAAAAGTGCGGAAGTAAAAAACCGTTTCTCTGTCTGGTGACAGATAGAGATGGTAAACCCTGCCTGCTGCAAGGAGATGAATTCTGCCATTTTGGCTGGTACCCGCCATTATTCATCATTATCCGCTCGATTTGGATGGCAACATTCAAACTAGATAGATGACTAGATAAAACAGAACCCGGCTTATGGATAATCTGGTTAAATAAAATGAGCTCTATAGCTAGAGCTTTTTTTATTTAGCTTTATTTGCTGTTTCTATAATATTTTTTATTACTAAAGGTTCGTTAACCGCTAGTTCGCTTAATATTTTGCGATCAATTTCTATGTGTGCCTTTTTTAGGGCATTAATGAATTTACTATAAGTTGTACCATTTAGTCTGGCAGCAGCATTAATTCTAGTGTTCCATAGTTGCCTAAAGCTTCTTTTGCGGTTTTTTCTATCTCTAGTAGCATTTTGTAGGGATTTAGTTATTGCTTGTTTCCCACGTCTAATACTCGCTCTATTGGAATGTGTCATTCCTTTAGTAGCTTTTCTAATCTTCTGATGTCTGTGGTGAGTTGTGACTCCTCGTTTTACTCTCATCTTCTTATACTCCTAATTTGGTCTTAATCATTTTACTATTAGTATCATTTGCTGTCTGTAGGCTAGAGATCTTTCTCTTAGCAGCGCCTGATTTCTTTTGCATGAAGTGGTTGCTGTTAATTCTTCGAGTACGTACTTTTCCATTTTTGGAAATCTTTACTCTATCTTTAGTTCCACTATGGGTTTTTAACTTTGGCATTGTTGTTGCTCCTTATTACGAAATTGAGTTGTTTACCAGCGAATTGAGGCTGTTGATCAATAATAATGGTATCTCCTAGTATTGCTATCATTTTACTCGCTAGGGTGAATCCTATGTCCTTGTGAGCTAGTTCTCGGCCTCTATAAACTATAGTTAGTTTGGCTTTGTGTCCAGCTTCTAGAAATTTTCTCACCTTATTGAGCTTAACTTCCATGTCGTGATCGCTGATTTTGAGACCAAATCTCATTTCTTTCATCTCGACTACCTTAGTATTGCGCTTAGTCTTTTGGTTCTGTTTAGTCTTTTGATAGTTAAACTTGCCCCAATCGATAATCTTTGCAACAGGTGGATTCGCTTCTGGAGATATTTCAACTAGATCAAGTTCTTTTTCTTCTGCAAGATCTAATGCTTCCTGTCTCGAAAAAATACCTAGCTGATTACCATCTTGATCAATAACTCTTAATTGTGATGCCCGGATCGATTGATTCAGACGAGTGTGTTTGCTGATATACAAGACTCCTTTAATGAATTAACTTAATAATTATTGATTCAGATTATAACAGATAGGGACTAGTAGGGCAATACAAATTATCATATATAAACAAAACGACCCAAATTAATTTGAGTCGTTTGCCTAGTGTTGGTTTTAACTTTTAGGATTTTGATGTGTTTATTTTATGGAACAACGGCTTGCGAGAAGCCGTTGTTGCGATGTCTTTTTTGTTTTGAGTACTTTATTTATTCAAGCACCATCACTATCTTATAAAATAGGGTATTGACCTGTCAACACTATTTAAGCATAAATTAAATAAAGCTGTGCATAACTTTAACCTAGCTGAGTGAAATATCTGCAATTGGTTTTCGTTAATGAATGCCATTGCAAATATTTTTTACTATATTTGTTTATATAAACATATAAAAATTATGGAAAGTAGGGATATATATGTGTTTCTATGTTTTGCTAATTGAATTGTCATATTTTAATAAATTTATATATTTCAATTATTTTTTATAATCGATTTAATTCACTAATAATAATAATGTAGACGATTCAAATTATATTAATGATTATTTGAGTATAATAAATTTTTATTATACGTAGGCCAAAATTCTCAATTAGTATTTACAACGAACAATTAATTATATTAATTTATCAATTATTTTTT
>CAIYEO010000034.1 GCA_903925195.1 uncultured Candidatus Saccharibacteria bacterium | reverse complement strand
TTATAGAACTTCCATTTTTGCCAGTCATAATTTTCAGGCAACCCCTTAATTAAATTAACCCATTCAACAACTTTTTCTCTTTCTGGATAATGAGACCAGCCTGGATCTGCATTGGCATAGGTTGTCTCAAAACGAGTCGCTGCGCCCTCTAAAATTGCATTCTCTATGGCTGGGAGATGAGCATCATAGTCCTGACCAGTAAAACCTTGAACGACGTGGTAGCACTCATGAAAATAGGATGCTCTTAAATCCTTCATTTGAGCTTCTTGATCTTCAAAATTCTCATCAAACGATAACTCAATTTTTTCTTTTGAAGAAGCAAACCCACCAGTTCCAGTATCTGGAATCAACCATTCGTTATTAAACTCAACCTTTAAATCAATAGGCACGTCAGGTAAGAGTTGTCTAACCTCTTCATTCCACTCAGCTATATTCTTATCAAAAGTTTCGTGAACTACATTTTCTGGGTACTTTATTATTTCCATAAGCTATATTTTACCAGATTTATAAATCGACAATATAATTGCAAAATAATATAGAAAAACAGATAATAAATATAGAAAAAAACATTAGCATGATAGACAGAATAATATTTTTAACAATTGGCGTAGCAATATCAGGGGTTATTTTTGCTATTATCAAATTTATGAGTCACGGTGATGTTGTGCCTAATCTAGATAAAGAGATCTACGATCAATCTGCATTCATCTCTCAGGCCTCATCTGACGGCCTTGTACTGCTAGATAGCACTGGCAACATAAAGATCATCAACCAAGCAGCTTCCGACCTCACAGGCTGGCCCATAAACGATGCTATTAATCTTAACTACAAATCAGTCATTCGTATTGTTGATGACAAAAACCAACTACTTCCAGATGTTATAAATCCATTCACTTATGTAATTAACAATCACATTAATACTGTTAACCAACAAATCATATTAAGCAATAAGCTTAACCAATCAATACCAATTAGTATTAGCATATCCAAACTAGATACAGATAATGAATCGAAACAAATGCTGGTTATCCTAAAAGATGTAACCGGTTCAAAAAAACGTGACCAAGAAAGATCTGAGTTTATATCGACTGCCTCCCACGAAATGAGAACTCCTATTGCTTCAATAGAAGGTTTCCTGTCACTTGCAACTATGACTGCTACCGATCCAAAGATTAAGTCATATATCGATAAGGCTCACGAACAGACAGGCAAGCTAGGTAAATTATTTGAAGATCTATTAACAAGTGCCAAGGTTGATGATGGACTTATGAAGCCTAATCCAACAACCTTTAATGTCAACGATTTAATCAGTCAGATGATACCAACATTTAAAAATCAGACAGATGCCAAAAATCTAACGCTACATTTCAATAACGGCTCAGATACCAATCAGAATGGAAAAAGCATATCGCCGTTATTTAAAATAACAGCCGATCCCAAACAAGTCGCAGAAATCTTAAAGCAACTTGTTAGCAACGCAGTTAAATTTACAGAAGCGGGCAGTGTCGCTATTGGAATTAACGGAGATAGCGACACTGTACAAATATATGTCCAAGATACAGGCAAGGGGATAGCTTCTACAGACATACCTCACTTATTTCAAAGGTTCTACAGGCTAGACAACTCTGAGACTAGGGACAATGGCGGTACTGGACTTGGACTATTTATTGGCAAGTCATTAACAGATTTAAACAATGGTAAAATTTGGATTGAGAGCGAAGTGGGCAAGGGTACAACCGTAAGAGTGAATTTTGCTAGATCAAGAGTTTAGTTTAGTAACTCTGTACTTGTTTAACGTAATCCATAAGTTTGCTGATTGATGGATATTGGTCCAATTTATTACAGCCCGATTCTCGGTAGAAATAAATCGTTTTACCGTTCGCTAACTTCTTACTGCCTTCAGCAACAAGACCTCTGCTTTTATCGAAACTAGGAGAATAATTAAGGTGAATTAGACTAGAACAAGCCTGAAGATTAGGAACATAACTAAATACAGCGATTAATGCTTTATTACCATTGCTATAATTCCACTGATAAGGTAGCGACGTAGATACTTCAGCAATTGATGAAGCCTCAGTAAGTTTTCTCTCTGAAAAATTCAAAATTTGACTTGATGTAATAGTAGTTTCAGGACCATTATTGTAGTCACTCTTTGGAGCATAGTTATAGCGAATTGAATCACCCAAAACAGCACCGTCATTAGTATATGGAGGAAGATATAGTTTAGAGCCCGTTAAATAAACATCGCCGGTTTTTGGATCAGTAGGCGCTAATTTAGTAAGGGCTTCAATAG
>CAIYEO010000033.1 GCA_903925195.1 uncultured Candidatus Saccharibacteria bacterium | reverse complement strand
ATATAACGGCTATATTTATATAGCTGGAGGTTCTAATGGTGCAACTTATTATAATGATGTCCAGTATGCTTTGATTTGCACTGGATCGAATAGTGGTACAGGTGGTTGTGGTTCAACAGCCGGAAGTCTGGGTACTTTCACAACCAACTCAACAACCTTCGCCAATCCAAGGTATTATCTCGCAGCATCCGTATATAACGGCTATATCTATATAGCTGGAGGTGCTAATGGCGCAACTTATTATAATGATATTCAGTATGCCACAGTGAATATGAATGGAAGCATTGGAAGTTTTGCTTCAGCTTCAAATACTATTTCCTATGCTGGTAGTGGGGTTGCTGGCGTTGGACTAAGTATATATAACAATAACTTATATATAGCCGGAGGATTTAACGGAGGGACGAATTATAATAATGTGATTTATTTTAATATAAATACAAAAAATGGAGATTTAAGTTCTTCGGCAATTAACACTACTACTTTATCTCTGATTCAAAATAATTTAAATTTAGTGGTTTATTCCGGTTACATCTATGCATATGGAGGTACAAATCCAAATAATGGAACTAGTGATAATTTATATACTACGTTTGCGCAAATAAATGCAGATGGTAGTATTGGTACTTGGCAGGTTACTTCAACAGCTACTAACGCATCCAGCCATATAAAATATTCTGCAGGAATTGCATACAATGGCTACTTATACTCTTTCGGTGGCACTAATGCCTCGGCAACAATAGGTAGTACTTATTATGTAAAAATTAATGATCCGGGATCGATTAATGCTTTTTCGTCAGCTACTGGTCCAGGTTCTCTATTTATGCCGGCCGTAACTGTTTACCAGAACTATCTCTATGTTATTGGTGGTTGTAATTTTGCCTCTACCGTCAATAGATGGTGCAGCGCTAGTACTAATGTATCTACGTCTATTTATTACTCTAAAATAAATTCCAATGACGGTACTCTATCTGCTCCTAGCTGTGGATCTCCGGTAGGTGTATGGTGCTTATCACCCAACGTATTATCATTGGGAGTGTTTGGGGCTTCTGCTATTGGATATAACTCAACAATCTATGTTAGTACTGGTTGTAGGGATCAAGGAGTAGCTAATAATCAGTCGTGTAATACGGTAATGAATAACTTTCAATATTTTCTAGCAAACACTACTGATGGTAGTCCTGGTTCAGTAACGAATAATACTGCAGCACAATTCCCTGGGACTGGTTCTGGCACTTTCGGATCAGGCCTTGCTATATCTAATGGATATTTAATTGTAGCAGGTGGCTGTCTTTCAAATTCAGATGCTGCTCAGTATATGTGTGGCAAAAGTGCAGGAGCATTAGCTAGCGGCTATGTTTATTATCAGTTATTACCTACTGGAGGAGGTGCTTTATCAGCCTTTACTCAATCTAATTATACTGTGGCGGGTGTTTTTGCACCTGCTGTAGCAGCTTACAATGGCTACCTCTATGTAGCTGGTGGCTGTGCTGGGAATAATGTGACTACAGCCGGTAAGGGTTGTAGTACAAGCGGTGCTGCATATAATTCTTTACAATATGCTAAAGTTTCAGACATAGTCAATCCGTCATCTCCAGCTACGTCATTTGCCAATGATACAAGTCATGCTATGCCGTCTTTTTTCGCTGGTGGAATGTCAATATATAATGGGTATATATATGTCTATGGCGGGTGTTCAGATACCACTTCCTCGGGATCTGGAATAACTGCTGGAGGATATACCGGATGCGGCTCTTCAAGCGTATCCCCGTTTACAGCTAATGTGCTAAATACAGTATATGCCGCTCCTATCAATCTTTCGAGTGGAGCGCCAAGTAGTAACTTTGTTTCAGTTGGTACTATGGCAAATAAATCATGGGGATTTGGTTCGGCTATGAGTAATGGAACAATCTATATGATAGGTGGATGCAGCACCTATACATCCACAACCGGTGGTGCTTGTGCTAGCCCTGCCACTTTTTCGAGTAATTATCAACTGGCGACGATTAATCTTGGCGGTAATGGTACTTTAAAAGCTCCGACTACTTGTGCTAGTACAATAACAAATTCTTTTTGTGATTCAGGAGTTGCTTTGGGGTCAAGTGCTTCACATACAATTACTGGAGTGTCCAGTACGGCCTACAACGGATTCTTGTATGAAGTAGGTGGAACTGACAGCTTGACTGGCGATACAACTCGGTGCTTATTTACTTCTGTTTCCACTACTAGTTTGCCGTATCTCGGCAATGGGGGAACTTACTGTAATACCGTAAGAGTTTATAGTATAACTTCACCTAATCCGGTGTACGTAGCATCTTATCCTATGAGGTTTGCTAAAACTGGGGCAACTGTTAGTGCATATAATGGATATATTTATGTTACTGGAGGAAACTCTTGCACATATGCGGGGTGTAATCAGTTCAACGACGTCCAGGTGGCAAAAATTAATATTGACGGAAGTTTAGGTGTTTTTTCTAATACAACTCCTGTATCTACTTGGCCTGCTAGTAGTTCACAATATGTTTGCATAGCCAATTCTAGTACTTCTTGCAGCCCAAGTAGTGGAGGTTATTGCTTGCTTTTCGGATCCACAAGTTGCTTACTGATTACAACAGCTGGAAATAATAGCTATTTAAATCCAGGTATTGACCAAAGCTCTGCTAGTTATTCTCTAGGAAACGTTGTTTATTCTAATAGTAATAGTAATTATTATGCCTGTAAAATTTCAACTTGTTCCGATAACCCAAGCACACTCGGAACTACTAATTGGCTATTACTCAAGAACTATAATACCTATTTTGATACTTCAGTATGTGATAGTTCTCATGATTGTACGGGCGGCATAAGTAGTTATAATTATTCTAATAGTAATTTTGTAAATAATAGTATTTCATTTATAGATAACGGTTACTTGTTTGTGACTAATTCTGCCGGATCAAACTCAGATTATTCTGTGAAAATAAATTCCGATGGCACTCTTTCGTCTACAGGGCAAACACTAACCTCTTCTGGACTAGCTGGATCTGCTGGAACTACATCTAGGGCTTATTATAAGGGTTATGAATATATCTTAGGTGGAACTTCCTCATCTAGTAGTCTTGCCTATGTACAGGTATCGAGTGGAACCTATTCATCGGCCTGGAAGCTGCAATCAACCAATTCTGGATCGTTATTTGATGCATATCAGTTATCGAATGCATCCTTATTTGCTAGTAACGGCTATCTTTATGTTATGGGTGGAACATCGACCATCACTGGAGCGAGTAATGCTTGCAACAATACAACTACATCAACCACTAGTTGTAATTTTGTTGCGAAGGCACCAATATTTAGTGACGGTTCTTTAGGAGATTTCCAATACGCTGGAACATTACCTAGTATTACTGTAACTACTAACTTAGGTGCATCAGTATATAACGGCTATGTCTATCTACCTAATCCTGGAACTGGTGGAACAGATATTTGGTATTCAGGTTTGCAGTCCATTGCTCATAATGGTATTTATTCGTATTTATTTAATAGTTTAACTAGTGTAACTCCTTATGGGCTGACAGTTTCAGGTACTAGTGGTAAGTATGATGATCTGGTTACATATAAGCCTATGGGTGATTCGGCAAATGTCTGTTCGGGTCCACCTACTAATATTACGCCTGTCCTTTCAAGCTATAATTCTATAGCTATGCCAACTGGCAATTCGTGTACCAATAACAAAACAACATCACAGTACTATTTACTAACTGTAAATATAAATGATTCAAGCGTATTTACATTTTCAACATATACTCCATCGAATATTACTGGATTTACTTTGTATTATCATCCTAATTCCGGATCTAGACTTAGGGGCGGAATTAACGGTGCTGCCGGCTCTGTTCAGGGTGCATCAGGTAATCTTCAGACTCTAGACACGCCGAGATAGTATATTTGTTTAATTTTACCCTTCTATAGGTCTGTAATAGCTTGAGATATCTTATGGATAGTTTTATCTTTACCGAATACCGCTAGTGAGTCTGCAAGTGCTGGACTAGCTGGTGCCCAAGTCGTAACAATTCTAATTAGGCTAAATAGTTCACCTGGTTTCTTATTAGTTGTTTCTAGTAATTGGTTTAGTTTATTTGTTAAATCTTCTACGCTGAAATCACTCGATTCTAAAGATGTCTTGACTTGCTCTAGTAGATTAATAATTTCTTCTTTTTGGTAATCTTTTAGGAACTTGTTATTGTCTATGAGGCTTTTATCTGTTGGTAATTCTTCAAAGAAGAAGTTAGTTAGCTGCGGTAATTCTGCGAAATATTTAAGTCTTTCTTGAACTAGACCTAAGACTTTTTTCTTGTATTCATCATCAAAGCTTGTGGCAGATTGTGGCCAATATGCTTTAACTTTTTCGAATAAGTCATCTAGGCTCATCTCTCTTATGTAATGACCATTGAGCCACATGAGTCTTTGTTCATCAAACTTAGCCCCTGCTCTGTTGATTCTTTTTATGTCAAAAGAACCAATTAGCTCATCAACTGAAAATACTTCACGGGTTGTTCCATCGTTCCAGCCAAGAGTAGCTAGGAAGTTTGTTAAAGCCTCAGGTAGATAGCCTTCTCGACCGTAATCTAGAATATCTTTAGCGCCATCTCTTTTGGATAGCTTTTTCTTGCCATCTGGGCCCATCACTGGAGGTAGTGTGACGAATAATGGATGTTCTATATCAAGTGCTTCATAGAGATTAAGAAACTTAGGAGTGCTTGAAATAAACTCCTGAGAACGGACTATGTGAGTAATCTTCATGAGATAATCATCGACTATATGGGCAAAGTTATAGGTTGGATAGCCATCGCTTTTCATAATAATAAAGTCATCGATTACTTCTGGTCCGGTAGATAGTTTACCCATCACTTCATCTTTCCAGGTATAGCTTTTTGGATCAGATTTAAACCTTAGAGTTTGAGTTCCATTCCACATAGGCATAATCTCAGGTCGATGTTCTCTAAATAGAAATGGTTTTTTAGATTGCTTGGCTATTTCTCGTAGTTCTTCTAGTTCTTCTTTTTTGTAAGGATCAGGATAAGCTCTACCAGCATCAACTAGTTTTTGTGCCCATTCCTTATACTCCTTTAATCTTTCGCTCTGACGATATCTCATACATGGTCCACCAATATCTGGACCTTCATCCCATTTGATACCAAGATATTTTAGGGATTCCATAATATGCTTTTCTGATCCTTCAACTTCGCGCACTTTATCTGTATCTTCAATTCTAAGGATAAACTCACCATTATTTTGACGAGCTAAAAGCCAAGCAAATAAAGCCGTCCTAACGCTACCTACGTGCATATATCCGGTTGGACTTGGAGCGAATCTAGTTCTGATATCTGTCATATAGTATCTATTGTAGTGAATTATCTGTAGCTAAGCAAAAAACTAATCTAGTACTATGTTGAGCTGTATATGTTATTTATCTGATACTGGCTCAAGTTATCGCTGTAGAGGAAGAAAGTTACCTTGTTTTTAGTCCAAGTATAAATTGTTCTTGTTGAGCTAGCTTCATTCGCAATCGTCGTTAATGGTGAGGCTAAGGCTAATGGATTGTTCTGTTCTTTTATTGCAAAAGTCGATGTCTGATTATTATAATAAATAAATGCCGTTCCTTTTGTATATATGATGTTGTTATCTATCTTATAACCAGCTGGAATGGTCTTAGGTAGAATTATATTAACTCCTGAGCGAGTTGATACAGCGCTAGTATTAAGTTTTGGATAATTCATAAAGACAATGACCGTGCCAACTATGATAAAAAGGTAGGCTATAACATTAGTCGTGCTGAATAGGCCTGATTTATTTTCTTTGACTACTTTTTTTGTGGCTGGTTGCTTGTTGGGTATAGCCCGTTCTACTGCGTCATCAAAAGGATTGTATCTTTTTTTGGGCTCGGTTTGTTGAATTGATATCTTAGGGATAATGTTAGCCTGAATAGTCGGCTGATGAATGTTAACGGGAACATTATATGTAGATGAGGACTGGCTGGACTTGTAGTTAATTGTTTTAAACTTCTTAATGTATTTACTCTTCTGAGTACTGTTAGCTAGAGCTAGGCTTTGATTACTTCTACCTTCTCTAGACAGTGATGAGCTAGATGCATGAATTTTTGTTCCCTCACCTGAGAAATCTGGTTTTTTGAGAACAGATCTTATTAAAGTATTAGATTTCTGAACTTTACGTTTTTGGTGAGATGCTACTTGATGGCTTTTCTTAACTGGTTTCTTGATTATTGGTTTATTACTTGTAGCTGGTCTGCCCCCAGTTATATCGCTGAAAATTCTATTCATTTTTAGAGGTGCAGAAATAGCTCCAGACTGGTCTTTCAGTAACTGACCGTACTCATCATATAGTCGATCGTTAATTCTAATAATCTTGCTCGACACTCTTATTCCCTAAAACTACAATCTGCTATTTAAGCTTTTATTATATTAACTAGTTTTATTTTATTACTACTTGCTAATAACCGCAAGGGGTATCATAATTAAAAATAGATTATAAAAATAAAAAGATTTATAAGATAATAAAAGACATGGACTTTCTAGACCCCCAAAAAACAAAAGCTCGTAACCGTCAACTATATTTAGGTTATGCCCTAATCGGTATACTTATTCTCCTAGGTACTGTCATTCTTGTTTATTTATCTTATGGATTCGGTCTTAGCAAAGAAGGTAAAGTTTACCAAAATGGACTAGTATACGTTTCTTCTCAACCAGTTGGTGCAGCTATATCGGTCAATTCAACTAGTTATGGAACAACTAATAAAGCCCTCACCTTGCCTAGTGGGCAGTATTTACTGAAGTTAAATAAAACTGGCTATAGACCATGGCAGAGATCTATTAATGTAGACGGTGCTACAGTTCAGCATTTTGACTACCCTCTGCTTATTCCAGCAATCCTGACATCCTCGAAGATGACAAACTATGCTACTCAACCTAGTTTAACTCTGCAAAGTCCAGATAGGCATTGGTTAATCGTTCAGCAACCCGGTAGCCTTAACGATTACCAGCAGTTTGATCTTAATACTCTACCTTTGAAAGCTCCCACGTCATTTACTCTACCGGTTGGCTTGTTGTCTCCAAGCACAGGTCCAGTTAATAGCCTTAAATTAGTTGAATGGTCAACAGATAATATTCATATACTGCTTGAGCATCAAACCTCATCTGGTTTCGAATACATATTATTAGACCGTCAAACTCCAGCTAGTTCAATTAATCTTAATCGTAATTTAAATATTCCAATTGGTCAGATGCAAATCAAGCTATGGGACATCTCCAAATTTAACCAGTACTATGTTTACGACCAAACAACTAAAGATCTGTATACGACTAAACTTAGCGATTCTAAATTAACTTTAATAATACATAGTGTACTTAGCTATAAGTCATACGGAAGTAATATTATATTGTATGTTTCAGATAGTGAATCGGATCATTCTAAAGTAGCGGTCAAAGTTAAAGATGGCAAGAACATATACACTATTCGTAGCCTAATTTCTGGATCGAATTATCTTGTAGATCTTGCTCAAAATAATGGTAATTGGTTCTACGTAGTTGCATCTACTATTGAGGGTAGAGCCTATGTTTACGAAAACCCCGTCCAAAGTCTTCAAGCCGATCCAACTCAACCTTTACCACCAGTAGACATACTAAAAGTTGAGGGTGTAAACTTTATCGCCTTTTCAGCCGATACAAAAAATATACTAGCTGAAAACGGTGTTAATATTGAAACTTATGACAACTTTGCTAATAAGAACTATAGCTATGTGTTGCCTAAAACTCTAGATGCACCTCAAGCAAATGTCGAGTGGATGGATGGAGAGAGACTGACATTCGTTGGTGCCAATCAGGCATATATCCTAGATTATGATGGTATTAATTTACAGAAACTAGTGACTAATCTCGCTACTGTTCCGGCCAGCTTTAACCAGAACTATAAATATATATACACTATATCTCTAGCTACCGATAAGGCTAGCAATGGACAAGCGGCAACTGGGTTTAACTTAAACCAAACTCCTCTTAGACTAAAAGCTGATTTATAGCCAATGTGTTAGTCTTGACCACAGGCTTGGACCATTGCCAGGTAAGCTAGGACTTGGTGCAGCACTCGTTGGAGCTGCTGGAGCGGTAGTACTATTAGATGCGATACTTGGGCTAATTTGATCACCAACAACTACTAGACGGTTAATAGAAGTGCCTGGAGGGTCACAAGTGATTAGTGTTGCTGTGGCAGCATGACCGGCAATTGGATTTAAGACTGAAACTTGGCTTGGTGGAACAATTTGTTTAGAGAAAACCTGGTAGACGTAGGCCTTAGAGTTATATACAAGATAGAATGTATCTCCAGGAACTAGGGTGTGTAGTAATACGAATGCAAACTTATACTTACCAGGGTTGAATATATTGTTCGATGAATGTCCAAAGTATGCCGTATTACCATTTTGTCCAGGTAGAACGGTTGTTGGGTAATGAACTATGCCACTATTGAGATCATTTTCGATGACAGCTTCAGAGCTTGAGCTTTCAGTATAGTTAACGGGTATTTCAAGATTAAGTTTAGGAATAATAATCTCGGGGTTATTGACATTAGATAAGCCATCGGTACTTAGAATGATTGGGGTGGAGACTGCATTTCTGCTTGGCTGAACAAAAGGAACAATAAAGACCTGGTTAAAAAAACCAAATAAAAATATTAGGACTGAAATTATTCCTGCTACTAAACCAAAACCCAACGACTTCAAATGTTTAGATCGTTTTATGGACTGAGCTGTTTGACTGACTGAGCCAATTACAGACCTTCTACCACTTTGTCTACGAATCTTCTTGGGAGAGTGTTTGAGAACATGTTCAGCAACAAGAACTTTAGAAGTACCAGTGCCATGATCAGTTGCTTGGCCTCTAGCGTCTTGAACTCTTTTGCTAACTTTTTCAAAGAAGTCTGATCCCTGACCGCTAGATTTATAGAATTCATTCCAGACCTCATGCTTTTCGTTATCAGGTAATGATTCATAATATTGATGCCATAAGACTTGTATCTCGCTACTTGGTTTACCAGAGCTATGTAGATCTTCTATGTATTGTTGATGTTTGGACAGTTGTTTGTTGCTTGATTCGACTTCTTTTACTTCTTGATCGTAACCAGGTTCATCCACGTAAATATTAGACATCTTTTTTCTAATAAGATCAGCGGCTGCATTTCTTATTTCATCATTCTTATCTTGGTTTAGATCTGACATATATGTAATTCTTATATTTCTTAAGCTAGTTATCTATGCATAAGTATAGTACAATACACCCCTATAAGACTACTATCTAGTAGTTAAAAGTTTTTTAATAGATTAAATTTGTTAATTACGGGCGAGTGGCGGAATTGGTAGACGCGCTGGACTCAAAATCCTGTGATAGTAATATCGTGAGGGTTCAAGTCCCTCCTCGCCCACCATAAAATACTTCCTCTTTTTGGAAGTATTTTTAATTTTAGAATGTTTGTTACATTTTCATTTCTTCGAATGCATCTTTGAGAAGACTAAGCATAGTCTGATACTCTACCAGATTGCTTGTATCGGCATCATATTTTATTGGAGCATACATATAGAGAATATTATCGACTACTTCCATGTTGACTTCGAATTTTAGGGCTTGAAGCTTTTGCATGTATAGCGGATTTAAAAGCTCAAAGCTAGTGGCCTGTTCAACACTAGTTGCATAAACTTCATATCGGCTATTGAATTGACCCCATTCCATAGATACTTTTTGAAGTCCTCTAATTCCGAGTTGTAGTGTTTTATTTTGCCTAACTACAATATCTCCATAGCTCCTAGGCAGTACAGTTTGAGCAATTAAGTATCTTTTAGAATTATTTTGCGGATTTGCTGTGTAGGTATATAGCTGAATAAGGATATCTTTATATAATCCAATTACGTGATTGTTGATATCTGAAACACCAAATTTACCTTCTCCGAATATTTGTCCCTTAGATGGTAGTAATAGATAGCCCCAGTCTAGGCTGTAGTAAAAGCCTTGTCTTGAAGCAAATGTTTCAAGACTAACATTATGAGTCCATTGCGATGCCGTTGATGGCTGAATACCACTAAGAAGCCAAGTATTACCTGATCTTACAAATTTCCAATATTCCGTCATGTATTTGTCAGTGTAGAGCAGTTTATTGGTGCTTGTGTCTATTAATTGATCATTTGCATGGGCCATAAACCCTATAATTAGATTGTCTTTAGAGTTATCTGTGTCGTCGCTGGCACTCGTTATGACGGCTTGATCGATAACCGGATCATTAACAAGATCTTTTCGATTGGCGAGCTTTAGAGCGGCTATCATAAGACTTGCATGATTAAAGTAAGCTTCCGTCATATACGACTTCATATTTTCGGTATTATAACTAGACCAATCTGCCTGATATTTCATAAATACTGATTTACCATAGTCTATTAATTTTGCCTCATTCCAAACGCTGTCATTTTTTACGGCATTCAAAAGATCTGCTTGAGTGGCTTTGGATTGTCGGAGTTTTCCAAAAACACTGTAAAGACCTGCAGCCATTCCGGCAGGTGCACAAAATCCAGCAATGACGAACAAGAATGTTGAATTAGCTCCAATTACAATTAGTCCGACTGTATATACCAAACAAACAACCCAGCCAATGATTTGACCCATAACCCACTCAGTTTCATTTTTCTTAACTTTTCTTAACCGCGCACCAATAAGATGCATCGGCGCGTACCCAATCAAAATTATTATTAAACCTATTCCACCACTTCCAGAACCACCAGCTCCGCCACCGCCACCTCCAGAACCACCACCACCCGCAAAGGCAATTATGGGATGTGTTTTAGTGAAAATATACAGTAGTGAATTAAGCATTAATCTTGGTTTAGAATTTTACTGCAGGAGGTTGGTTAATGCTTTGATCACCGCCTGCATCGAAGAACTCACGATCAGCTTTAAAGCCAAGCATGCCTGCAAAAATACTTGTAGGAAATACCTTTCGTTTGCTGTTGAAGTCTTTAACATTGCTGTTATATATAGTTCTTGACGCTTGAATTTTATCTTCAGTATCAGTTATTTGGCCTTGAAGCTGTTGAAAGTTATCGCTTGCTTTTAAATCAGGGTAGTTTTCAGCTACAGCAAAAAGACTTTTCATGGTTGAGGTGAGCATGTTGTCTGCTTTGGCAGTTTCAGCTGGCCCTTTTGCACTCATAATTGCTGATCTTGCATTTGCTACGTCTTCAAAGACTGATTTTTCATGAGTTGCATAACCCTTAACAGTACTTACTAGGTTTGGTATTAGGTCTGCTCTTCGCTTAAGTTGAACAGTAATGTCACTCCATGATTCATCAGTTCTAACATTTAATTTAACTAAGCTGTTGTAAAGTGAAGCCACTACAGCTACTAAAATTACTACTACCGCTCCTATAACAATATATATAATCATCGTATCTATCCTTTTTTAATTATTATCTTAAGTTGATTATGCTCTATTAGCATTAATATTGTCAAAATAAGCTAGATTCATAATTTTTATAGTTGCTTGAGCGCAATCTGGGACTATAATCTAAAATAAATATGATTTATCGAAATAGAAGTAAAAAACGTCAATACCATAATAGAACCAAGTCTACATTTATTTTATTAATCATTGGACTTTGTTTATTTGGATTATATTACTTCATACTTCATGGTTTTATCAATAAATCCATACCCAGTACTAATCATATCTCCGTGAGTTCAAATAAGGCTCCTTCAGTGGCTTATTCAAAATTATTAGGCAATTACCTATTTAGTGGCACGGTAATGCTTGGACGAGCTGTTGGTACCTATTCAAAAGGAAACTATGATCAACCATTTAGCGGAATGGGTACATTGGGTAAATATGACGCCAATATAGGGGTACTTGAATGCCCTATAACTAATAATGCAGATAGTTACGAGAACCAAAGAAATAATTTAATTTTCAACTGTAATCCAGCTTGGGTGCCAGATCTTAAAAAATACTTCCCAGTTTTGAGTTTATCTAGCGATCACCTCAATGACCAGGGATCTCAGGGCTATAAGGATACAGTATCCAATTTAACCAATGGCGGCATACAAACTGTTGGAAATTACAATCCTCATACTGAGAAGGATAATTGCAAAATAGTGGTTTTGCCAATTCATTTAGTGAAGACTAATTCTGTTCAGGTTGCTGGATCTTTACCGATTGTATTATGTTCATTCAATTACAAGATTATTTATTCTCCTAACCCAGGTGAACTCGAAAGTATAAAGAAATGGTCAAAAATTATGCCAGTTATTGGTCTCATGAATGGCGGGCCGGAGTATAAACATATTGCTGGTGTTGATCAGACTAATGTTGCCCATAAGATGATAGATTTTGGTGCAGATTTCGTAGTCGGTAACGGAACTCATTGGGTTCAGAATACTGAGGTCTATAAAAGTAAATTAATTGTTTATTCGATGGGCAATTTCATATTCGATCAACTAGATCAAGATGGTCGTGATGCATTAAATCTTTCAGTTTCTATGACTGTCCCATATGATTCTAATTTATCTAGTTGGGTTGATATTGGAAATAGTTGCGTTTCACAAACTAGTAGTTGCCCT
>CAIYEO010000032.1 GCA_903925195.1 uncultured Candidatus Saccharibacteria bacterium | reverse complement strand
CGTTGGAGCTGCTACTCCTACTGCAGCTGAAACAATTAACTATGGACCTGAAGATTGGCTAGCTACAGTCACTACCAATACAGGCACAGTAGACTCTTACCAGGAATTACCTCCAGTATATTAATATAAAAATAGTTTATTTATTTATAAACATAAGTATATAATGTAGTTTAATGGGTTTGAGAAATATTTTTAGGGGTAAGTTTAAATTTAAGTCAGTTTCTTTCTATTTACTTTTACTTTTAATATTGATGGTTATCGGATTAATATTATACTTAATTTTTGGTAATCATAATAAAGTTGCTAGTAAGCCGGTTCAATCAAAAAATCCTACCGTAACTTCAAGAGAGAATATTAGTTCACTTGTGAAAGATCATAAATATTCTCAGGCTGAAACTCAACTAAAGGCATTAAGCAGCAGCCAACATGTGCTTGGAGATTACGTAGCCCTAGCTAACGTTCAAGTAAGTCAGGGTAAAAACGCGGAGGCAATACTAACCTTAAAGAATGCAGAAACAAGATTTGGAGTGAATTATGTACTATCTAGCACATTAGGGCAGATTGCCTTATTGAAGTCGGATAATAAAGCAGCTCTTGTATACTATGGCGACGCTATGAATTCAGTAAAGAAAGATCCTAGCCAGGTTGCGCATCCAGACCAAACAATCAGTTCATTAAACTTGATTATTAATAATCTTAAAAAAACTACTCCATAATATTATGAAAAAAATAGACCAAAATAAGAATTATAAGAATTACGTAAATAGTTATTTAAGTAATGCAAAATATATTAGGGCTTATGTGGTTATTGTATTAGGTCTAATTTTTGTTTCGATATTTCTATTCAATAACCAAGCTCACGCACAAGGAAATGTTGATTTCGGGAATTCATATAATACATATACCAATACATATGAAGGAGGTGCCCAATTTCCATTTCATTGCGACTATAGCCTCCAAAGAACCACTGGTAATCTTCATGATAATTGGAATAGTACCGACAATCAATGGGTGAGGGTTATGTGGAATTTTCAACTAAACGGTACGGAAACCACAGGAGCACACGTTGATGGTTGGTATAAAGCAACTGATCTTTTCGGGGCTAGAATGCAGAGTTTTAATTGTAATGGTGGAAAAGGATTAGCTGGCGATCAAGTCAATGTATCTACTGGTGACATGAATCTCGTAGAAGATGGCAGAAAGCCAATTGATCTTCATCTTGGGGCTCTCAATGAGCCTAATAATTCAAACGGTAGATGGGCTAATCCAGCTTTTGTGGGATTTTCAGACCCATATTTCAACCCTTTTGTTTTTGGGTATAACTGGTTGGCGCCAGCTGCTGCTGTCGATGATGCTGGAGGATTCTATATTACATCAGGTGGAGGAGCCGGTACTTATGCTGCACCAGGTACCAATGTTATATGGTGTATTAATTCTATTGATCTAACAATGTATGGAATGAGTTGCCCCTATCTAGGCCAAGCCGGCAAGGATGTGACAAATGTTATAGGCGATGTAGATCATCCTTATGGTGAACATGCATTTCTGATGAGTAAAGATAACTGCCAACTTGGTAATCCTGCAGCAATAACAGCCGGTGTGCCATCTGATGCAGCTACATTGGCCATCTTCGGCGGAACAGAGGTCGTAGCTCAATGCGCTGGTGGCCATGCTTACGACTGGGAGTCATGGGCGGCAACTACAGACTTAACTCAGTACACCGGATATAGTTCAAACACTCACATTATTAGTAATTTTCAAGCACATACATCAGCAGAAAATACTTTAAGTGGAGGCTGGGGGGCGGACACTTATGTTCAGGCTAGCTACCCAAATCAGACTTTTGCTATGGATGCATATTGTACTTCTGTTAATTATGGTGCTACTAGTCCCTTTGCGACTGCGGCTAATATGGCGGCATTCCCTGGACAAACTCCAGTAGTTACTTTGACATTCCAGTCTCCTGGCTATAGTGATGTTGTGGTTACTGATTCTGGTAAGTTCGCTGATTTTGTTGCTATTCCTGCTAGTTTACTTGGCTTTAGAACATTGACTGTGACCGCAACAACTAATATGGATGGTCAAACATTTAATATCACTAAGAGCGTGAATTGCGTAGCCCTAACTTGCACTAGCTCAATTTCATCCATCACAGCCATTCGCGATCAAAATATGGACATACCATTGTCTATAACTATTGATCCATCAACATACAATATTCCTGGTGGCACAATCTCCTATCAATATAATGG
>CAIYEO010000031.1 GCA_903925195.1 uncultured Candidatus Saccharibacteria bacterium | reverse complement strand
CATAACAACTCCAATAGCTACTAACATAACTGCAACTAGTTATGGTGTGACAGGTCTTACAGCCTCTACAAGCTACAGTTTCTACATAGTTGCTGTAAACTCAGTTGGTTCATCTACGGCCTCAGCTACAGTCTCTGCAACAACACTAGCTGCTACAGTTGCAACAACAGTTACTCTAACTGGCATAGTTACTGACAAGACTACTGGGAAGCCGATAGTTGGTGCACAAGTTCGATCTGGTAAGAACGCAGGATACAATGGCGGATCAATAACTACCACAACAAACTCGCAAGGAATCTATACCCTAGTTGGAATGAGTCCAAATAGAAGCCATTACGATTACTACTCAGCTACAAACTACACTACAACTACGGTTACTAAGAGTTATCCAGCTGGTATTAACATTCTTAACGAAATATTAACTCATATATAGGACAACAGGGGATAAATTATGGAAACTAACAACCAGACAGACAATAAACAAAACACTCCCATACCAAAATACCCAAATACCAGTCCGGGTAAGGATAAAACCACCCTTTACTTAATCATTTTAGCTATAGCATTGTGTATAGTTGTCAGTCTCCTTATGCTTGCCGTAGAAAGCAGTAAGCCTAAGCAAAAAGCCAATAATATTTCGCTAAGTCAGATTGCACCTGCAGAGGTATCTATAACGAGTTCTGGTTTTATCCCATCATCAATAAGTATAAAAAAGAACCAAGCAGTTTTATGGATAAATAATGATTCAGCCTTGCACCAAGTTTCATCTGACCCATATCCATCTAATAATGGATTGCCAAATCTAAATAGTCCAAAGCTAAATCTAAATTCTAATTATTCTTATAATTTTGATAAAGTAGGCAAGTTTACATATCACGACAATCTGAATCCATATAAGTTTCAGGGCGCAGTAATAGTTAAAAATTAATAAGGTAAGCTAACTATTAGAATCCAATAGTTCCAAACAATGTCTGCCAAACAGTAGTATTGTCATCTATATTAGGTACATTCCATTGATTAGATATAATAACTTGTCCATGAGTACCTTTAGTTGAAGCTGCAGGGTTAGGAACCGCACCAGAATAATCTCCCCATCGACAATCAGTAGATGAAGTATTAGAACAGGTAAAGTCTATATTAGGACCAGTAGATTGTTTAACCATTGTTAAAGATGACTGTGGTTGTCCGCTTAGCATTGAAACAACTTGAACCGCTGGATAGGCATTAATCGAGGAAGTGTTTACATTCAGTATCGCGGAATCACCAAATTTTTTGGTTGTTCCGACAACTAATCTATCTGAAGAGATAGTAGGATTAAAGATGTATAGATTTGGGTCGCTAACTGATCCAAACTGATCTAATACTAGGCTAACTGGGTTAATTTCATACCAATCTACTTTAACACCAGCACCACCACTATTAGTCTGAGCAGTCCATAAAGTGTTGTGTCCAAGGCGCGCATCAAATGAAGATATAACTTGAGTTAAATAGGTTTGAGTTTCAAGTGGCTTTGCTGCTATTCCAGTAGTTGTAGTGCCGGCTTGTGGAGCATATTTCGTCATACTATAGGCTGGAATCGGGATAGAACTAGGTGCGCTTATAACTGCATTACCAGTAACGGAATCTTTAGTTACATTGTATGCAGTAATTGAACTACCAGAAACGTAACTTGGATCTCCAAGCACCCAACCAGTAGAGCTTGAATCGACTTGTTTAGCTGATGCTGGAAGCCAAGGACTTGTAACACCATCAGGATTTTTTAGACTTTTTATACCTGTCTTGAATGAGCTTGCCGTAGGACAGGTTGTACCTGCAGCAGGCTTAGATATCCAAGCTAGATCTGAGCCATCTAGATTATTATTTAGAAAATATCTATTACTACTAATAAGTAAAAAGTCAGCAGTATCACCAAGATTTTGTCTATCTGGATAAGTAGTTGTGCCGTAATCGAAGCTATTAAAATAATGACAGAATGCAGTTGCACTACTAGGATTAGCACCTTTCGAGAATCCCCAGGCAATTCCAGGTTGAGCTACACCATTGTTATTGATGAATTCATAAAAACTATAATAGAACCTATTACTTCCCGCATCCCATATTATTTGAGGATCACCAGTAAATGTATTAGGGGTATTAATAAGACTAGCTATAGTACCGGTTGTTGTGGTTCCAGTGTTAGTGTGGATAAGAAAACTACCATTAACAAGCTCAATTTGTTCGGTTTTATTTGATGCAATAGTAGGACTAGGTGGTGAAAGAAGCTTATTATTTACACCATTTAATGTGGATATAATAGTTGGTTTTGGAGAAGGAGTGGAACTGGCTGCAAAGGCAACTTTTCCATAATTTACAGATAAGAACATTAGTCCAATTAAAATAACCAAGAGACTTCTTGAAATCTTTTCGAAGTAGGCCATAAAGCTTTCCGATTTCATAATCTCCATATAATACAGTAATTGTGCTAATTTGTCAAGGCTATGCTTAGGTATACTCTATTGTTTCTGAGTAACCGTAAAACTACTTCCGTCGCTAAATATCGAAGAAGGAGTTGCCAAAATATTCCTACTAGCATCAACAAGATAAACAATAGATGGGTTTAGTGATAATAGATTATATGACTGAGATGACTTTGTCGCATTACAGTTAGTAAAAGAAACTGTTAAGAAATTATCCAGTGGTATTAATGTATTTCTGGAATAACTTGGATCTTCTTGTATCCATTCCGCTGAGGAGTGAGTCGATGTGTATGCAACATTAGTAGTGTAGGATTCACCAGTTGTATTATCTCTAATATTCATTGTCCAATTATTTAATGTTGTCTCAACAATACTAGCCGTTACACTGTCACCCTGACTAACAGTAAGTGTATTGATTGTTTGAGCATAATTTGGAAGTTCTTCAACGAATGCAGAAGTTGTAATGTGTCCTGAGGCAGTTATTGTATTCATAGTTCCAATTTGAATAAGATCACCACTAGTAACACCTCCAATACCAATCCAAGTACCATCTGATGAAGTTGATATATTATTCCCAGTAGCCGATGGAACAATCCAAGAACCTGATACCTGAGAATAATTACCACTAGCCTCTAAATAGCCACTCCAGTTAGTTGAAGAATAACTTATAGCCGGGAGTGGAGTGGTGTTGTTGATTGTTGGAGGAGCTATAGCCGGTGCTGGGCTCGGCGTAGGAACCAGGTTTGTAACGGTACTAGTTGGTGCCGGAACGATAACTGGTTCCGGAGCAGGAAGAGATGCATGTGTTGAAGGAGTAGTAGGCTTAGTGTTTTTTGTGGGGCTTGGCGTTGGAGTAGCTATTGTTTTTGTCGGGCTTTGTACTGTAGTGGGTTGTTTGGGCTGACTTGGTGTATTGTGACTACTTATTGGTAGCTTTTTATTATTTCTTACCTGAGCCTTAACAATTACATTTATATCTAGAATCAAAAGAAAAACTATAGCTACTGATAGGCATATAACTATGCCTTTTCTAATAGGTATTTTAAATTTATTTGATTGTTTATTTTTTTTCATTTTAGTATTTACTCCATTATAGCAAATACTACAAGAACAGTTAAATAAGCATAACCTATAATACAATATAGTAGACAGGAAATATATCTCTAGTTAAGGCAGGGGAGAAGTAACCCACTCATATTCAAGCAAAAGAATTATTCTTGACATTTATTATAATATGTTTATAATAAATTATATGATTGAAACAGAGCAAAAAATTATACAAATTGGTTCAAGTGAGGGTATAACATTATCCAAGAAAGACTTAGCTCGTATTGGTGCAAAACGCGGCGATACCCTTAAAGTTAGAGTTGAATTAGTTAAAAAACACTCATCACACGATAAGTTACTTACTGAATATGCATCTTTTGTTAATAAATATGGAACTACTTTAAAAAACTTAGCCGATAAATGAACCTTAAATATTTAACACTAGAAGAAATATTAAGAATTCATTTCCAAGTTATTGAAGACTTTGGGGGTTCCCATGGTGTTCGTGACGAAGGTCGTCTAGAATCAGTTATAAGTGCTCCAGCACAACATATATTTAATAACGAACAATATCCTACAATATATGAAAAAGCTGCTGTTTATCTAAGAAATATAATTGGTGATCATCCGTTTACGGATGGCAATAAAAGAACCGCTTTAACGGTGTGTGCTATTTTTTTATATCGTAATAGCTACTCAATTAATACTGATCAAAAAACTCTTGAGAAATTTATAATTACCGTAGCAACAAATCACCTTAGTATTATGGAAATATCTAACTGGCTAAAAATTAATACAGAAAAATAATCATTATTGATTAAAATAGCCCAGATACTTATTTGACTAACGTTAGAATTTATAATGGCTGGGTTGGGTAGACGAGCCACGAACGATTTATCGGTATAAAGATGTGGGACCTGCCTGCTGATTAGCTGCGATCAAAAGGGCTATTAATTAGAAATTACTAATGATTGTTTTGGCTATTTGAGTAAATTGGGATTGGTTAGCAGCGCTCCCCGCGATAACGACAAGGGTGTTACCCTGTAGCACGGAGAGCGATTGGCCGATGGCAGATTTGGGATTGTAATAAGCTTTATCTCCAACACCGGATAGGGGCGTGAAACCAGAGTCTGCTATCCTTGACCATTGTGAACTTATTCCAGAATCTACACTATTGTTGGTCGCCGATAAGACCGAAATCGTAAGAAAATTTTTATCCGCTGAGTAAGTACAGAATGAATACCTATTGTTATCCTCTATTGATGGTGGGCCCGATGAGGCAGCCACCGTATTTGAGCCCATTATAGCCTTGGCATCAGCTAAGGGATAGAGATCACAGGCGTTCTTGGAAGTGGTGGCATGGGTCGTGGCAGCAGGAGTGGTTGCCGAGTCTGATGATAATCCCTTGTTGGATGCAGTCGTCGGGCTCTTCTTACTTAAAAGCGCGAATGCCACGCCGCCTACAACCAAAAGAGCCACTAGCCCAACAGCAATACCGATCATTAGGCCTTTTTTGCTTGATGGCGGTGCGCTCTGAGGTTGAACGGGTTGGACTGGCGGAGGAACAACTATCGGTTCAGGTGTTGGCACGGACGGTGGAATGATCGGGTTCTGATTTTGTTGGGGATCCATAATGGTTATGCTCGTTATACGTGATAAGTAAAGCATATATTAATCAATGCATCAACCATAAAGACCCTCTAGGGTCTTTATTTACCAGCCAAAGGTATAAGTGCTTTGGCAGAGCATTGTGGTCATGAGCCTGTTCGGCGGATGCTCGTTACTTCGCTGATGGGTCTAGCTTTTTTGTGTCTATTGGAACAAGGGAACTCGCATAGTCGTAAACCGATGGAAAGATGCTATCGTTTGGAATCTGGAACGGTGATCCACCCTCACTGATAAAGGTACTGCCGTCTTGAATATAATAGCCGTAATCATATGAAGGATTCGGGTTAGCAGATTGGGGCGGGTTGAGTTTATAAACTCTCGCTCCATTCGGCATCGTCTGCACCAAGGTGCAAGGCTTCTCGATGAGATAATAAGAGCCATTGTCATTATAGCTTGATTGTGGACAGAGAGTAAGTACCGAAGATGCAACAGTAAATTCTTCGTACATCCCTTTCTCTGCTGGCAGTGAATAGGATACGGATGTTATGGTCTTGTCACCATCTTTAATCGGTGTGGTGGTATACCACGTGTGTGAAGAGCCGAGCGAACCTACGATCGGGCCTATCTTAAGGGTAGCCGGCATATAAAGCTGGACCTTACTCGCGACGATATCATCATAGGTACTCTGATAGCCCTGGTTGGTCTTTTGCATATTTAATAGAATCACTCCGGCGTCGTATACCGCCTGAAGCAGAATTAAACTAACCCCAATCAAGATCAAGCGCTTATACTTTTTTCTTTCTGAAGAAATAGATGGAGAGCGATGGTACAGAATCAAACCTAAGACAATCATCCCTAAGCCAGCTATAAAGCCGCCTGCATAAGCTAAAAGAATAGCGATTTCAAGAATTAGCCAAAAGATATTTCCCATTATCTATATCATAACTTACACTAAGCATAATCTCTAATCTATGACAGCATTTCTATCTGGAATCCAACATAATAATGACTTATCCCAAAAGTTTACCATGCAATCAGATCACCTTTGGTGCAAGTATTGGCTGGGGCGGAGGGATTCAAACCCGCATTTGTTACTTGGCATTCGTACAATTGAAAGACAACAAAACCTTAACTACTTAGGAGCTAAGAACAAATCTGGCTGGTTAACTCGATTCTATAAAAAATATGAGGTTTTAATAGTTATGCGAAGATATAAAAAAGAAAAAGCCATTATAGATATGGAAAGATATTAATAAAAACAACAAATTCTATGGCAGGGGAGAGCACCTACTCAAAAACTTTCATTCATTTATTATAGCTACAAGAGATGTTAGAATAAGAATATGAGTGAATACGTAACTAAGAAACAATTAAACGATTCATTGAATAAGCAAACTGATGAGATTATAGGGGTTTTGCAATCTTTCATCGTTAATGTGAATTCTGAATTTCAAAAAGTCAACGATAGACTAGACAAGCTTGACGATAAATATGATCTTCTTGTAAATACTCTCGATACCTTTATATCGAGGATTGATAAATATGAAACAGAACTTGCTGCAAGAGACAATCAATTCGAAAAACTACTAGCCTGGGCACGAAAAGTCTCTGAGAAAACGGGCATTCCCCTCGAAGATCTATAAAAAAACAATTCGACATAATAGTACTTTTGTTAAATAACTGCTGGCTGAGCGTACTGGTCTAGAACTTTATTACAAGGTTGAACAATAATGAGACACTAATGCCTAGACTTGTCTCGATGAATATACCCTAAGTTCTTAAAACGAGACAAATGAGACGCCTATGAACCTTTTATTCTTAAATTCCTCATCTTAATAAAATGTGAGGTGGCTTCCATGTATTTCACATATTCACCTACATCGTTCGGTATTGGTGAAGAGGCAAAATTATTGAAAGGAACGGCGATATTGACGGAAGTATAGTCATCAGATACCGCATCCTGGAGTAAAAAGAACTCAATATATTCCTTAAAGCCACCGAATATATCAAAGAAATCCTTATATCGTGTAAGTAAAGCGTTTAACGGGCTGCTTTCTCCCAGGTAGAAGCGCCGAATGCACTCGATAGTTAAGTCTAAACGGTCTACTATTT
>CAIYEO010000030.1 GCA_903925195.1 uncultured Candidatus Saccharibacteria bacterium | reverse complement strand
TGTCGGTGCCACAGGTGTAGTCGGTTCAACTGGAGTTACTGGTGCCACTGGAGTCACAGGTTCAACCGGACCACAAGGAATAGTTGGAACTAATGGAACTAATGGTGCCGTGGGTGCAACCGGAGTCACAGGTTCAACTGGACCACAAGGAATAGCTGGAACTAATGGAACTAATGGTGCTGTCGGTGCCACTGGACCTATCGGATTATCTGGACCCGCTGGAGCAACTGGCGTTGTCGGTGCCACAGGTGTAGTCGGTGCTACTGGAGTAACAGGTGCAACCGGACCACAAGGAATAGCAGGAACTAATGGAACTAATGGTGCCGTGGGTGCCACTGGAGTCACAGGAGCAACTGGACCTATCGGATTATCTGGACCCGCCGGTGCAACTGGCGTTGTCGGTGCCACCGGAGTCACAGGTGCAACCGGTGTAACTGGTGCCACTGGCGTTGTCGGTGCAACCGGACCACAAGGAATTCCAGGTGTTGTATCAAGCGCTGCTGTATCGGCATCTAATGTAGCATCGCTAACAACAGCTACGACGGCCATCGATGGCTATGCTCTCGCTTCGGGTGATACAGTCCTTCTTATTGGTCAAACCACGACTTCTCAGAATGGAACATGGGTTATCCCTGCATCAGGTGCTTGGACAAGGCCAACTGATTTCGCATCAGCTTCTGTTTCTAAGGGCAAATCAGTATATGTCATGAATGGTACGAGTTATGTTAATACCACTTGGATTCTAGATGCACCAACTGCTGGTATTACCGTAGATACATCATCGCAAACATGGAAACTAAGTAAATCATCCATAACGACTGGATTATTAGCCAGTATACCAACAGCCAGCGGTTCTCAAATACCGTATTTCGCTTCAGATGATTATGGAGGTGCTATATATGTTGATACTGCTTCTGGTATCTGGACTAATACAACCCGTCGTGGATTACTAGGATCAGCAAGTATCACAACAAATAGTGCTAATTTTACCACTACTCAAGTGGCAGCACAGGTAACCGGTCTGTCCGTGACAGTAACGGTCGGTACTCGTCCTATAAAAGTATCTTTTAGCGGAGTAGCTATTGGGGGTTCAACGGCTGCTATTGTTTATGTAGGTATAACAATCGACGGGTATGCGAATTACATACAATTAAAAACATTACACGCTAGTGCTGCTGGATATCCAATAAATTTTGATCAATCGGTAATTTATCAAGCTTCAGCAGGTTCGCATACTTTTGGTATATCCGCCACATCAAGCGTAAATGTTAACTACCTGTATGCACAAACAAATGCGCCTTGTATTATTATGGTTGAAGAGGTATGAGTGGTTTAATTACATCGCTTGGAAAAAGTAACATAGTCACAAATGAAGGTGATTTTACGATGCTGCCTAAAATGTACAGACCAAACGGTACTGTTAGAGGTCACATATATGTGCACGGAGCTGGTGAGTTGGCTGATGCTCCTTTAAACCAGGGGCCTATGCAAGATTTGGCAAAATTATATCCAACAATAGGTATGGATCTTGGACAGACCGCTGTTACTCCTAATGGCACAGATGGTTGGTCAAATAATATTGTGCTTTCAAGAATTAGTTCGGGCATGACATATCTTCAAGGCACACTTGGCGCTAAGACTGGAAAAATCTTCCTAAGTGGTGTTTCTATGGGTGCAGGCGGTGCTCTTTGTTGGGCAGCGCATAACAAATCATTAGTCGCTGCAGTATTCGTGGCTATACCAGCAATAGGTCTTACTGATATCTACACGAATAATAGGGGTAGTCTTCAATATTCAATAACTCAGGCTTATGGAGGAACATATAGTCCGACGGCAACTGACGCTACATACACCCCTTCTTCGATACAAGCTTCGCGAGATGTCTGGTATATGGGAGTCAATAATCCATCAATGTTTGCTGGTATTCCAATAATTATGTGGTATGGTACTGCGGATACAATAGCAATCCCAGCTAATATCACAGACTTCGCCAATGCTGTAAATGCTCTCCCAACTGGCAATGTAACAATAGTGGCCGACCCAGGAGGTACGCATTCTACTACGGACTGGGATCTTTATTATACAGGCGGCACTTATTCCAATATGCCAGCTATATATAATATGTTTGCGGCTAATGCTTGATTTCATCTAATTAAATTCAAATATTCTAAATAATTCATAAATCAATAGGAGTATTTCAATCTTTATGAAGTTACAATTAATAGAGTGGCTTGTTAATGAGCTAGATTACGATCTATAGTATTAGTAATGGAAACTGAAATAAATCTAAAACAGCTTACTTCTCGGCCTATATCTACACAAGGATCGATTAATGGATGGAAAACAATTCCAATTCAGGATAATCTCGAAAAACTAGTTCCAGTTAGTATTTTTACCTATCCAATATATATGAATATCAGTAATGGTTACGATAGTATTTTGGTTCGAGAAGGATTATCAGACAGGTTAATGGCGTCTGAGCTATTATTGCCTTATGGTATGCATCTTATTTTATTCGATGGATATAGACCCTACTCTATTCAAAAATATCTCTTTGATAATTATTCTAATAAGCTTAGTAAATTACATACAGATTGGGAATTAAATGAAGTATATAGTGAAACCGAAAAGTATGTTTCCCTTCCTTCAAAAGATTTAACCTGTCCATCGCCTCATAGTACTGGTGGTTCTGTCGATATTGGCATCTATACAGTATCTGATGATATTCAAGAAAAGATAGACATTATTGATGATAAAATAAAGTCTTCTAATGAAATAGATAAAAAAACTATTTTGATTGATAAATTTAATCTTATAGCCAATAATATTCAACTACTTGATTTTGGAACAAAAATTGATGAGGTTAACGAACGAACATCACTAGATTATTACGAAAAGCAGTTACTCGTAAGAAGCTTAAATGAGGACGAACAGAAGTGCTTGAAGAATCGGAGGCTCCTTTACCAGATTATGACCCAAAGTGTTGGTATGGAGCCTTATATGGATGAATGGTGGCATTATAACTCGCCCTTAACTCAAATGGGAGCTAGTAGTGCTGGTAAAAATATGGCTAACTATGGTTTTGCTTCTACCAGCAATGATCTAAATAAATTCAATCTCGTAGTATCAAATACTAATTTAACGGAGTATGTTACCACTATTGAGCCAATAAAAGATTAATTTTCTTATTCTTTATTCTTATTTTATGTGGCATAATATAGTTACATTAAATAAGGAGTTTTATTATGATCGCAACAACAATTTTGGGAATGACATTATCAGTAGTTTGGGCAGTAATTTTTCTAATATTTTTTATTCTTATTGCTCTTTGGCCAGCAAGCATTGCACACAAAAAAGGCTATAGTTTTATTGGATTCTATATCCTTAGTATTTTCTTCTGGTGGATAACACTATTTGTAGTTCTAGTGCTTAAAGATAAAAACGAAAAAATAGATAGCTAATTAATTCTTAACTATTATTTCACCTTTTAGCTTGTAAGGGTTTAGTTCGTCGTGGTATGTAAACTTGCCAACACTTGTGAAGCTGAATGAATATGAATCGTTTGTATTTAGAGTCGTGCTTTTAAAGCCAGAAACTCCATTGTCTGCAGGATATGGATCTGTTGCTATCTGGTGTTTTTGTGTATCGTTATTTGTCCAGACTACTGATTGACCTATCTTAACTGTAGTAGTTGAGGGAGTTATTCCCTGATTGTTGATACTAATATTAACCGGTGAAATAGCCGCTGATTTATTTATAGTTGATGTAGATTTATTTTTATTGTTAGTTAATAGAACTCCAGTAATTACTCCAAGTACTATTAAAATTAGCAATATCAGTATTGGTAGAATTAGCTTCTGTTTCTTTTGTGTAGTTTTATTGTTGTTTTCTATTTCCATAAATTATCTTTCCAGGGTGATGAGTGCTTATTTCTATATTGCTTCATTGAGTGTAAATGTACCGGCTGCGTAACTAGCAGTTATTTTTAGTGTTTTATGGCCAGTAGCTGCAAAGTAGTAATAATGTGATCTATTTGGTGTTATGCCAGTCAAAGTGTAGACCCCTGAAGAGTTAGTGGTCGTAGTAACACTGCCACCGCTTACTGACGAATTAGTACCCGTATAGACTTGTGCACCAACTATCGGCTTACCAGTAGTCTTGTCAGTAACTATGCCAGTTAGAGTAACTGTTGTTGCAACTGTAGCAGCTAGTGTCGTTGCAGAGACTGTAGCTGAGGCCGTAGATGAACCAACTGAGTTTACAGCAACTATGTAGAAACTGTAGCTTGTAGAGGCTGTAAGACCTGTCACACCATAACTAGTTGCAGTTATGTTAGTAGCTATTGGAGTTGTTATG
>CAIYEO010000029.1 GCA_903925195.1 uncultured Candidatus Saccharibacteria bacterium | reverse complement strand
GATTTATTGTGGGATTAGTTTATAACTATTTAATAGGCGCAATTATTTCTCGCTCTTTTTGATTTCAGCACGCTTTAAGTGCGCAAGAATTTCTTTTATGGCGTATGCGCAAAACCCAATGCTACATATCCATAGCATGACTAACAACGGAGCCGCGAATAACCATCGCATAAATTCATCGCTCATACCAACTTGGCCAATATCACTGCGCTATACCATTTCATTTCTTTATTACCCCAAAAGATAAAATTAACCCCTTTTCCATCGTAGGTCCAAAGCTATGCATGTCATCAGAGCGAAACAGACAATAATGCGGTTACTGCTTCGTTTTTGTAAGCTACTTATCTATTCTGATATACCTTTGGCAGTATTTGCAATAAGCCCGACACCCATAGGCTGTTCTTAATTCTGTAAGATAGAGTCCAGTTTTATCTTCCGGGTCTTTTAAAAAGTCATGGCCAAATAACGCACATTTTATTTTATTGAACATTACTAGCTCCTATATAAAGTACCTTTGATAAAATTTACTTCGCTATTCATGTTATCGAGCCGCTTTAGTATTCCATCAATGGCCTCTTCATGCTTACCTAGCACCCTATCATGTCGATCGAACTCCGCTTTATATTTTCCAATAATAAAAACAAATCCTACCATCCAAATTAAAATGCTAAAGTTATTTTGTATCCAGATTAATGCGTTCATCTCGTCACCTGTATAATAATGACTATATTATATCATAGTGGATAATAATTAACATGAGTTCCAAAATGGAGCACAAGGGGCCTAAGCTCGCGTTATCAGCTTACTAAGTTTGGTTATATCAATAACCAGACTCTATTACGTATCAATACAATACCATGTGATCACTTCATATACCAAACGATATAATGGTCACTAATCAACCTAAATAGCTACGTAATTTTTATACAAACTGAAGGGTCGCGCAGTCCAAGAGATAATTTATGTATATTTATAAGGCAAATATTCCAGAGACCACTTTTCAGTGGCCTTCAGTGGAGAAGTCAGGAATATTTTTTAGATGGAGTCTAAATCTGGGAAATTAGCCAAAACTAAGAATATATGCGATTGCTGCGAGTATCATTATGCCAGAAATTATAGCTGCGTAAAACATGAACTTTTCAAATTTCTTATCTAACCTGTCAAAATAGTTCATTAATTTTGTTTCAAATCTATCAAAACCTACCCCAATACATTCAATAACGGTTTTATCATGAATCTGACTTTTCGTTACAATTGGCTTTTTATCTACTTTCGCCTCATCTTTCTTCTTTGTCATTTTACCTTCCCTGAAAATAATCTACTCATTATTATATATATACAACTGCGCCTATAATTCTTTGAACGCCAATTCTAATACATCCATTCTTTTTATTACTGCATGAATGGCTTTCATTATTTCAGCATTAGTGGCCAATTTAAGTTCCAGAAGTTTTTCCACTTTAGTTAGCTGGTCTTTTATATCTTGGTTGCTGACTGATTCGGAATAAATCATG
>CAIYEO010000028.1 GCA_903925195.1 uncultured Candidatus Saccharibacteria bacterium | reverse complement strand
TGGTGAAGTAGGTTTTAACTATAATGGCACGGATCCCGGAACGGATATATTTACCAACCCACACCCATCTACTAATGGTACAGGAATTGAAGGTTTTGTGAGTAAATTCGATAGTTCGGGAAATTATCTATGGACTAGAATTAATGCAATCCAAAATGATAATGATAGTAACTACATATATAATTTAGTTACTGACAATAACAATAATCTCTACATGTCAGGCTATTTTATAGGACTTGTGAACTTCAATAACGACCCAAATAATCAGCTAACTTCAACAGATGCTGGAGCTCGTGGCTCTTCAGCTATAACAAAGTACGATAGTTCAGGAAATTATCTATGGACTAGAATTACAACAAATAGTCCTTCCAGTAATACAAATAATGAAAGCGAAGGTATTTCAATAGCTTTAGATCCTCAGAATAATATTTATACAAGTGGATATTTTTATGGAAGCATGCTTCTTGATGGACCAGGCGGAAATGCAGAATATACTTTTCAAGGTGATAATTTTAGAGGATCACATTATTTGACAAAATTTAATTCAGATGGGGTCTACCAATTTAGTAAAGTTTTCGCATTTGATTCTGGCTCTGCAAATTTTCCTATATCAACGGGTATAGGATGGTCACTAGCCTTAGATAATATCGGCAACATCTATGGAAGTGGCGGCTTCACTGGACCAGCATATTTTAATGGTATCGATAATACTGACGAAAATGACTCAGATTATGAAAACTCCTTCCTAACAAGTTGGCATCTATATACGCCGAGTATAGTCACGCCGAATACACCAGCAACAGGATATGCCAAATCTAGTAATACAAGTTCAGTCTTTATTGTTTCTAGCTTAATAATAACTACTGGCTTAATACTAGGAGCAAGATTGATTAGTAGTAGGAACAAAATTGAGGAAAAATAAGATAATATGAATAAATTAAAAACATCAATCAACCTTACTAGAAATATAAGCTTATCCATAGCCCTTATAGCTATTACCCTTGTACCAGTATTAAACCTTAGCAACAAAAGAGCTAGTGCCGCCACGACTCTGCCCGCATACAAATATTCGAGGTCTTTCGATACAACTAACGGCAATGCCTACACCCAAAACGTCACAAGTGATAAATCTGGCAACGTATTTATCACTGGAACTTTCTATGGTGCAGTTAATTTCAATCCAGGAAATACAATTCCAGAAGGTCAAACTGGGAGCTCAACTTTATTTTCATCGACTGACGATGTATTTGTAACTAAATATAACAGTGACGGATCATACCAATGGACTAAAACATTAACTAACTCAGAATCTAGCTATTCATACTCCTACGGCATCTCAACCGATAGCCATGGCAATGTGCTAGTTTACGGTGATTTTAATGGAACGGTTTCACTACCAGGCATTAATGGTTTTACAAAAACATCACCAACTAGTAACCTTATTTTCCCAGCCCTACAAAACAATAATCAGTACATTTCTAACATTCACCCCAAAGAACCAAGTTCAAATTATGTTATTTTTCTAGTATCATTCGACACAAATGGCAATACTAATTGGTCTAATGTTGCGAATAATAACGGTACTGGAAATATCGATGCAGCATCAATGAGTATAGATTCTAATAACAACATCTATACAGCCGGTTCATTTTGCGGAACAGTTAATTTTACGCCAAGCGAGCAAGTAACATCTACTAATTGTTCCAGTTACGTTGCAAAATATAACGATAACGGCATTTATCAATCAATTTTATATAACGATTCATCGTCTAATACTTATGACAATACATTTACCCGGGGTACCGGCATCGCTACTGACAATAAAGGAAATTTTTACGTTACTGGTTTTTTCATGGGCACTATTGGATTTAATTACGATGGGACTAATCCAGGAACTGACCCAATAACAAATATTAACATTACTAATCCAACGGGCTTTTTAACTAAATATAATAGCAATGGAACATATGCATGGACCAAAACTAATTCAATTGAATCTGGAGTGGTTAACATACAAACAGGTGTAGCTACAGATTTAAACAATAATGTCTACGCTGTTGGAATGTTTGCCGGTAATACACTTTTTGATAATTCAGATTCTCAGAACTCTTCGGATAATGGATCAAACGAATCGGCCTATTTAACAAAATATGACAATAGTGGTAATTATAAGTATACGAAGATTATTACCAATCAGACAGGCTCAAACCTGAATGATTATTCATTTTTTAATTCAGTAGCTACCGATCCATTGGGTGGAGTATATACTGGTGGCCAATTCTCAGGTGAGGCATTGCTTGATGGGCCAAATGGTACTGCCGACTATACATCTCTCGGTTCTGGAACTAATGAAACTAGCATTATAAATAAATATAATTCTGACGGGAGCTATGTCTGGAGTAAAGTACATTCATCTGATACTAATGCAGGTGATGCAGCTTCAGCAGATTCATATATATATAATTTAAATGTAGACTCATTTGGAAACCTATATTCAGCAGGTTACTATACCGGGCCAGTATTCTTCAATGGTATAAATAACTCCGATGAAAATGACTCTACTAACACTAATAGCTTCCTGACTAAATGGCAGGTCTACACTCCAACTGTCGTAACACCAAATACCCCAAACACCCCAAGCACTGGATTTGCAAAAGGCAATAATGCAAATCAGATAATTCTCTACTCTAGCTTATTTATAGCCCTTTCGTTAATAACTGGTGGTTATTTAGTTAATAAGAGAAACAAGAACTAATAAACTTAAATAGGGGCTAAATAATAAGTAATGAATAAATTTAAAGCATCAATCAGCTTAACAAGAAACATAGGTGTTTCAATATTACTTATTGGACTAACTCTTGTCCCATTATTAACTGCGAATGTATCAAAAGCTCACGCGGCTACTACCCTGCCGGCCTACAATTACACGAGAACGTTTGACGCAACTAACGGTAGCGCAGAAGCTGATTATGTAGCTACAGATAAAAATAATAATGTATATGTATATGGTTATTTCAATGGGACAGTGATTTTTAACCCATCAGATCCGTCTACTTCTATTACATCAACAAACTATAATATTTTCCTAACTAAATATACTAGCGCAGGTGTTTATCAGTGGACTGAGACTCTCGATGTTGCTGGTGGTACGGCATATGCTGCAGGAATTACTACGGATTCTAGTGGTAATATAATTATACATGGTAGCCTAAATGGAACAGTATCGCTACCTGGCATAAATGGATTTTCTAAAGCAACTCAAAACAATAATATAATTCCACCTTCTACTACATTTCTAGATCAAAATCGACCAGGTGGATTACACCCAAATATTACTTCTGGAGACTGGACCTCTTTTCTGGTAAAATTTGACACCAATGGCTCTACTCTTTGGAGTAATGTAGCTGATTCTGGTACCGGAGTAATATTTCCTGATAATATTGCGGTAGATAAAAACAATAACTTATTTACTACCGGCGAGTTCTGTGGAACAGTAAATTTCATCAATAGCATTGCACTAACAACTCCAAGGTGTACTAACTATATCGCTAAATACAATGACAATGGAGTTTTCCAGGATATAAAATATAATGACACTAGTGCAGCTGGAGCATATGGTTCGTGGTCTGAGGGAACTGGAGTGACAGCAGATAAAAATGGGAATACTTATGTGACAGGCTTTTTCATGGGTGAAGTTGGTTTTAATTATGATGGAGTTAATCCTGGAACAGATATATTAACAAATCCATATAATGCACCTGAAGGATTTATAACAAAATATAATAGTGACGGATCATACGCTTGGACTAAAATAAATGCCATGCAAGATAACTCGTCCGTAAATATTAATCAATATATTGCTACAGACTCTAGTGGAAATGTTTACACAAATGGTTATTTTTCTGGAACTATTAGTTTCAATCAGACAAATACCCAGATTTCAGCAGACAATGGAATTAATTATTCAAATTATCTGACCAAATACGACACAAATGGTAACTATAAATGGACGGACATCACTACTAATCAGGTCGGTTCATCTTCCGGAGATAGTTTTTCGCCTGGTGGACTTGTAATCGATCCGAATGATGACATATTTGTTTCTGGTAATTTTGGAGGTAATGTAATCCTCGATGGACCAAATGGTACAGATCACTATACTTCGAGTAATAACGGCGGTACCTGGTCTGGTTATTTCTCAAAATTCAACCCAGATGGATCTTACGGTTATAGCAAGGTGAGTTCATACGACCCTTCAGCTGCTGGTGGACCA
>CAIYEO010000027.1 GCA_903925195.1 uncultured Candidatus Saccharibacteria bacterium | reverse complement strand
AGCTAGTCTTAATTTCAACTTTCCCGAATTATTAAAGTTTTCATAGAAACCGATTAACTTGTATTTTGCTCTTCCTTTTTTCATATACCCACGAGATTTAATTATTTAGATTTATAAAATCTCATAAGTCACCTATTTAATATACCCCCAATATTTGCTCTAGTGATTCTTACGTGTATTCCATTAAAATTACCACTGGATTTTCAACTATTTATTTCCAAGTTATTAATTTTACCTTTTACTCTATTAACATTTATAGAATTTTCAGAAAAATACTTTAAAGCTAATTCTAATGATTTGTTATAATTAGTTCTTGCTGCCTCTTTATTTAATAAAGGTTGTTTCTTACTAATATATAAATCACCTAGCAATTCAAAGGATCTATAACTTTCCGGGTGAGAATTTTGTTGCAAAATATCGCTTGCTCTTTTTAGTGATTCCTCAGCACCTTTATAATTTTTAGCTAATATATAAAATCTTCCTAGATGATTCAGCACTTTGCCGGTTTCTATATGACTTTTACCGTAATTATTCTCATAATCATTCAGGCTTTTTTCTAATAATTCTTTCGCTTTGATATTTTCTTTGATTTCACCATAAATTATACCTAAATTTAATACATTTCTTCCTATATCTGGGTGATTCTCAGGTCTAATTTGCTTATAAATCTTAACGCTTTCTTCTAATATATTCTTAGCCTTACCGTATTTTTCCATCATCCTATATGTAATAGCTAAATGAGCTAAAGTTCCTGCATATACTGAACTGTACTTAGGATACTTCTCTTTATTGTACAAATTTATTGCTTGTTCTAATAAATCTTTAGCCTTAGTAAGATCTCCCTGCTCACGATATGCTACTCCCAAGTATCCTAACGCTCTTGCTTCTCCGGCATAATATCCCGACTGCTTATGATAAATATTTACACTCTTTTGCAGAGCTTCTATAGCATTTTGAAAATCACCTAAAGTTCTATATGTATTACCCAAATGTGTCAGGGCAAGTCCTTCTCTTACGCTATCCGGTGATATTTTATCATAAATGGCTATTGCTTTTTTTAAAGAATTAATAGCCATTTGATAGTCTTGACCTATCTTTCTGTAGATTGCTCCCAAATGAGTCAATATTAAAGCAGTTTCTTGATCTTCTTTATCGCTGCTCAGATTTTCTTCTAATATATTTTTTGCTTGTTTATCATTACCTAAATAATAATATATAATTCCTAGGACGTTATTTATTGATATTAGATCTTCTCTACCTAATAAATCATGTTTACTTGACAAAACTTCACAATGTCTAATAAAATTCTTTAACCCGCTTGAATTTTCTAAATCTATTTGCCTTAGTATGTACGATTGAACATTAGTCAGAATAGTTGATAAAAGTTCTTGCTTTTGTTTAGCACTCAATGACTCTATAATATCAGCTAGAATATTAATTTGTGTACTACGATGAATAGAAAAACTTGTTAAATTATCTATATCTTTTTTATCGTTATTCCTATATTGAACATTAGTTATTAATGAATTTTTCTT
>CAIYEO010000026.1 GCA_903925195.1 uncultured Candidatus Saccharibacteria bacterium | reverse complement strand
TAAAACTAGATTTATTTTACCTAATTTATCCTATTCTAGTATTCTATTTACTTAATCTCTCAATTTATTCACTCAGATACAACGCTTGAGTTGCCTTGGATATACTAAACTGATTATTACCGTAAAACTAGATTAATTTTACCTAATTTATCCTATTTTTTATTTCTATATATTTAATCTTAATTTCTTGACTCAGATGTAAACTATTACCTTGGTCTTGGCTGAAACTTTCTTAATATCTTGACTTGTACGTACTAAGTCACTTAATTGTACGGCTCTTATTAAGATCTGTACGGATCTGTTACTCAAATATAGAATAACTTATATTCGCTGCTACCAAATATTAGGGAGAACCAAAGGTTTTACCTAAATATTACTAGAGTCCTTAAATAATTGTTATAAGTCTTAACCTTAATTACTATAGGAGTACGGTTTCAATAGAATTCGCGAGGATCTATGTAAAGCGTACGTCAGGAGGAATAAGGAGCGCGGTTCGTTGCTTGGTCTACTTGGCCGAGTATGCAAACACTAGAGCGGGCTTAGGTTTATTATGTTGATTACTATTAGAAGTGTTGATGATTCTGAGTGATTTGCTTAGTACTAGTAAGCTGTGTCTGACTGAATGAATATGAAGGAAGCTAAACTAAATAATTCTTTTGATTATAATATTTATTGATGATTTAAAATTAATAAAATATACAAATATTTAAGACTGAACTTTTACTTACTTGTGCGTTTCTTATTTATAGAGAGAAACGTCACAAGGGAATCATTTTACTATGATTCGTTAACAATGATAATAAGAAGTAATAAGAATAAAATGATTAACCAATAGGAATAATCGTAACAAATCAAATTCTAGCGTGCGGGTATTTCTCTTAAGAGCACTTAGGGTTATCTTGATGAAATTGTCAAGAGAACTAAAGTGTCAACTTAATGGGAATACGCCTCGATAATAGATAGTTATTCTCTGTAAACGATTTAGATTTTATCTAAATCGTTAACCGAGAGTGATTTTAGGTGATCTTATCTTCTATTTATATTTTAAAGTGCAGAGACCGCATTGGGGGGGTTATTTATTAAGAAAGAGAAAGGTATGCGTACTTGGAGTCAAGCCAATGGCTAGATTCCAATTCCGCATAACAGGCCCCAACCGCTAAATAACTGCAATGTCCTCATTGCTTTTATATAATATTGCACGCCACATTTTATTTATATAAAAAAAAAAAAAAACAACATTTTAACATTAATTAAAATAAATTTAAAACAACAAATTATATTTTGATTTGAGTAACAATACGGCGGCGTTTGCTGGTACGTCTGACTGCTGAAAAGTCTTCTCGTTTATAGCGTCCTTCGTCCTCACTAGTCTGGTTTATAGCTACGATGGGGGCGAATGCTTCATCTTCTGCTTCTGGTGTTTGAGTCGGTGAAGCTGGTGAGTATAGCGTCGAATCAGGTGACTGGGATGGGGTTGACGAGCCTCTTGGTCTATCGATGTTGATCGCAGTTGACTCGTCGGATTGCTCGTCTTTTGATTTGTCAATGGTGATGGTTGGAATATTGGTTGCTCGTAAGATCGGGTATGGCAATTGGTGGGGGAAGGAGGTGAAGCTGTATTCAATTTCGTTGAGTAACTCGTTGGTCATCGTGTCTCGTTCTTCAGCGTCGCGGCCTAAGCTTGGGTTGATGAGTTCGAGCATGGCAATCGGGAACTCGGCTTTGAAATCGTGGTATAGCTTTATCTTCTCGTGATGATTCATATACTCGATCATAGCGTTATCTTTGAGTATTTGACTAAGGCGGTTCTCGTTGGCTTCGTGCACATGGGTAAGCATAGGATGGCGAGCGGTGGCTAGGAGAGTTAATGTTCGATGGAGGCGTCGGTACTTGAGTGATGTCTCACGGATGGTTCCATCTGGAAGCCATATTGCTTCATTTATTTCGTAAATTCTTTGGCTGAGCATATTTTGGATGATTTGATTTTAATTTGGACTTGAATTGTTTGTTGAATTTGAGATGCATTCTCTTTGCAAATTAACTATATTTAAGTCAGAATTTTGCACTAAATTTTGGACAATTGCTTGTCTAAGTTTTTAATTGTTGGTAAAAACTTAGTCGGACTTTACTTACTGATTTGATTAACTTGTTTAAGGTAATTTGTAGCTTTATTTTTTACGAAGCTAGTTAGTTAATATGGTTTTATTAAATTAGGAGTTTTATTTTTACTAACTCAATTGTTTGTTATTATTGGTTGTCAGTTGTGCATATTTTTACTTTTTCGTACCTATATTAACTTAACGTGTTACACCGATGTATATTCATAGACCATTTTTATTGCGTATAGTAACAATAACCATTAGATCATGGGGATAAACAAAGTAGTATATGTGTATATATCTATTAGGTATGTATATATATGGAATAATAATTTTTGTTGCTGTATCTATGTATGATTCTTATATAACTAATCAATAAATATTGATGTCGCGCGTTAAACGATAATGGCTATTTTTATTCCTTTCTATATATATTCGTTGTATTTCATTTTCCTTCTTCAATTTGTTTTTAAGCGAATATAAAATACTTTAAAATATATAGCTTATATGAGATAAATAGGAACTAATAACATATTGAAGTAATTAGCATATAACCATTAATTAGTAATAACATATTGAAATTCCGATCTGCAATTTCAGTTACAGACAATACCAGTCAGGATCCTGTTTTTGGTACAATGTGGGCAATTGCCACTGTGGAAACCGATAGAGATAACAGGGAGGTT
>CAIYEO010000025.1 GCA_903925195.1 uncultured Candidatus Saccharibacteria bacterium | reverse complement strand
CCTGGAACATTTCAGATAGAAGCTGGTAAGGATAGATTGAAAAAGATTTATGCCAGAACTGAAGTTTTAATATTGAATAGAGAAGAAGCTGTCCAAGTGTCCGGAGGCGATTATCACAACCTACACGATTTATTAGACAAATTACATGACATTGGTCCTAAGATAGTAGTTATCACTGACGGCCATGATGGAGCCTATGCTTCTGACGGTAATACAAGGCTGAAGATGCCAATATACCCAGACATTGCTCCTCCATATGAAAGAACTGGAGCCGGTGATGCCTTTACCTCAACATTCATAGCAGCTATTATTAAAGGTAATAACCTTGAGGGAGCTTTGCAGTGGGCACCTATAAATTCTATGAATGTAGTTCAAAAAATTGGAGCACAAGAGGGTTTATTGAGCGAACATCATTTAGAAGAGTTTCTTAAAAAAGCACCTGAATGGTATAAAGCTTCTAAATTTTAATAAAAAATCTTCAACTAATATCTTGCTTATGTTAATCTGGTAGTAGTTATGTCAAGGATACTTTCAGAATTTTTAGGAATATATAATCCAAGCTTTTTATTTAATCTAAGCTTATTAGAAAAAGCAGCCGGAGAACCGGCGATAGATATAAAAATTAGTACTGAGATACAGCAAGCATCAAAAATAAAAATTCGTCAGATGGGTTTGGATCCAGCGGATACAACCTCAGAAGAACTTTTTGAATCACTAAGGCAAAGGTTTTTAAGAGATAATAAATTAGTCGAAAACTCACTCCTAGAATTAGATTCTAAGCAATCACTAAACTCTCTGATATATAAAAATTTGAAAGAAATTATTGGCGCTAAAACTACTTTTTGTTTGAAAAATAGTGTAGTCAAAAGACAACTTCGATTAAGTCCACCAAAAACTTTACTTAAGAAATTAGGCTATACATCAATTGATTCAATTTTAAAAAAAGAACCAGTTACTATTATCTTAGCTACAGCAATGGCCGTAGAGTCTGAGCAATGGAAAAATCAATACTATGATTTATATAAAAACCTAAATCCAGGAGATTTTGAAGAGACTCCTATAAAGGTGCTAGAGCCAAAAGCAACAATTCGCTGGCAAGCATTAGCTAGAGAGATTAGTCAATCTAGTAATACTACAGTCATTTCCAGTCGGGAGCTCGGAGGTGTAATAATCCTACCATTACCCGAAAACGTTGACGGTCTAGTCATGACAAGTATTATTTTTGCTCTTGATGCCATTAATGAACTCAGAATCCATAGTGTATTTTGTAAGTTGCAACAGGTTAAGGATAACTTTGGCGAAATTATTGCTAACGCTTCTAGAGGCAAAACAGAGTCACTGGCTTTAATTGCTGGTCAGGATGTACCATGGCATTTAATCCAAAAATTTTATAATCGATTCCAAGATAAATTTCCTATAGAACTATTTGAGCCTCATGTTCAAAAGGAAGATATTGGCCTTATTAATATAGAAGAAACTTTGTCTAGGGTTCATCCGTCTTTAGATTTTTGGATGGGTACAGAATATCTAGCTTATAAAGATAAGTTAGATATAACGTCATTTAATCTTAAGGACGTGGCAATAAACTCAATTAATAACCTAGCCTATAAAGATAGATGTAATAGTCATTTTAGAGATAGCCTTTGGATTGAACTGATGCTTCGATATATCAGCCAGAGCAATCTAGAGCAATCTATACTCGATCAAGTAGATCAAAAGCTTATTATTAATGATGAGCCTAATGAATTTGATTTTAACCTAATGCCGGCACTTTAATTATGGAAAAAGAATCAGCCAGTCTTAAATACTCAATCTGTATCTCGGGAGCAGCCGGCGGAGAAACTGTTAAAAGTTCATACAAAGACGCAATAGCATTAGGTGTTGCAATTGCTAAAGCAGGACAAACACTGACTACTGGTGCTACTGTAGGATTACCTTACTACGCAGCTGATGCTGCTCGTAAAGCTGGAGGAGTTAGTATAGGTTTTTCTCCAGCCGCAAGTCTTACTGAGCATTTGAAGAAATATAGATTGCCTTATTCATGCTTCAACTTTATAAACTTTACAGGCTTACACTATGTTGGTCGAGATTTGTACTTAGTCCAGTCATCTGATGCCTTAATTACGGTTGGTGGTAGATTTGGAAGTCTTCATGAATTTACTTCTGCGCTTGAGGCAGGTAAACCATGTGGTATTTTGATTGGTAGTGGAGGAACAGCTGATTTAATACCAACTCTAATGGAAATACTTGAACCACCTTCCAAGCATTTAGTTGTATATGACGATAACCCTGAAAGACTCGTAAAAAAAATTATTGATATTCTAGATGAAAAATATATAGACCTCAAAAAAGACCTAAGTAAATATAACGAAGATTGGTTCTATAAACATGAACCAAAACCACCTAGAGCAGGATGATATTTTACCTGTTATAATATAAAGATGTCTAAATTTCAATTAAAGAGTAATTATGTACCAACTGGTGATCAGCCTGCTGCGATTGCGAAACTAGTTAGTGGTCTAAGAGCTGGGGAAAAACAACAAACGCTACTTGGCGTAACTGGGTCTGGAAAAACATTTACAATGGCTAATGTAATCTCTCAGATACAGAAACCGACTCTTATTTTATCTCATAACAAAACATTAGCAGCGCAACTATATGGTGAGTTTAAGAGATTCTTTCCAGATAATGCCGTTCACTACTTTGTTAGTTATTTTGATTATTACCAACCTGAAGCATATATTGCCAGAAGCGATACCTATATTGAGAAAGATTCTCAGATTAATGAAGAAATTGATCGACTGCGTCACGCAGCAACCGATGCTTTACTGTCTCGTAAGGATGTATTAATAATAGCCAGTGTTAGTTGTATTTATGGTATTGGTTCAGTTGAAGACTATAGTAATCTTTCGATACGCATCACTAAAGGGGAAACTCGGGTCAGGGATAAGCTAATGCGCCAACTTAATGATATCCAGTATGAACGTAATGATATCGATTTTCATCGTTCGACATTTAGGGTTAGGGGCGATGTTATAGATATTTATCCAGCAAGCGAAGAGCTGGCCTATAGAATAGAATTTTTTGGAGATGAAATTGATAGAATTACAAAGATAGATCCACTAACTGGAGAAATTCTAGCTAAGCCCAACTCAGTCGTCATTTTTCCAGGAAGTCACTACGTTACTCCATACGACAAATTGAAAGGTGCACTCGTTAATATTGAAAATGAATTAGCAGATAGACTGACTCAATTTAAAAAAGAAAATAAATTAGTTGAAGCCCAAAGACTAGCCCAAAGAACAAGGTTCGATCTTGAGATGCTTGAAGAAACTGGATTCGTTAAAGGTATTGAAAATTATTCAAGATATTTAACAAATCGTCAGCCAGGAGAACAGCCAGCCACATTACTAGATTATTTCCCTGATGATGCATTGATGTTTATAGATGAATCTCATATGACAATTCCTCAAATTAGAGGTATGTATAATGGCGATCGTGCCCGCAAAGAAGTATTGGTGGAGCATGGTTTTCGCCTACCTTCAGCCCTAGATAACAGACCATTAACATTTACTGAATTCGAAAGACATATTAATAAGGTAGTTTATGTTAGCGCAACCCCAGCTGAATATGAGCTTACAAGGTCACCTGAGCCTATTCACCAAGTTATTAGGCCAACTGGCTTAATTGACCCATCAATTGAAATACAACCGATTAGCGGGCAGATAGATAAGTTAATTGAAGAGATTAATAAGGTTGTCGCTAAACATCAAAGAGTCCTTGTAACAACACTGACAAAAAGAATGTCAGAGGATCTCACTGAATATCTAAAAAATCTTGGAATGAAAGTGGCATATATTCATTCTGATATAGAAACATTAAATCGGACAGACATACTTCGTGATCTTAGGCTTGGTGTATACGACGTATTGGTTGGGATAAACTTACTAAGAGAAGGCCTTGATCTACCTGAAGTTTCATTAGTCGCAATTATGGATGCAGATAAAGAAGGTTTTTTGCGTAGCTCACAGGCTTTGATACAAACTATCGGAAGAGCTGCAAGACATGTTGACGGTAGAGTTCTGATGTTTGCCGATAATATGACCAAAAGCATGACTAAGGCCATCGATGAAACTAATCGTAGGAGAGCTATTCAAACTACTTATAACGAAGAGCATGGCATTACTCCTGAGGGTATTTCCAAGGCAATAGAAAAAGGCATGCGACCTGATTTGCCAGAGGAAGCCAAAAGAGTTAAGCTAGATCTTAAGAAAATTCCTAAAGATGAATATAAGTCGATTATTAAAGATTTGAGCGCTCAAATGGAACTAGCATCAGCTAACCTTGAATTTGAAAAAGCAGCAGAACTTCGAGATATAATTGAAGATATTAAAGCGAAAGGCTAAACAGAATCCAAAATCTCTGATATATTTATATAAAATATGGTAAAACTTTCTGAAAAAGATATTCTAAATTTGGCAAAACTAGCAGAGCTAGAGCTGAACGAAAAAGAATTAAATAATATACCCAACGAGCTCAATGCAATACTTGAGTATGTTAATATGCTCGATAAAGTAGATGTAACCGGATTAAAGCCGACTTATCAGGTTACTGGCTTAGTCAACGTAACTAGAGAAGATAAACCAATTGATTATAAGCTAGACAAAGAATTACTCATGAGTAATTTGCCAGATACTAGTAACAACCTTATAAAAGTTAAGAGAATGATTGAATGAAAAAGTGGGATTCCCTATCCAATTTAAGTGATCAAGTTAATGCTGGTAAAATAAGCGCTATTGATCTAGTTTCTGAATCTTTAAAATTAATTGAAGATAATAAGGAATATAACGCTATTATTTCTGTTATTAAAGATCGATCACTGGAAAGAGCTAAGTCTATTGATGAGGCAATTAAATCAGGCAAAAATATGGGTAGATTAGCCGGTATTCCATTTATAGCTAAAGATAATATATTAACTCTAGGTTCCGAAACTACAGCAGCAAGTAATATTCTCAAAGGTTTTCATGCACCATATCAATCGACAGCTGTTGAACGACTTGAGGCTGAAGGTGCCATCTGTGTAGCTAAGGCTAACCTAGATGCTTTTGGTCATGGTGCATCAACCGAAAATAGTGATTTTATGGTGACTAAAAATCCACATGATAAATCTAGAGTACCTGGAGGATCATCAGGAGGATCAGCGGCAGCTGTGGTGCTTGGATTAGCTCCTTTTTCCATAGGAACTGACACCGGCGGATCTATTAGGCAACCTGCTTCATTTAGTGGTTGTATTGGCTTAAAACCAAGCTATGGACTCGTTTCAAGAAGCGGAGTAGTGGCAATGGCAAGTAGTACAGATGTCGTAGGTCCCTTGACGGCAAACGTAGCCGATGCAGGACTTGTGCTAGATATAATATCTGGCAAAGATTCACTTGATGCAACTACTATCGATAGACAAGAAGGCAGTTATGTAGACTTAAATACTGACCTCAAGGGAAAGAAAATCGGAATCATAAAAGAATATTTTGGCGAAGGCTTGAATGAAGATGTTAGAAAATCAGTCACAGATGCCATAGAACAATTAAGATCGGCCGGAGCTGAAATTATAGATGTCAGCTTACCAGTTTTAGAATATTCATTAGCTGTTTACTATATTCTTTGTCCAGCTGAACTAAGTTCAAACTTATCTAGGTATGATGGCCAAAGATTTGGATATAGCTATAAGGATGCACAAAATTTATCTGAAAGTTATTTTAAGAGTAGAGCTATTGGTTTTGGTACTGAAGCTAAACTTCGAATTATGATAGGGACTTATGTACTTAGTAGCGGTTATTACGATGCTTATTACAAAAAAGCTCAACTAGTTAGAACTAAAATAGTCAATGATTTTAATGATGCTTTTTCTAAAGTAGATTTTTTAGTTGGCCCAGTTGCCCCAACTCAGGCTTTTAAAATTGGTGCAATATCTGATCCTCTTGAGATGTATCTTTCGGATGTTATGACGGTAGGAGCATCGCTGGCTGGAATTCCAGCTATTAGCGTTCCAGTTAAAGAAGTCAACGGATTACCAGTCGGTATTCAGCTAATAGCTAGACAGCGCGAAGACAAGGAACTACTTGGCCTGGCAAAAAAAGTTGAGGAATTACAATCATGATGATCTACATTTATTTAGGAGCATTTTTTGCAGTTATTTTAGGTATATTTTTAGCGTGGAAGAACAAACCGATTAGAATGAATCTGAAAATGTTTTATGATTCATGGCAGGCTCTTCAGAAGCTACTGGCAAAAAAAGAAACCTGGCCTCAAGCAATTATTGATGCCGATAAGTTACTGGATATAGCTCTTAAGCAACGACATTTTAAAGGTAGAACTATGGGCGAAAGATTAGTATCAGCACAGAGACAGATCATCGACAATGATGCCGTTTGGTTTGCTCATAAATTAAGTAATAAATTAGAAACAAATCCGAAGATGAAACTAACCAAAGGTGATACCAAAGAAGCATTGGTTGGGTTCAGAAAAGCACTAGTTAACTTAGGAGCATTATCCAATGGAAAAACTAAGTAAATATTTATACCAAGGATATCTGCCAACTATTGGTATTGAATGTCATGTTCAGCTTAAGACTGCTACGAAATTATTCTCAGGAGTAGATAACGATGCTAGAGAAGCAGCTCCAAATACACTTGTTAGTCATATTTGTTTTGGCTTACCTGGCTCTTTGCCAGTACTAAATGAAAAAGTTATCTACCTAGCCTCTAAAGCTGCTTTTGCTCTTAACGTTAAGCCACAAAAAGAATCTCATTTCGACAGAAAACATTATTTTTATCCTGATCTTCCTAAGGGATATCAGATAACTCAATTTGAAGCACCAATTGTCCTCGGTGGATCAGTTAAAATAAGGATTGAAGGCGAAGAACAAAATATTGGGATAACAAGAGCACATCTTGAGGAAGATGCTGGAAAAAGTACCCACCAAGACGGTAAGGACTATTCGCTTGTAGATTTAAATCGAGCCGGTACTCCACTACTGGAAATAGTTTCGGAGCCAGATATGCATAATTCCGCTGAAGCTAAAGCCTACGCGCATGAACTCTATCTACTTATGAAATATGCCCAGGTATCTGATGCCAATATGTATTACGGAAACATGCGTTTCGATGTTAATGTTAGCGTTTCAAAAGATGCCGATACACTTGGTACAAGATCCGAAACAAAAAATCTGAATAGTTTTCGTAGTGTCGAGAAGGCCGTTGACTATGAGATAAAGAGACAAGTTGAGCTACTTGATTTAGGTAAAGCAATAGTACAAGAAACTAGAGGCTGGAACGATGCTAAACAAAAGACATTCTCACAAAGATCTAAAGAAGAAGCTCATGATTATCGATATTTCCCCGAACCAGACGTACCACCGATTAAATTAGAAGATGAATTCATCAGTGAGATAGAGAATCAAATGCCAGTAATGCCGGAAAAATGGCGAGAAATATTACATGGAGCAAATATCGACAATGATTCAACGGAGTTACTTTTAGATGCTGAAGTTGAAAATACTGAAATAACTTATCTTGAAGTAGTTCAAAAATTTATTAATTCTCCAGAAGAGCTTAAAAAGATTATTAATTGGATAATAAATATCGAAATACCATTCAGACGCGAAAATGCGGATATTAAGGTTAGTCAAGTTGAACAACGCACTAAGCATTATGAGGAAATTTATAACCTTATCTCTGCTGGTGAACTTAACTCTAATCGTGCAAAAGATTTAATCGAAGACATATTAGGTAATCAAAACGAATCATTAAATATTCGTGAATTAGCTACGCAAAAAGGCTATATACAGATGTCAGACGAATCTGAGTTGAATGAAATTGTTAGAAAAGTTTTAGCCGAAAATGAAAAAGCTGTTGTTGATCTTAAAAACGGTGAAGACAAAGTTATTGGCTTTTTGGTTGGTCAGATAATGAAGCAAAGTCAGGGAAAAGCTAACCCAGCTTTAGCTCAAAAAATTATCCGTCAGCAAATCAATTCGTGATAGAATTGTAGTAGTGAAAAAAGTAACAAAAGCAGTTATAGCAGCAGCCGGATTCGGTACAAGATTTCTTCCTCAGACTAAGGCTATGCCGAAAGAAATGCTACCTATTATCGATAAACCTATTATTCAATATGTAGTAGAAGAACTTGTTAAGGTGGGCATCGAAGATATTGTTATAGTCACAGGATATAGTAAACGCAGTATTGAAGATCATTTTGATAGGCCAAGTCAGGATCTAGTTAATAATCTCAAACAAGGCGGCGAGAGTAAAAAACATTTACTCGATGAAATTCGAGCAATATCTGAACTTGCTAATTTTATATATGTTAGACAAAAAGGGGTATATGGTTCAGGCACACCACTACTTAATGTCGAGCATATTATTGGAGACGAACCATTCATATATACCTGGAGTGATGATTTTATAGTGTCAGAACCACTTCGTTTCCAGCAGATGATTGATGCCTATAATGAGCATCAGAGTCCTATATTATCTGTAATTAAGGCTAAGTACGATGAAGATTATAACCGATATGGTTTTGCGGGAGGTAAGAATCTTGGCAATGGAATAATAGAAGTAGATAAGATTGTTGAGAAACCAGGCAAAGATAATGCACCATCAGACCTAGCAACTTGTTCTGGATTCATTCTAACTCCAGATATCTATCGCTACCTACATGAGGCAGCCGATAATTTACCAGAAGGAAAAGAACTTTATGCCAATGATGCACTACAGCTCATGGTTGCTGATGGAAAAAAGATTATAGCTAAAGAGATTGAGAATGGTACCTATTATGATGCTGGTAATAAATTAGAATATCTTAAAACTATTGTTGATTTTGCACTCAAGCGAGATGACATTAAAGACGATTTTAAAAAATATCTATACGAAGTATTGCAATAAATTCAAATAAGTGTAATAGTAGTTTTATATGGATAAATTTACTGAAGCCTTAGTAATAATTAATTCAGTCGTTTTACTGGTTTTTTTGGTTATAGGTATAGTCCTTTTCGTTAGAATTAACATACTTCTAACTTCACTCAATAAAATAACAGAAAAACTTGAAGAAGTTGCTGATTCAGCTGGTAAAATAGGTGTTATGCTTGAGAATATAACCAGTGGAGCAATCTTCACGAAATTTATGAAGAATATTTACAGCAGTGTTTTTAAAAAGAATTAGAGGAGGACGGTATGAACAACAAGAAAAAAATAGCATGAGGTGCAATCGGAGCTGGTATCTTGGGATATGGGATTGGTATTCTCACGGCTTCAAAATCTGGAAAAGAAACAAGGGGCGATATCAAAAACACGGCTCAAAAAACTAGTAAACAAATCGAAAAAAGACTAAAAAATATACATACAGATATGACTGAGCTCATGGCTGAAGCTAAGATTATTGGTCTATCATTCAAAGGCAAAGCCAAAGAAGAGCTAGAAAAAATGACTGATAATGCCATTAAAGCCAGAAATAAGATCAGTATTATCTTATCTTCTCTCCATGAGGGAGAATCTATAGATGAAGATTTAGATAAAGCTATCAAAGATGCTGTAAAATCTATTGATCATTTAAAAACTTTCATCGAAAAAGAAAATATACCTGAGAAAGACTAGCTAATAAACCTAGTTTTGGCCTATAATATATAGCAATAAGTTTTTAAAAAGAGGGTTTTATTGCTGTGAATTTATCTGCCAAAGATTATGTCCATTTACATAATCATACTCAATATAGTTTGTTAGATGGACTAACAAAAATTCCTGCTCTAATGGATTATATCTCCGAACAGGGAATGAATTCAGTTGCAATCACAGATCATGGAACATTGTCTGGAGCTATTGAATTTTATAAGGAAGCCAAAGCTCGAGATATTAATCCAATCATTGGCATGGAAACCTATATTGCTGCTCGGTCTCATACCGATAAAGAGCCTGGTATAGATAAACAAAATTATCATCTAATTATTCTTGCTATGAACAATCAGGGCTATCGCAATTTAATGCGACTCTCAACGATAGCTAATCTGGATGGATTTTATTATAAACCTCGAATTGATCATCAATTGCTTGAAAAATATAGTGAAGGATTGATAATTCTTAGCGGTTGTATCGGAGGAGAAGTTGGTGATTTATTAAGACAAAACCAATACGATAAAGCCAAAGGAGTTGCCTCTTGGTATAAGTCTATCTTCAAGGATAGATACTATATGGAGATTCAAGATCATGGACATGCTGAGCATCCAAGTAGTTGGCATGAACAGGTTTTAGTCACGGAAAAAGCTTTTAAGCTAGCCAAAGAACTAGATATAGATTGCGTACTAACATCAGATGCTCATTATTTAAAGAAGTCTGATGAGACAGCTCATGAAATATTGCTTTGTGTTCAGACTGGTAGCTTTCTAAGTGACACAAACAGAATGTCACTTAAGGATTTCGAGCTTAATGTCACAGATCCTAATGAAGTTATAGCTCGTTGGGGTAAAAGTCACCCAGAGATTATTACTAACACGTCTCTAATAGCTAAGCGATGTGAGGTGAATATTGAACTAGGCAAAATACTAATACCAAAATTTAATGTGCCAGATGGAAAAAATGAAAAGACATATCTCGTAGAGAGCGTATATAAGGGTCTCGCATTAAGATATGGCGGAGTCAAGGATGCATCAAAGCTCTCTATTGATGATATTAAGAAAAAAATACCAGTTAATATTAATGAACGAGCAGAATATGAACTATCTGTAGTTGACTCTATGGGCTTTAACGGATACTTTCTGATCATATCTGATTTTATTAATTGGGGAAAAAATGAAGGAATAGTCTTTGGCCCAGGAAGAGGAAGTGCAGCCGGATCGATTATTGCCTATTCACTCAAGATTACCGAAATTGATCCTATGAAATACGATTTGTTATTTGAAAGGTTCTTAAACCCAGACAGAATTTCTATGCCAGATATTGATATAGATATCCAGGATTCAAGGAGAGATGAGGTTATTAGTTATTGTGTCGAGAAGTACGGTAAAGACCGTGTTGCAAATATAGTGACGTTTGGTAGGATGGCTGCCCGAAATGCCATTAGGGACGTTGCTAGAGTGCTTGAAGTGCCATATGCTGATGCCGATAGGTTATCTAAGATGATACCGCCACCAGTACAAGGTTTTCATACACTTCTTTCGACCCATATAAAAGAAGATCCTGATCTTAGAAATGAATACGCCAATAACAAAACTGCAAAAAGAATATTTGATCTAGCCATTCAGCTTGAAGGGACAATCAGAAGTCATGGAGTTCATGCCGCCGGAGTAGTAATTGCACCAGAGGATATAGTCAATTATTCGCCTCTTGAAATGGCACAAAAAGGTGTTGTCGCAACTCAGTATTCAATGAATCCAATTGAAGAGTTGGGCCTTTTAAAAATGGACTTTTTAGGCTTATCTAACCTTACAATTATCAATAACGCACTTAGGTTAATTAAAAAAGTATACGGCGACGACATAGATATTAATGAGATACCTCTTGATGATGAGAAGACTTTTGAATTATTAGCCAAAGGCGATACTACTGGTGTCTTCCAATTTGAGTCAGCTGGCATGAAACGATATCTCAAAGAATTGGAACCATCAAGATTTGAAGATATTGTTGCGATGGTTGCGCTATATCGTCCAGGCCCAATGCAATTTATTGATGATTTTATTTCCAGGAAGCTGGGAAAAAAGAAAATTGAATACCCTCATCCAAAGATGGAGAATGCCTTAAAAGATACTTATGGTGTTTTAGTGTACCAGGAACAAGTTATGCAAATTTCTAAAGAAGTAGCAGGTTTTACTGGTGGAGATTCGGATACTCTTAGAAAAGCTATCGGTAAGAAGAATGCAAAACTTATGGGTCAGATGAAGGACAAGATGATTGACGGAGCTAAATTAAAATCCGGCATTGATAAAAAGTTCATGGAGAAATTCTGGAAACAATTAGAGGATTTTGCAGCCTATTGTTTTAATAAAAGTCATGCTGCTTGTTATGGACTTATCGCCTATCAAACAGCCTATTTGAAAGCAAACTATCCAAGCGCATTTATGGCAGCACTATTAACAAGTGACTACGATGATTCCGAAAGATTAAGTATCGAGATTAATGAATGTCAAAAAATGGGCATAACAGTATTGCCACCAGATATTAATGAATCATTTCTTGAATTCGCAATCGTTAAGGACGATAGCACTAAGATTAGATTCGGTATGTTGGCTATAAAAAATGTTGGCTCTAATGCAGTGGATGAAATACTAAGTATCAGAGAAACTGAAGGGCAATTCCAAAGTCTTGAAGATTTCTTTAGTAAAATAACTCCAAGAATAGTTAATCGTAAAACTCTAGAAAGTTTAATAAAATCTGGAGCTTTCGATAAATTTGAAGAAAGAGAAGTACTGCTATATAACCTCGATACTTTAATTGCATTTGCTATTCGCTCCAGAAAAGAAAAAGAAAACGGTCAAATAGATTTATTCGGTGATTTAGTAAATTCAGCTACCTCGACTCTAATAATTGATAAGCAAAATATAAAACCCAATCCGGCTGCTAAGTTAGCCTGGGAAAGAGAGTTACTGGGTATTTATCTAACCGAACATCCACTTGATGATTACAGAGAATATTTAAGTAATTCGACTAAACCAATATCTAAATTATCTGAAGTTAAAGCTGATCAAAAAGTTCAAATTGCAGGGATGATTACGGACATCAGATCAATAACGACTAAGAGTGGTGTTAAGATGGCCTTTGTCATATTGGAGGATTTAACTGAATCAATCGAGCTAGTCCTATTTCCTAAAGCTTATAAAGATTATTTCGCTATTCTACAAAAAGATAAAGTCTTTAAAGTTTCAGGTACTGTGAACGAGAGAAATAGCGAACTAAAATTTGCTGTAGAGAATGTTAGTGAGATTAGCAGGTATGAGCTTGAAAATCCAAAGCAAAAACAAGAAAACAGTCTAACTGATAAACAATCTGTATATATAAAGTTTAAGGATTCATCAGATGCGACAACACTCAAGAAACTCAAAACTATAATTGATGACAACACTGGTGATTACGAAGCTATACTAGTTATAGGTGATGACGACAAGCGACAAGTTATTAAGTTACCTAACAAAGTATCTATAGAAGATAGTTTTATAAACGAACTTAAGTTAGTGGCAGGAGAAGCTAACGTAGTAATTAAATAGAGCTAAAGTATTGTTCCGGTGCCGTGGGATAGAATTAGATCAATCATGATTAAGCAAATTGCAACACTATCAAGCATGGCGTGATGTATTATGAAGTCTTCACTTTTGACGATAAATTTATGCCAACCTCTAGCATGTTTGATAATAAAAAGAGTCGCTAGAAGGATTGCTATAACAGCTCCCAACAGTAAGCTCCATGGTGCATTACCATTAGTTAAGAGCTGAATTCTGGAAATATTTTGTGAGCTAGGAATGTTTGCGCTAACTTTTTGAGTGTTTGAGGTTAGATCAATAACGTTCGTATTATTTTTATTATCGTAGCTTAAATCCTGTAATTTACTGCTGTCTATAATAGAAGTATTAGATGATGGTTTTGCATATAGAGCGACTACTATTATTTGAGAGCCTTTGCCGTTAAAGTTGGGGCTTTTTGCTACACCAAAACCAACATCACTATAATCTTTATTCATTAGATTTGATCTATGTTCAGGACTATTTAGCCATGCTGTATTAGTTGTGTCGCTAGAACTAAATCCGAATGCTAGGTTTTCAGCTGCAGCTTGTAATTTATATCCGGTTTGATCAATGAAATACCATGGAGTTTTGCCTGAAGGTGAAATATGAGACCAATAATTATTTGCTACCATGTCGTTTGCTCTGGCTTGAGCGGCCTCATTAAGTGGTGTTGAAATATGCAAAGGAGTTACATTGTATGAATCTCGAGCTTGATTATTGTCTTTAAGGAGCTGGTTGGTAGTAATCGTAGATATAGCATTCTGTGATTGACTATGGTTTAAGTGAGTCCAGCCAATATTGATAGCTATTCCAATTGCGACTATTGTTAGCATAGGCAAATAAGGCCAGTATGTCTTTAAGAATTTATCAGTTCTTTTCTGATGGAGACCGTGACGCTTGTGTCGATGATTGATTGGTTGTTTTTTATTTTTGCTGGCTTTAGCCATAATATATAAATTATAACATAAGCAAAGTGCTATTTGCCAAATCTTAAATGATATAAGGCTATGGCAGTAGCAGATGCTACATTGTATGATTCTTTTTTGCCAAGCATGGGAATCTCGATGATTTTATCTGAAATGTCTAATAACTCAGCACTAACTCCATCAAGCTCATTACCGATAATAAGGACAATCTTATCCGATGGATCAAATTCAGATATGTCTACCGATTGATCTGATTGTTCAAGGGAAATTATCTGATAACTATTTTGTTTTAGCTCTAGAATCTTATTGTCTATATTTTCAACATAGCTTAAATTTAAATTTGATTGGGCTCCAAGTGCTGTTTTATCTATTCTTTTAGATAGTTTTTCCACTATATGAGGCAATCTATCATCATTATCTAGTTTAGGATAGGGAGTATAGCCACTAAAAATTATCTCATTAATCTTCATGCCTTCAGCAGTTCTAAGAATTGCACCAACATTATGGGTGCTTCTTATATCTCTTAAGACTAATATAATTTTTCTGATAATTAATTACTATAGATTAAGATACCTAATTGGCATAGTGCTCATGTATAATATGTTGTATGAGCCAAGACTTTAGACTCGATGATGAGTTATCTACAGAAAAAAGAGCCAGACTTATTGGAATTCAATATGTTGATACTTCATCTTTATTAGAAAAAACACTATATCCGGATATTCTTAGCAATGATGAGATGACAAAATTACGCATTATCCCAATACGAGCCGATAAAAGTAATATTTTGTTTGGAATTACTACAACCACTTCTAAGCAGACTATGCAAAATCTGACTGATCGATTTTCTGATCAGAGAATATCATTCGCTCTAATGTCTGATTCTGGTTATAACGATTACTATAAATTGTATAATCCGCCTAAGAAAATCACATATGATGAAATTAAAATTAGTGGTCTTGATAAGAATCAGCTCGTTGGTAAGATATCAGAAACACTTAATACTGTAAAAGCTGACGACATATTAGCCTATCTAGTTCAACAGGCTTATGAGCTTAAGGCCTCAGACATACATCTAGAAAATCAAAAGAATGAACTCAGAATTAGGTTTAGAGTAGATGGAGTATTGCATTCGATTGCTCATTTATCTTTTGAAAAGTATCGCCAGGTAATTAGCGCTATAGCAATTGCAGCCAATGTTTCAACTCAAGCAGAAGAGCCACAGTCCGGGCATATCAATAAAACTTTCACAATGGCAACGGGTGAGGCAGTTAACGTTAACTTAAGAGTTGAAGTTGTACCTGCAGCATTTGGTCAGGACATTGTTATGAGACTCTTTAACACAACTATCGATATGCTCGAATTAGATAAATTAGGACTCTCTGATACTGAGAGGCAGGTTGTTGACGGTATTATTAGACATCCAACTGGTTTAGTTATGGTTGTTGGTCCTACAGGTTCCGGTAAAACAACTACTCTTTATTCACTAATTAATACCTTAAATAGCGATGAGAGAAAAATATTAACCTTAGAAGACCCTGTTGAGTATTATTTAGAAGGAGTTGTTCAGATTCCAGTTTCAGGTGATTTGGATGCTACAGGTTTCGCTAATAAATTAAGGGCTGTCTTGAGGCTTGACCCGGACGTAATTATGGTTGGTGAGATTAGGGATCAAGACACAGCTAAAACCGCACTTCAGGCTGCTCTAACTGGCCATCTAGTTATGAGCTCATTCCATGCATCATCTTCTTCCGCGGCTCTCACTAGGCTTATAGATCTAGTAGGAATTAATCCGCTCTTCGCATCTGCCATTAGACTCATTATGGCTCAAAGATTAATTAGGCGTTTAGATGATACTACAAAAATTGCTTATAAACCTGATGAGGGATTGAAAGCACAGCTTAAGGCTATTTTTGATACTATGCCAGCTCGCGCTCAAAAACCAGACCTAGAAAATTTAGTATTGTATAAAGCTGGTCAGAGTCCTGAGAATCCTTTCGGATACAAAGGTCAGCTAGCAATAATAGAACAACTACAGATGACTAGTGGAGTGAGAGAGATACTCAAGAAGAATCCTTCAGAAATTACCACTGAAGTATTACAGGCAAAAGCTATTGAAGATGGAATGATTACCTTATTACAAGATGGTATCTTAAAAGCCTGCGCTGGAATAACTAGCCTAGAAGAAGTCTACAGAGTCGTTGACTAAATAATTAATTTAGCGATAGTCGGTACTAGATGTTCGTTATTAATGGATGGGATAATTTCTTCAGGAGTTGGATTCTTAACTAAACTAGCAATAGCTTCAGCGGCTTTGATTTTATGATCAGTGGTTATCTTATTTATATTATTATCTAACGCTCCTCTAAATATACCTGGAAAGGCAAGGGCGTTGTTTATCTGATTAGGGAAGTCACTCCTGCCAGTAGCAACGATTTTAGCTCCGGCCTTATGTGCTAAATCTGGCATAATCTCAGGAGTCGGGTTGGCCATAGCAAAAATTATCGGATCCTTATTCATGGTTCTTATCATGGAATCTGTTAATATCCCGGGTTGTGATACTCCTATGAAGACATCAGTTCCAACAATAGCATCATCGAGGGGTCCCTTAACTTGATCCCTGTTTGTCATTTTTAGTAATTCTATTTTAGTATGATTGAGGTCGCCTCTTTCGTGCTGAATAATTCCTTTAGAATCTATAGCGATGATATCTGGATCGGCATAGGCATTCAGTAGTTTTATTATTGCTACGCCGGCAGCACCTGAACCAACTACGACAATCTTCATATCCTTAATTGGTTTATTGGTAATCTTTGAGGCATTAATAAGTCCAGCAAGTACGACAATTGCTGTTCCATGTTGATCATCATGCATGACAGGAATATTAAGCTCTTTTATAAGTCTTTCTTCGATTTCAAAACACTGAGGTGCGGCTATATCTTCAAGGTTTATTCCTCCAAAACTTGGAGCTATTGCTTTAACAGTACAGATTATCTCCTCAGTTGAATGGACATTTAAAACGATTGGTATAGCATCAATACCTGCAAAGTTTTTAAACAACATGGCTTTACCTTCCATTACGGGTAGTGCTCCCTCGGGCCCAATATTACCAAGTCCTAGAACCGCAGATCCATCACTAATGACTGCTACATTATTATTTGTCCAAGTATAGTTTTTGGTTTCTTCTGGGTGAGACGCTAGATGAGAACTAACTGCGGCCACTCCAGGAGTATAGTAAATACTAAGTTTATCTTTTGTACTTAAATCATCCTTGAGAGCTATTTCTATTTTTCCACCTAGCTTTTTGTGTTGTATATGTGATTCTTGGGCATAATTCATAATATTTAGTATACTTTTATTAAGATTAATTTTATGTTTATAT
>CAIYEO010000024.1 GCA_903925195.1 uncultured Candidatus Saccharibacteria bacterium | reverse complement strand
GTCAGCTAAAAAATGATTCAGCAGATGAAAAAAGAAGTATACCAATCTACACATATCTATTTTCAGGAGGAATTTTAACTCTTGGAATCCTATTTTTCATGGCAATTGATTTAGTTCGAGCTGTACCAAAGCTAGCCAATGCCCAAACTACACAGAATCCAGTTCCAGTAAACACAGACAATACAAAGAACCCTACAACTACCATAAATCAATCGACTCCTGCGCCAAGCACCCCGACCTATAACCCTCCTACTCCTGCGCCTAGTCAAAACACATACCAACAACCGACTTCATCAGTCTCATAACTCTATGATTAACAGATTCCAGCAACAATTTGACTGTCTTGGCTCAAAGGCTTTTTTTACCTTGACCACAGAAAATAACCAAGATTATGCGGATAAAATATTTGAAGAGCTGAAAAATAGGACTATTAATTTTGAAAACAGATTTAGCCGCTTTAAGGTAGACAGTGAACTAACATATATAAATAGCCATGCTGGAAAAAAAACTAATATCAGCAAGCAAATGAAAGATATATTAGCTAAGTCTAAAGAATTAGCCGAACTCACTAACAACCTTTTTAATCCATTCATATTACCGACTCTACAAAAAGTTGGATATATGACTTCTTGGACAGATAACAAAATATCTTCACCAGATTTTAGCGATAGAAAACTTCATAATGCATCGATATTAGAAATGGGAGAGACCTGGATTAACATACCTAAAAATAGTGCTATAGATCTTGGAGGAATCGGTAAGGGCTACTTATTAGATGAATTAGCCGAATATCTAGATTCAAAAAAACTACATGGATACTGGATATCACTAGGAGGTGATATTATTTGTAGCGGATTAAATATTAATAATGTTCCTTGGGAAATAAATATTGCTAGTAGCATCCAAGCTGATCTCTTAGTAGACACTATTTTGCCAAAAAATATCGATAAAATAGCTATAGCTACATCAGGCGTAACCAAAAGAAAAGGATTCCATAATAACCAAAACTGGCACCACATCATTGATCCTATGACCAATAAACCGACTAACAATAATATTCTATCTGTAACCGTAACTGCAAATTCGGCTACCAATGCAGACGTACTCGCTAAAGTAGTATTAATAGATGGAGTCAAATTAGCCGATAGTTATATTAATGAAGGCTTACTATCTAGTTATTTTATTCAAAGCTTAGACAATAACGCTAACCTAGCTATAATTAAAAAGGAATTTAAGTAAAATATGCATCAAATACATAACCTCTATCTAATGAGCTCAACGGTTCAAATCATTCAAAGTCGAGTTTCTAGTTCATGGCCTTGGTACATAATAAGAGCATCTGGCTTTACTGCGGCTGGACTACTAATATTAATCACCATATCAGGTATAGGCCAAGTAACTGGTTTTACCTATCGCTTCATAAATCCAATACTTTCTTGGACTATTCATAAAGCATTGGCTTTTGCCTTATGCGCAGCAGTCCTAATTCATGGTGGTTTTTTACTGCTAGATCACTTTGTAACATTTTCAATACCACAGATATTGATTCCCTTCTTGTCTACATATAATAATGGAAGTGAAATGCTAGGATTACCTCTAGGTTTCTTGGGAGTAGCTTCTGGTATCGTTGCCATGTATGGAATATTTATCATAGTTGCCAGTTCACTGAAGTTAATAGACACCAACAAGAGAACCTGGAAGAAACTTCACTACCTAAGTTACCTAGTAGCAATATTAGTTTTTATTCATGCTCTTTATACGGGTAGTGATTTAAAATATGGAACTTTCCGATTAGGCTTCCTAAGTTTAGAAATATTACTAATTATAGGTATCATATCTAGAATATACAGAGCTGGCATTATAAAGGAATAGTCCTTTAGTGTTGCTTATTTTTAATATTTATGCTAAAATTGTAATATTGTTTTGATGAATCCTCGGAATGTAGTAGTTTACTCGATTTTCATTAAGAACAATCGATAAACAACTTTAAACAAAAAGGATTCATTTTTTATGTCTTATTCACAATTTAATAGTCGCAACTATTCTAGTTCGCGCGGTCGTTCAAGTTCGTTCCGATCAAAACCAAAACGAAACACTCGTCAATATATTGACCCAAACAAATTCATTAAAACAGCTAAAATGACTGAAGCAGAAGTTTACACTCCTGACAATAAGTTCGCTGACTTTAAAGTAAGCGAACTTATTAGAAACAACTTAGCATCTATGGGTTATGAGATTCCATCTCCAATTCAGGATAAAACTATACCTATAGCATTAACTGGTAGAGATATTGTTGGAATCGCAAATACTGGTACAGGTAAAACTGCAGCCTTTCTAGTTCCTGTAATAGATAAGTTGATTAATGACAGAAATAGTCGTGCTATTATCCTAGCGCCTACTAGAGAGTTAGCTGAACAAATCGAAGAACAGTGCCGAGCAATCGCTAAAGGTACTGGACTATTTGGTGCTCTACTTATGGGTGGTGTATCAATGCAACCTCAACTTAGTGATCTACGAAAAAATCCTCAAATCATCATCGGTACACCGGGAAGAGTTAAGGATCATATCGAAAGACGCACTCTTAGGATTAGTGATGTAAATGTAATCGTATTAGACGAAGTTGATCGCATGTTAGACATGGGATTCATTGACGACATTACTGAAATTCTTAATCAGACAGCTAGCGATAGACAAGCATTTTTCTTCTCAGCAACATTAGAAGGTAAAGTTAGAACTAGTATTGAAATGTTCTCTAAAGATCCTGAACATATCATGGTTAAAACTAGCGATACTAGCGATAACGTTAACCAAAACGTAGTTGCATTCTCAAATAGAGACGAAAAGATTGGTAAACTCCATGATATCTTAATCTCTGAATCAGTTAGCAAAACTTTAATTTTCGATGACACTCATAGGAATGTTGAGAAATTAAATGATGAGTTAAGAACCCGAGGTTTTGACTCTGAAGCTATCCATGGTGGTAAATCTCAAGCTGCTCGTCAAAGAGCCTTAAAGATGTTCAAAGACAGCAAAGTCAAAGTTCTTGTTGCAACTGATGTTGCTGCTAGAGGTATTGATGTCGCAGATATTACTCATGTAGTTAACTTCTCGCTTCCTCAAACTTACCAAGACTATGTTCATAGAATTGGACGAGCCGGAAGAGCTGGACGTGTTGGACACGCTCTAACATTTGTTGAAAAACGATAAAAAAGCTTGACCTAGGCTAAAATATTTTTTACTATACTTAGCATGGTTTCTAACAATTATAAGTCAAACAAGATTATTGTCATCGACTTTGTTAGAGCCTGCTAAAAATAGTAACAATTAATAAAAAACAGGCTCACACGAAAGAGCCTGTTTTTATATAAGAAAAGGAATAGATATGAATAATAAATTCGAACAAATAGAACAACATCAAAATCCAGAAACATTAGAAATGGATTCTGATGAAATACAGAGAGAAATAGGTAGACTTGCTATAGAGTGGGATTCATTAACTGAGGATCAAAAAGTTAAAGAATTACCTGGCCTTGGCTACAACTAATAGATTTAATAAAATTCCCCTATACTGTTAAACTTATACTTATATATGGATAAAAGTAAGCCTAACTATAGTATTGTTATACCTTGTTTTAATGAAGAAAAGTATATTGCAAAAACCTTAACTTCACTTAATAAACAAACCTATGATGGATTAATAGAAATAATAGTCGTGGATAATAACTGTTCTGATAAAACTATTGCAATAGCTAAGTCCTTTGGAGCTAGAATTGTTAACGAGAGTAATCCTGGAGTTTGCTGGGCTAGACAAGCTGGAACTAAAATAGCAAAAGCTAAAGTAGTTATTTCTACCGATGCCGATACTATATACACTGAGGATTGGCTAAAAAATATTGATGATATGTTTCAGAGGAATAATAATGTAGTGGCTGTGGCTGGTCCCTGTAAATATAGAGACGGTCCATGGTGGGGTAATTTTTATACAAGTATTTTATTTGGTTCTGCCTATGCATATTCTAAATTACTAAATAGACCATTCTACATTAGCGCCACTAACTATGCTTTTAAAAAATCTGCCTGGGAAGGATACGACGTTAAATTATCTCAAGGCGGAGATGAAATGGCGATGATTGGACAAATGAAAAATAAGGGCAGAATAGTTTTTTTGCTCAATAACCCAACCCTAACATCAGCCAGAAGATTAAATAGAGGACTATTCTATAATATTTTTGTTTCCTTCTTCTACTACTATCTTGCTGGTTATCATCTTAATAGAATATTCAATAGAGTAATCATCAAGCCTGCTCCAGCTTATAGGGAAGACAGTAAAAGATTAACCATCTATAAAAAAATAATAGCTTTATTCAATATTCTATTTACTCCACTTCAAAATGAAAAAGTACCAGAATCATCATCTAGAAAACCTAAAATATAAATAATTTATAATGCTTTTACTGATAATATTTATACCAATCATAATAATTACCCTATACTGGCTTTTTATGTCCTCATATTCGCAAGTATTCGGTGAATATATTTGGCATGGTCCTAGAGATAAAAAACAAATTGCACTCACTTTCGACGACGGACCGAATGATCCGTATACTTCTGAGATATTGGACATACTAAAAAAGCATAAGGTTCAAGCGACCTTTTTTATGGTTGGCAAGTGTATTGAGCGAAATCCTGATACTGCCAAGAATGTATTAGCTGATGGTCATATTATTGCAAATCATTCCTTGTCTCATAATTTTTTTAACTATTTTAGAAGCCTTAGAATGACAAAGGAAATAAAATCCAATCAAGATATCATATATAAATATTTAAGGCTCAAACCTGCTCTATATCGCTCTCCATGGCTATTTCGGCACCCTTTTATACTCAAGAATCTAAAAAATAACAAACTTACACCAATATCTGGTGAATTTTGTCATCCATTTGAAGTATTTCACATTAATGGTCAAAAAATGGCTAATCATGTTATTAAAATATCTAAGAACGGATCAATAATAATATTCCACGATGGACACGACTCAAAAGGTGGAAACCGAACAGAAACAGTCAAAGCCCTACCTATAGTTATTAAACATCTAGAACAACAAGGCTATACATTCGTGACAATACCCGAAATGCTAGGAATCAAAGCCTATAACTAATCCTTAGTAAAAACTAGCTTTATTATAAACTCAATAACTACTCCAGACACAAAACCACCCACAAACAATAATGTTGCGACATAAAAATTATATTGAAAACCAGTAGCATGAGAAATATAAAGATAATAGATACTGCCTACTAAAGTAAAAATAGCTCCTGTTAAAATGCCTGATGGTCTAATTAGGGTTTTACCTAAGGCTTCGCTAGTTATGTTGATTTGAGGATTATGTATAAACTTTGAGAACCTTTTTTCGGTTTTATTTAGCCTATGTCTAATAGCTCCAAGATATTCATCCTTAGCGTGTTGCTTAGTAGACTTATCTACATGAACTATTCCATGTTTTAATTTATCCTGATTATTGAACTTTTCACTTATTTCTTCGGGGCTTTCCTGCTCTAATTCCTGGATCTTTTCTCTTGATTGTTTTGCTTTCTCTTGGCTCTCATGAAGGGCTTCTTTTTTTTCCTGAGCTAAAACTTCCTTATTTTTTTCGATGTCTGACTCAGGAGTTATCTCATAGTTATCCTGAGAATGTTCTTTTGATCTTATATATTCACTCATTTTATTTATGCCTCCCCACCGGTTATATCCTCAAGAATTTCTGCCTCTTTAGACAGTAGTTTACTGCGGTAGTAAAAATATCCAGCTAGTGATGTAACTATGAAAATTATTAGCAAGTTAGAGCCTGGTCCAGTATTTGGCAAGGATGTTACGGCAGCTTGGGCAACAACCGCTGTAGGTGGAGGATTTACATTTATATTTATAGTATTTCCGTAAACATTAGTCATTATATAATTATAAGCGCTGGGATCGTCTTTGCCAGGTGCTGTGTTAGGGACAGGATTTTTAACAGTTACAGTAAATGTCTCCGAAACAGTACCGTTAGCTGGAATATTTATAGCTGGCCAGGCTACAACACCTGTTTGTAAATTTAAAACCCCACCATTTAAATTGCCAACGTTTGCATAATCAAGAACATCGCTTATATTCTCTTGTATCACAAAGCTTTTTACTGCTAATTTGCCGATATTCTGAACCGATAACTTATAGCTGATAATATCCCCTGGATTGGCCTTTGAATTATTAGCATCATTAATTCCCTGAGTCATGTTAGTGGCTGACTTGGAATATTTTAGACAGTTAGTTGAATCACTGAATGACTGAGACTTATCACAAGGCCGACATGCAGCGTCCTTTATTGTCAGGAGTGGGTTATATGGACATGGTGTTGGCTTTGGTGTAGGGACAGGGACAGGAACGGGTACAGGTACCGGTGTGGGAGTAGGTGTAGGCGTTGGAACAGGTGTGGTGTAAGGAGTCGGGAAACCAATTGAGACAAGATTGCCACAACCAAATAAGATAAAGAATGTATTTCCATTTTTTGCTGTTACTTTAAGTGCAGTATAATTTGATGAACCATTAGTATCCCAAGCATGAAGCATCCTCCAGTATAGTGTTGCTCCCCAGACTGTTACAGGAGTCTCAGAAGGCAGACCATAAGGTAGATGCCCGACTGACCATAATGAGCCATTGTATGATGTTGAGTTCAAAGTAATAACTGATGAGCTTGCATCAGCAATATTTGCACAAGTCACTCCATACCAGCCATAAATAAGGCCAACATAGTGATAATCACTGTTACAGTAATCCACTAATTGTTGCTTAGATGTAACACCGCCGGTAATTAGATCGTTAGGACTTGAAGCTGCACTCGATTTAGCAGGATTAACTAATGCTATCATCTGGATCAAAAAGGCTAATATGATTATAAATAGGCCTAATTTACGGATTCTTCGTTCTTTATTTTCACTATTTATAAAGCTGGCTAACTTGTGCCGGTAATCTGATTGGTATTTTATATTTTCTAGTATTTTATTAAACATTTTTTGTATTTTATTTAGCTTATACTAATATTTATACAACCTAATAATATAAAAATCAATAATACTAGCGTTTTTTTCCAAATTCTAGATCATTAATAAGGGTAACAGCGACTGAGAAAGTTATGATTGCTAGTGGCAGTTCGAATATAAGTGCCTCTACTAAGGAAGCAACAAAAGGCCCTCCTGATCGTGCGCTAACTACATCAAACCATGCGTCAAGAATTAACAACGTAGAAGTGATTACTAAAGTTATGATGATGTACTTAGATTTTATTACGGCAAATAATGCGCTTAATAAAAGAGAGGTAATTAAAACAATATCTAGTCCAACCCAGGCAAGATCCCAATGTCTTGCTAGTTGTCTTGTAGGTAATGAGTAGCCTAAATATATTGTCCAAGGAATTAATAAGCCACCTAACAAACCATATGTCCAAATAATCCACTTACTTGCGTAAGGAAAAAATTTATAATCTTTTCTTTTTTTACCTTTCATACATAAACATAATAACAAATATTCTATTAAATAAGTTGATGTTGATTACATTTGTTATTATAAGTACATGCTCTATAAAAAATTAAATAATAAAATCAAGATTCCAATGTTGGGATTTGGTACTTGGCAGCTCAAACCGGTCATTGAAGCACCTCAAGCTGTTTTATCTGCTCTTCAAGATGGCTATAGGCATATTGATACAGCACACATATATTTTAATGAAGGTTCAGTCGGCAAATCCATCATAAAAAGTAGCATCCCTAGAGATGAAATATTTATCGCGACTAAACTCTGGAATTTTGACCATCATCGAGTTGAGTCAGCATATGAGCAAAGCCTTAAAAAATTACAAGTTGATTACGTAGACCTTTACTTAATGCATTATCCAGTAACAAAAAGCAGGATATCTGCCTGGAAGGATATGGAAAAGTTGTATAAACAAAATAGAGTAAAATCAATTGGTGTTAGTAATTTCACAGTCAAACACTTAGAGGAACTTCTAGAAAAAACTGAAATTGTCCCTAGTGTTAATCAAGTTGAATTTCATCCATTCCTATACCAAAAAGAATTACTAGATTTCTGTAACAAGCATGGAATTGCACTTGAAGCCTACTCTCCCTTGTCCCACGGCAAGAGATTGAACGATAATACTCTCTCTGATATTGCAGCCAAACACAATAAAACAGTAGCTCAGGTAATGATTAGGTGGAGTCTCCAGCATGGCAATATTGTTATACCTAAATCAAAGCATCCTGATAGAATAAAACAAAATTTTGATGTTTTTAATTTTCAGATAACTGATAGCGATATGGAAAAAATTGATAATCTTAATGAAAATCTTAGAACTTGCTGGGACCCGACAAATACCCCCTGATATTCCTACTATGCATTTATGATATAATAGTCTAAATTAATCAAGGTCTACATATTATGTCAAGTCAAACAACCAGCAAAAAGAATAAAACAAATTCCAATTTCCTTAGAACTTCTATAATTGTTCTTCTTGTAGGAATTGCAGGAGGCATATTATTGTCTAGTAACTTATTATTCTGGACAGCAAATACAATCGTAGATAATCAAAAATTTACTGCCGCTACTAGTCCTCTAATTAAAACACCTTCTATCCAAAAGTCACTTGCCGCCTATACAACTGATCAATTGTTTCAGGGGAATTACGTACAGAATTACATATCTCAAGCACTTCCTCCAAAAGCTGCATTTTTAGCACCATCAATTGCTGACCAGCTAAAGCCAGCGGTTAATAAACAATTAGTGAAAACTTTTGAAAACCCAAAAGTTCAGAATGCTTGGAATAATGCCCTAACCAAAAGTCATGACCTTATAATAAAAGCAGCTACTAACTATCAAGGCAATGGGACAATCGATCTCAGCCAATTCTTCAAATATGTAACTAATAATATCAGCAATCCTAAACTATCATTCCTGAAGAATATTTCATTACCGCCTAAATTTGGCAACATTGTCATAATAAATTCCAGCTTACTGCCTAGTTTACATAAGATTATTATCAATATAACTAATCTTAAAATCATCCTGATGCTAGCTTTTGTAATCTCAACAGTTGCTGCCATCTGGATTAGTAAAAGAAAAAGAATAATAATAATTAAGATTAGTTTTCTATATTCATTCCTAATGATATCGACAGTTGTAGGACTAAGAATAATAAAGTTATTTATTCTTAACAATGTAAATCCAGACTATAAGCTGGCTAGTTCTGATGCTTACTCGATTATAATGAAATCATATTACCAGCAGACATTTATCCTTTTAGCGGTCTTTGTGGCCATAGGATTTATTGCTTGGATCACAGGACAATATAAATCAGCAATAAAACTTAGGCACATAACTAAAAATATCTTCTCAGCTGATTTGCATTCCCTAATATTTAAGAAAGAAAATAACCTGACTAGGTGGGTTGCACAATATAGTAGAATAATTAATTGGTCTTTATTCGGTATAACTATTATTATTCTCTGCTTTTTTAGTCTAAGTTTTTCATTACTACTTAACACCTTACTTGTAGTTCTTACTGCCGCTCTCATTGTCCGAACACTTAAAGCTGAATCAAAAAACCTTGACAAATAATCAAATTAAGAGCATAAATAATATTATTAATAATCAAAGGAGTGTCCTATGATCGATCAAACTACAAAAAACTTAATGATATTTGAGGGCATGGCATCTATTGCATTTGGTATAGCTGCAGTCTTCTGGCCTGGACTAACTATTAAAACTTTACTTTATTTGTTTGCATCATATGTTTTAGTGATTGGCCTAATCAACATAATGAATGGTATTTTCCAGATCAAGACTAACCCATCATCATGGTTTCTTAAGCTTGTACTAGGTGCACTAGAACTTGGAGTTGGCGTCTACCTTCTGAGGCATCCTGTAGTGACTTATGCGACTTTCGTATTACTAATCGGATTTACACTAATCTTTAACGGTATCTTTAGACTAGTAATCTCATTCTCAGAAAAGATATCAAGCACTATGAGAACAATGCTTTTAATAGGAGGTGCACTAGGCCTATTAGCCGGTATAGTAGTTCTATTCCAGCCCGCAGCTAGTGGTGTTGCATTTGTATGGATTCTTGGATTATACGCACTTCTAACTGGACCAATCATGTTAGCAGCTGCACATGACGTTCCAGTCAAAAAATAAATAACTAAATTATAATAACTGATAGCCCGTTTGTAAGTTTTTACTTATCAGATGGGCTATTTTTAATTGGAGCAGCATTATGTACTTCAACGCGTCTATTTGACGAACCCTCAACTATATCTTTATTTAAAGCATCTTCCATTTTTCTAGCACCCAAAGTATCGGTAGGTAGATAAACCATCATAGGGAATATACTACTGAATATATGGTCTCTATTGACTTCAGGGCTATTTTGTGGCATAATTTCTTTATGTGGCATACTTTTATTGTAGCAAAATATATCAATAATACATATGCTTTTAATGAATAAAATAATTGTAATCTTATGAATAGACTTTACATACAAGTTAGTAAAAAAATCGAAAGTATTCAAGCATCGATTGATGACTCTACTCAAATTATAGGGCTAGCTATAGGAATGCACCGTCCAAACACCTCTTTAGAGCCAATCTCTGAGGCCTGGCGAGAAACAGCTGGCTCATTTAGTATATGTGAAATGAGTATTGTTAAAAACTCTTTATCGATTGCCAGAAATCAGCTAAGAATTACAGATGTAGGAGATCTTAGAAAAGTAGAATTTAAAGAACTAAAATCTGCCCCAAACATAGGCATAGCAAGAGCAAGTATACTTAAGTCTTTTGGGGATAATTCAAATAATAGATTGGAATTATCTCATTTTTCAGTTGAGAATCAATATCCTCTTTTATTTGAAAATTAAATACTCATATCTAGGCGCTTGAAGCCTTCGACATATTTGGCACCATATTTAACGCCATTCTTAGCCATTAATTGTTCTAGCATTTTAGAAGTAGACTTAATATCTGGAATCTGACTTTTATGAGCAGCTAAAGCATTTATCTTAGTATCGAAATAATTTGATATATCTTCTCCGTAATTATGATCTTCAAAATTAGTCATTAAAATTGTCTTGACTTTATGCGGCTGCAAATGCTCCTTCTCAATAAGCTCTGGAAAACTTAAATGATCCCTAGCTAGAGGATAGACGGAGTCTATAACAGCCATAGCTCCAGCGCGGTGATCCGTATGATTAATCATGCCTCTTTCAGTTGAATATATAAAAGTTGGGTCCATACAAAGAACGACATCAGGCTTAACTTTTCTAATTATTCTAGTTATGGCTTTTTTTAGATCCATTGTATTCTCTAGCGCACCATCTTCGAATGTTTCAAAGAAAACATCGGTCAGACCAATAATTTTACCTGCTTCAATTTGTTCTTGCCTTCTAGTTTGAATCATAGAATCAGGAAGAGTAGCTCTATCTTCTGTTCCTTTACTGCCATCTGTGAGTATAAGATAATATGCCTTGGCTCCCTGATCTGTCCATTTAGCAATACTTCCAGAAACTGAAAATTCTAAATCGTCGGGATGAGCACCAATGGCTAAAACTATTTTTGGCTTAAGTGGTTGAAAAATTATCATGAATCTCCTTTTTTAAATTTAACGGCCATATGACCCTGCCTATTACGCTTAATTTACTAATACTACCAAAATGTCTTGAATCAGTACTGCTAGATAAGTTATCTCCTAGTACAGATAGACTATCTGTACTAACCTTGTTGACTCGCTTAATCTTATCGATTCCATTATGTTGAAAAACAATAACATCACCCACTCTTGGCTTTATATTAATAGCAACAACTATTGTGCCCGACTTTATATTAGGGTACATGGATTGGCCAATGGTTCTGCGTAGGCTTAGTCTCATAATGATGCTAGGCTTTTTTTGTATCCCAAAAAATTGTCGATATCTCTTCAATCATAGACATTAATTTTTCACCCGACTCAGGATTAATAGATTTCTTTGTCTCACCAGCTTGTTTTGTAGTTCTCCAAAAAAGATCATGTAAATTTGGATATTTTTCTAGATGTTCAGGCTTAAAATAATCAGTCCATAAAACCCATAAGTGCTGTTTTACTAAATCAGCTCTCTGTTCTTTGATAAAGATTGCTCGCATCTTGTCTTCATCGTGCAAGTCATTATATTTCTTTTGTATATTCAAGACTGATTGAGCTTCAATCTTTGCCTGAGCTGGGTCATATACACCACATGGCAAATCGCAATGAGCATAAACAGGTTTAATAAATTTACGCATAATACTCCTCTTTTAATTCTACAAATTATTATACAACTTTAATTGTCTATTTTTGTATAATTAGCTGCTTGCCATTTATCAATTTCTGCATGGTGACCACTAACTAATACATCCGGAACCTTCATTCCTTCATACTCTCTAGGTTTAGTATATTGAGGATATTCGATTAAGTTAGGAGTTGAAAAACTTTCTATTTCAGCACTTTTCTCGCCGCCAAGAACACCAGGCAATAATCTAACAATTGCATCGACAAGGACTAGGGCTGGCAGTTCACCACCAGTTAAGACATATTCGCCAATGGATAACTTATAGTCAACTATGGACAATATTCTCTCATCATAACCTTCATAATGGGCGCAGATAATAATTAAATTTTCTTTCGTACTGGCCATTTTACGAACTAGCTCTTGACTAAGCGTCTCACCTGCCGGAGTCATGATAACTACCTTAGAGTCGTTATTAGATAGTTTAGCCTGTCTAACGGCCTCAAATACAGGCTCTGGGCGCAATAACATGCCGTCACCGCCCCCATAAGGTGTATCATCTACCTGTTTTCTTGGACCTAGCCCGAATTGTCTTAAGTCAATGACTTCAAATTCGACAATCATATTTTTTGACGCCTTAAACATCATGCTAGAATTTAACGTTTCGTTGATCATACCGGGAAATAGGGTTATAACTTGAATTTTCATAGGCTTATATTTTATCACAAACAAAAAGAACCTCGATTAAGAGGTTCCGTCTGTCACATAAAGCTCCCACAATTTTTTGGATTGTGGCTCGCATGAGCTCATTTTTATTTTTCAAAGTGCCTTTACTAAGACTATCTAATTATACATCAAGATCATCTAGCTCAGCAAGCTCTTTTCGAGTTTGGCTTACTACATCATTGTGATCATCCGATTCAGTATCAACCTCAGAGACAGGTTCTTCTTTGCCCCAGACATCATCAGTCTTTGGAGTCTCTTTTTGTTCTTCTTTAGGTTCTACCTTGGATTCTGGAGCTTTTTCTTCTGAAGTTTCTTGAACTGGTGCTTCTTCTTGGCGTCGGTCATCAGATCTTTGTGGTCTTGGTTCACCGTCTGGACGATCACTATCTACTATTTTAAGGTTATATCGAGCATCATTCTTTGTTCCAAGAGCTCTTAGTAGAGTTCTAAGGCTCTGAGCTGTTGCTCCATGCTTTCCGATCACTCTTCCTAGATCCTCAGGATCAACAGTTAGCTCTAAAAGAACTCCTCGCTCATCAATTCTTCTCTCGATTGATACTGCGTCAGGTTTAGTAACTAGGGACTTGGCTATAAATTCTACAAATTGCTGGTCAATACTACTCATGCTATTTCATCTCCTTTATTAATTCTGAATATCCATATTATACCCTATTTTCATAAATTTGTCGGATAATTTAAGAATGCTTTTGATTAGATAATAGTTAACTGTTAGCATTATATAGATGAATCAAATCCTAGCCATAGTTCTCCTAGCCTTATCTACAGGCATAGATAATTTTGCAGTATCGGCTGCTATTGGTATTAATGGTATTAAGGCCAAACATAAAATTAGATTAGCCCTTACTATTGGAGTTTTCGAGACTGCAATGACTATCGCTGGACTATTTTTGGGAGATAAGGCCTCGGGTCTGCTTGGAAGCCATGCAAACTGGATAGGAGGCGGACTACTTCTAGCTACTGGTATATATATAATCTACGGTGCAAGAAAGGGAGATACTGCTAAAGATAAAAATGGTAATAGTAAATTAGTTCAACAATTCGTAACAGCCATGTCGCTTAGTATAGACAACCTGATTGTTGGTTTCAGCTTAGGCTCCCAAAAAATTCCAATTAATGAGGCAATAATAATAATTTCAATAATTAGTATATCTTTAGCATTACTTGGCATGGAAGTAGGATCTAGATTAAGTAGTAAAGTAGAGAAATATAGTGAGATTATAAGTGGATCAATAATAATGCTAGTTGGACTAGCTATAGTTCTAAAGATTCTTTAGAGAGAAAAGAAATTCTAATTATTTAGTTTCAGCAACAGCTTCAGGAGTTTCTTTAGCTTCAGTAACTTCTGGAGCTACTTCTGCTGGAGCTTCAGCTTCAGCCTCAACTTCTTCCTTAGGTGCATTTTTTCTAAGTTTTTCAGTGTTCTTGACTGTTTTAGTCTTCTTAGGTGCTTCTTTGACCCAATCAGGTAAATCAATTTTTTCCATTTTCAAAAGACTAACAACTCTAGGAGAAGGCTGAGCACCATGCTCAAGATAAAACTTTGCTTTATCTTGATCGATAGACATAGTTTTAGCATGTGGGTCGTAATGACCAACTTGGGTTACGATTTTTCCACTTGTGGGAGTCCTTCTTGAGTCCTGAACAACAATTCTAAACATTGCGTGAGCCTTACGACCAGTTCTTTGTAATCTAATGGTTAACATATATAATTCGCTTACTTCTTTCCTAGTTTTATTTACCTAAACAATTTTAGTTATTTTACAGATAATATGGCGAAAAGTCAATCAGTTTTGACTTCTTTCAACTTCTTAAGTGCTATATCGGCAGCTTGTTGTTGTCCAATTTGCTTGCTAGCGCCAGTTCCTTCGCCTAAAAGTTGGCCATTTACGAACACTCCAATAGTAAACATTTTGTCATGATCAGGACCATCTTCAGAGAGAACTCGGTAACTTGGAGTCTGACCTTCTCGACTCTGAACCAACTCTTGCAAATGAGATTTTGAATCCATCCAAGAACCAGTTTCAAGAATCTTATCAAAAGTGACTAGCAGGCTGTGTTTAATAAATTCTCTTGATGCCTCATAACCCTGGTCTAAATATATAGCCCCAATGACTGCCTCAAAAGTATTGGCAAGAATTTGAGCTCTAGCTCTGTCGGTGCCACGTTTTTCACCCCTACTCAGTCTTAGCATTGATTCAAAATCTAATCTTCCTGCCGCTGCTGAGATACTTTCAGTTCTAACTAGCGAACTACGCCAGTTAGTTAGAATGCCCTCTTGCTCAGTATAGTTATTATATAAAAATTCTGTAACAACTAGCTCAAGCACTGCATCGCCTAAGAATTCTAATCTTTCATTGTGAGATTTTACCGTACTTTTATGTTCGTTAAGATAAGACCTGTGAGTAAAGGCTGTTACAAGCAATTCAATATTTACAAACGTTACTCCGAGAGTATCGATTGAAAATTTCTGGTAGGGTGCGTTATCGTGATTCACGGATTCTTTTTAGTCCTATTAACATTAGTTTAGATATATCTTCATATTCCATCTTATCAATTGCTTGGTTAACTGGAAACCACTTTATTCCTTTTAGCCATTCCTCAGGTACAAGTTTGTCGGTATCACCCTTAGCTTTTACTAAATATATATGCATGGTCAT
>CAIYEO010000023.1 GCA_903925195.1 uncultured Candidatus Saccharibacteria bacterium | reverse complement strand
TAGGATAATCATGTCTTTCGTCAAAGCTTAGAGGTGAAGCTTCGAGTAAACCTGGTAATAATTCTCTTAATGATTCATGGTATTCCTGGAGCTGGTCATCATCTAAACTTGAAGGACTAAAATTCCTGTTAATTATTGAAGCATCACCATCGCTTGAAATAATTTCATGAACCTCTTCTTCAAATTTCTTATCAGGAAAGATTCTTTTCTTAGCTTCATGTCGTTTAGTTGCGAATTCGGTAGCTATTTCGCTCGTGGCTGCATATAGAGTTGGCCTATTGTTGATATTCCGATTACCTGTTGAGTTTCCTTGGTTGTTGAAGTCTGAGTCTACTGCCCAATTTCCACTTTCGCTAGCTTCCTTTACTCGGCCATGCGCCACATCTAATCCATCAAGAGGAAGTAAAACACCCAGTCTGGTTAAAGTTTGAACGGCGCGTAATTCAACAGCTTGTTCTAGGCTTCTTGAATGCTCATTTCTGGTTGTTATTGTTTCTGACATTTTATTTTTTAGTTATACAAGAAAATAATACATTACAGACTCATAAAAGTCGACGTTTTTAAAGAGCAAAACAATGAGCCTTATCTGTTACAATTTAGATTATGTCAAAAAGTCTCGAAATCGGCATCGTCAGCTAGCAACCATACCATTCACCCTCTCCTTTGAAATGCCTCCATTAGACAAACGAACACGCGGCTACTTGCCTAAATATATAAAAGAACTGCAGAATGCAGTTGGTGGTGAGTGGTAATTAACCTTGGCTTAATTGCCAAAGTGGGCTTCTAATGCTGGCTGGATGGTTGTAACGTGTGAACCACCGTATACCACAAATGGACTTTTACCATCACGATAAGTTTCTAGGATACGATGAAAAATAGTTCTATCACGCATCTCCATGCTCAATTTAGCAACCACATTAATTCTATTGTCACCAGCCCAATTAAGTCTATCCATACAAATCTGACCTATTTCATCTATATTAAATTCTGGGTTTATGGTTATAGTACCTCCATCAAATACAAATAAGTCTTTATTGTCTAGTGCTGGTCGATATAATTCATTTAATGTTGGTAATATTGTTTCAACTTTTTTAGCTAGCTCAGTTTTAATATCATCTAGTCTACCTTCAGCAACTATTGCTTGCTTTTCGGCTTCTGTATAATCAGTAAACCCTTCAATACCCAATTCAGCAGCCTGGTGATTAATATATCCCGCGATAAAGTCAGGTTCACCACTAGACATTTGAGTCTCTAAGCCAACAGCAACTCTAAAAGCTAATAATTCTTCACGTTTAATACCTAGTCTTTCCATTACACTTATCATTTCTAGTGTAGATGGCTCGCCAGAAATAGCTGGCACATTTTCCTTACTAGCTAAATTTTGAACTAAACCTGAATCTGCGGCTTTTTGGATAGCCTCATTACGGTCTTCTACTAACCTTTCGTCCCCTTCATATATGACTACTCGGTCTTCTGGTTTTGTTTTGGCTAAATATTCTTCAAAAGCTTTTTGAGTATCTGCTATACTCTCAGCTTCTGGGTTATATTCATGTCCAGAGACGGCCTTGCCTGTTTCAGGATCAACTTTTACAGACGCGACCAATGTTATAGAGTGATCTGGTCGTCCAAGCTCTACTACTTTAATCTTTCCATCCTTGATTCGTTCTTGGTTAGCTTGCTCATATTCGGCGCTACCAATAGGTGCATATTGCTCCCACGAATCTTCTTCTTTTTGAACTTCAATCTTTATTGACCCTTCTGTCTCCTCAACTCTCTGCGGTATTAGACTAGCTTCACCTTCAGGTTGTTTTGAGGTAACCTCTTCTTCATAGGCCGCATCAAACCTGTCTAAAATATCCTCAGTTGAACCATCATTACCAACATTTTTATTCCACCAAGGTTCATCAATCTCTGGGCCAGTAATTTGTTGCGCTCTGATAACAGCATCATTAATATCACCTCTATATAACTCAGCACTTTTGGCTACGTCTGGTTGTTTAAGCTGCGGCAATGTTTCTGTAATCATATTTTTGTTTTATTTATACCTATTTACATTAGCATAATTTTACTGTTTTGTCGAGTTATATTTCCTTGCAACCTCTGTATCTGTTACAATTTAGATTATGTCAAAAAGTTTAGAGATTGGAATTGTCGGACTTCCAAACGTTGGAAAGTCTACTCTGTTTAATATACTCACAGATGGTAACGCACTAGCTGCTAACTATCCCTTCGCAACCATTGAACCCAATAGTGGAACAGTAGCAGTACCAGACGAAAGACT
>CAIYEO010000022.1 GCA_903925195.1 uncultured Candidatus Saccharibacteria bacterium | reverse complement strand
TGATATTATTCTAGGATTAGTTGAAGACAGGAAATCTTCAAGTAATTCCGCATCAACAATCGCTGTATCGGGTTTACCTCTCCTTTGAATCAGTACTACTTCGCCATTTGAAGCAGCATCTAATGATTCAGCAAAGTTAGCCCTTGCACCTGCCATTGTAGTTGTTTGTATTGTCATGTTAATCCTTTCTAATGTACATTTGTATTGTACATAAAAGTAACCTAGAATTCAATAGCAATATTGAACACGTCTTCTATTTCAGAAACAACTATATCCACATAGTTAAAAGTTTTTCTAGTGGGACCATCACCAATTCCAATACGCTTAAAACTTAGATAGGGACAATATGTATCTATTTTTGCTATAATATAGGCATGAAATCGATAAATAATATCAGTATTAAAGAGATACACACTATGGCCGAAAAAATGTATGGAGATATGGTTAAGGCAGATGTTGATATAGTGAGAAGACTTATGGTCTTAGATATGGGGATGCATTCAGATGGAGAGGCTTATTTACTGGAAGACGGATCGAAGCAAGATGATCTATGGGGCATAAATCTTCATCCAGCAGATTACGGTAGTGATGATTTTATTGAATTTGACTCGATGATCAATATAAGGCCCAGACAAGGAAATCCTTCAAAGGATGTATTAGACCCAGAAGTAAAAAAACAGATAATAGAAATTGTACAAGAAAAAGTTCATGACTAATCACATTTTTGACTCTGATGCTTGGGATGAAATGGATGTCTTTAATCAGATGGGTAATATAGGCAGTGAGGTTGGACGTGCGCTTAAAGCTAAGCGTCAAGGTCGACTGGATAGATCTATGGCAGCATTTTACCGAGGTTTAGATTTAATTGATGAAACTACTAAAATCTGGGTATCACAAAAAAAATCTGGAGTCCGAGAACTACTCTATGCAAGAGAGCTATTTGCTGAATCAGTGACTACCGATAACATTGATTTAACTCTTGAAAATTATTTTATGCAATATGCTACTGCTGCTAGATTAAGACGTAGCCCACTGTAGTTCAAGTTCTTCTCCCCTGCCAGATCTGACAGTAGAATTTCAGACCCTTATTCTTTATACATTAGCATAAGTGAAATCAGAGTTCATGGTAAGCTGACAAATCTTCGACTAATTTATTATCTTTGTCGAATAGTTTCGTATTGGATCTTTTACATGCTCAGAGCGACTGACGATTGTTAGTCGTTATCGCTATGACAATGATATACTCGAGAGATTATGGTTGGTACGTTGCAATCTCTCACACTAGCAGTCAAAAATGTTTACCGTAAACACCCCATTATATCAACGGCAATTTTGTTTGGTTCGGTGTTTATTTTTATTTCGTTTTGTTTGGGTTGGTATAGTCTCCGAGTTATCCCGAGTAACCACTCAAATTTAGCGAACTATCCATTGGAACTACATAACCCGTTCAATATTCTAGCAAAGTGGGACAGTCGCTTTTACCTAAGCATTGCCCGATTTGGCTACTTGGAACAAACACATACAGCCTTTTTTCCGCTATATCCGTTGACTATTAGAGCTGTAACTCTGCTAGGTTTTAGCCCGTTAACTTCAGCGGTATTCTTGAGCTGGGGTTGTTTAATAGGTGCATACTACTTCTATCTAAAGACTACAAGCTTACTATTTAAAAATAAAACCTTACCTCTCCTTCAAAACATACTTTTATTTGCATTATACCCTGCTAGTGTCTTCCTTCTGGCGGTCTATACTGAAAGCTTATTTGCTTTACTGAGTCTTGGATCTATATATTTTGTCCTAAAAAAACGTTATTACCTGGCTGCGACTTTGGCTGCATTGACATGCACGACGCGTTTAAATGGGCTTTTTGTGCTCGCGCTACTTGCCATAATGATGTATGAGCATAAAGAACCCATACGCAAAATTATTGTTTTCACAGCAGTCTCAACCATCCCACTTTTGTGCTATATGGGTTATCTGTGGCAGAGTTTTGGTAGTCCAGTGCAGTTTTTGATTGCCGAAAAGTCGTGGGGTCGGTTTGGTGGCTCATACATAAGTACGCTCGGGTCGTCAATCAGTATATTTAGTGCAATCGGATTCATTTTGTTGGTCTTAACATTAATATACTGGGTCCGCCGACATCGTTGGAGCTTCTCAATCTATACGTTCTTGTATATTTTAACTCCAATTGCGAGTGGAAATTTCGATGGACTAAGCCGTTATATATTCATGGTCTTTCCCCTGCACTGGATGGTTCTCGCTATAATCAAAAGTCGGCCATATCTTGCGATGCCAATCATGGCGACATATAGCATCCTGTGGTCATACTTCTTGATACAGCTTGTTGGAGGATACACAGGGGGCTAAGAAGACATGCGACCTGCGGAGTCTTTTGGTTCTAGACAGACCTGCCCAGCCATATAGATTCGAACTTTAGTTAATGAAGTACCAGCGTTTACAAATAATGCTATACTAAACATAAGTACATTTAAAGGGAGAGAAAGAGACATGAAAAAAAAGTTTAGTTTACTTGCCTCATTAAGCTGGGTATTAACATTGATGGCTATAGTATTAACGCCGGCCATAGCTAGTGCTTTTACGCCGTCTATTCATGAGTTCACTGTACCAGCCGGTTCTGGCTCTCAGCCATTCCATATCACAACTGGGCCCGATGGTAATCTGTGGTTTACCGAACAAACAGGCAATAATATAGGTAAAATTACGCCTACCGGCACGGTTACTGAGTATTCTGTGCCAACTTCTAACGCTCAACCAGGTAGCATCACTGCGGGCCCCGATGGTAATCTGTGGTTTACGGAGTTCAGTGGCAACCACATTGGGAAAATCACCACCAGCGGTGCAGTTACAGAGTATGCAGCAGAATTACCCGGAACCGAGTATGGAGGCATCACTACGGGCCCCGATGGTAATCTGTGGTTTACGGAGATCAACTCTAACAAGATTGGTAAAATGACCCCTACTGGGACCTTTACATCATATATAGTACCTTCTTTTAGCGGTGGACAATATATCGTAACCGGGCCAGATGGTAACCTTTGGTTTACCGAGCAAAATGCTAATAAAATTGGAAAAATCACCACCAGTGGTGCAGTTACAGAGTATGTGGCACCTGGCACTACACCCGAACCACAAGACATTGTAACCGGACCCGATGGTAACCTGTGGTACACAGAGTTCAGTGGCAACCACATTACAAAAGTTACAACCAGTGGTACCTTCACCCAGTACCTGGTACCTACTGCCAACGCCGTACCATGGGGGATTACAGTGGGTTCAGACAATATGCTATGGTTCGCCGAGCAAGCAACAAACAAGATTGGTCGGATATCTACCAGCGGCACCATTTCGGAATACACTGTGCCAACAGCCAACAGTTTTCCGGGCGGTATAACTAAAGGTCCTGACGGAAATATATGGTTTACTGAGGTTAATAAAGGTCAGATAGGCCAACTGCTTATGCCTAATAAGCCAGTGTTGCCAGGCACCAAGACCGCTGCTGTAGTGAGCGGTAAGAGTACAGTCATAGATGTAACGACCGGTGTAGGTGGTAATCCTGATCCAGCCACCGTAACGATTGTTAGCGGGCCATCACATGGCACAGCCGTAGACCCGCCTGGCACCATTACCTATACACCGAATGCTGGCTATACTGGACCAGATTCATTGACTTACCAAGTGTGTTCACTTGACGACAGCGGCATATGTGCCCAGGGCGTACTAGACCTTAACATAACGGCTACTGTAATCGTGCCTGCTACCGGCTTTGGAGTATTAGGCAACCCTTTCGGAAAAGTGCTACTAGGCAGTCTCGCCCTCGCCGGCAGCCTGTTTGTTGCTGCAATAGCCAGCCGCAAGTACTCAAAGATACGATAATCCTGATGACAAAAACAAATAGAAAGACTACAAGGTTCTAGATCGGCCTGCTCAGCCATTATTAGTCCTAAGGTGACCGACCAAAATCCTTCAATCTTTTATTTAGAGATCAATTAATTAAAATAGGCTCATTTTCGTGCTTTTCTTAATATGGACAAAAATAATTAAATATAAAAATGGGTTAGTTTAAATCCCTATTCACTTTTAATTCGTAGAATATGTTCGTATCACATAACTATAGGCAATAAAATTATTATTTTTATGAATAACCATGTACAGTATTAGCAACAAGGGAAGTATATGAAATTTGGTAATTGCATACATAAGAATCTGATGAAAATTAAAGTTATATCTATTATTATGTCTGTTGCTTGTAACTATAAATGTGAGTTTGTTGGTCTATGAAACATTTAGATTATAAATTTTCCGTCATTTCCCTAACTCTTAGCATTATTACAATATGTTCGTCATTCACTGTACCTGCATACGCACTTGGTGACAATCCTTGGGTTACCACCAGTGCCGGAAGTTCTTCTTGGCATAGCCTAGCCGCTTCATCGGATGGTAGCCATTTAGCCGCTACAGGAGATAATAATAGTGATGTATATACATCTAATGACTATGGGGTAACATGGCAAGTTCATATTACCGGAGTACCAGACTATTGGCTTTCAAATATTGCTTCTTCATCGGACGGAAGTCATCTTGTAGTTGGCAACTGGTACGGAGACATTTATACGTCTAGTGATTATGGAGTCACCTGGACAGACCAAATTAATTCCGGGGTGCGACAATGGTCAACAATTAGCTCTTCGTCGAGCGGTCAGTACCTAGTCGCTGCTACTAAATACGGAATAGCACGAGATATCATTACATCAAACGACTATGGAGTAACCTGGACATCGCAGACAAATGCTGGAAACCATTTTTGGTCTTCTGTAGCCATGTCAGCGAATGGGAAAGATATTATTGCAGGTACTGCAGGTAACCCTGATAATTTATTCACTTCAAATGACTATGGCGTAACCTGGACCACCCAAGCAAGTTTAGGCCAAAACCTTTGGTCTACGGTGACTATATCTTCAGACGGAAAAGCCATGTTAGCAGCTTCAGGTGGCACTATATATATGTCTATGGATTCTGGTGCCACTTGGCTGAACCTAAATCTCCCCGGAAATCACCCATGGAAAAATATTGGAATATCCTCAGACTACAAATATATTGTTGCAGCACCCAGTACTTACTCAAACGGAGGTGATATTTTTATTTCAAGTGATAGTGGAGCTACCTGGATAGATCAAACTGATGCTGGATCTGGTGATTGGTTTAGCGTAACTATATCATCAGATGGAAGTAGAATTTTTGCAGCCGATAACGGGACGAATACAGGTTATTTTCCTGATTATACACATAATCCCGGATACATCTGGTCAGCTTACAACCCTAATGCAATCGCTAAGTCTGTTGCGGCAACGACGCCCAACACGGCAACACTACCCAATACGGCAACACTACCTAACACTTCTAGTGCTAAGATAAATGCCCCTATTACGGGATTCGGCTCAACCAAATCAGATTCATCTATGGAGATATATTTAAGTATAGTTGGACTGACATTAATTATTGGCGTTGTAGGTTATAGGAAATACTTTAAAATTTTTAGTTAGAACCATCTGCCCGGCAAAGCTATAATTAAATTATTACAGATTCAAGTTTTTTTCGGTTACTATGCACATTAGGCGGATTTTTAGCTATTCCAACTCTGTAAAGTGCAACCGGTACTTGAACTCCAGCAACAGCTGCAACTTTGGGCGAAGTTTTCTTTTCGTCGATTGCAATCGAAAAAGGATGATATGAATAGCCTAAGGCATTAATGATAACCCATGATCTAAGTAGATTACGACCTGCTTCAAATAGTGTTTCTGGTTTCATGTCCTCTGCAGTGAGAACTGCGGCCATAGGTGCTGCCGTAAACAATGATACATCGCGGGTAGAATAAAGTCTTTGCAATAACTTAGATTTAAAATGGCCTCTCCAGAAGGCGAATTTAGTGTTTTCGTTCTTTAACTTCGTTTCGACCTAAGTTTTTCTTAGTTTCGACAAAAAGGACGTGTTTTCTAAGTTTTGGGCTGTATTTACGAAGTTCCAGCTTGTCTGGAGTATTCATAGTGTTTTTAGTGGTGTAGTATATACGCTCTTTTGATTCAGCGCTTACCATTCCAATAATTTTTCGTTTATCACCTTTTTTAGCCATATTCAAACTATTTTAACAGATAGAGATAATAATGTAAACAGATTATTATTAAATTGACTATGGTAACTTGTATTTAGTACTATATTATGCTATAATAAGTATTAATAAGGAGATTTAATTGATGGAAACATATAATTATAATTTTGAAGAAGAAGACACTGGCACCGTCATAGATAATGGATACAATTACTATTTTGGCGAAACACCTGTATCTATGGATATATGTAGCCAAGAAGTTATTGATTATATTGAACTAGGTGGCGATTTTCCAGATCATATAGATATATTTGATGTTAAGAGAACCTTATCTGCACTAGCTGGATCAGATATGTCAGATGAAGCGATCGAAAGATTTATGGCAATTAATGAACTCCTATCTGAGGACGAAATTCCTGTCAGAGAAGAATTAATCGCTCCAAGAGATATGCTTTCCTATTTATCTAAAAAAGCAAATTACATCAATTATGATAATGCAGCTTGTAAAGATGCAAAACGTGAGCTATTCTTCCCTTCAGCTTCAAACAAATCTCAGGTTACAGCCAAAAGACTATGTAGCACATGTCCAGAAAAAGAAAATTGTTTAAGGAATGCTATTGAGAATAATGAGGATGGTATTTGGGGTGGAACGAACAAGACCGAAAGAGTAGAGCTACTGTCTAAAAATCAGCAAGCTTCTTAATAAATAGTTCAGCTAATACGAAAATTTAGTACTTTTAATCCAATCCGTGTCTACATGCAATTTACCTTTAGCGTCAGTAGCAACTACTACGATTGGAGCAGGAATTCGATTACCAGTTTTTGAATCAAAGCTTATAGAGCCCGTCCAACCTTGGAAGCCTTTTAGATTATTATATGCGTCAGTAAGATCAGTAGATTTAAAACTTCCTACAGAATTAGCAGCCTGAGCAATAACATTTACAGAATCATAGGCATATGGTGACCACGTACCTGGTGACATGCCAAAGGCTTTATTGAACTTATTTATATACGCGGATGAACCTGGAAAATCTGATGGTGCTGGTACTCCTACGACAGGACAATTCTGAGCCGCTGGAATTCCTGCTGCTGTTACATAACCATCGTCATAAGCCCCAAAGTCTGCTAGACATTTAGCACTTGTACCTGACTGATTGATCTCTTTAGCGATAATACCAGCTTCGGGATAATATGTAACGAGATAGATTAAATCAGGATTACTAGCTTCAGCTTGAGTGACATTAGATGCATATGTATCAGCTCCAGGACTTATTGCCTGATAGTCACTAACGCTAATACCTGCCATAGCAAATTCTTTTTTCATCGTCTCTGCAGTCTTCTGAGTGTAGGTTTGAGTTGAATCATAGATAATTGATACAGTCTTAGCTTTAATCCAACTAGAGACAGCTTTCGTGGCCACTGGAGCAATTTGTGACGTCATCGGTTGTAACGTATAGCCAAGTCCAGCTGTAGTATCAGCTGACGTGAATCTCAGTGGCACTATTCCAGCTGCAATATACAAAGGTAATGTTTTAGCTCCTACGCCTGAATTATATGGCCCAACTACTGCATCTAAGCCTGATGCTATTGCTGCATTAGCCGCCTTCACGCCAGTTACAGGATCGGCAGCATCATCGATAGGAACAATTACTACTTTTCTATTGAGAATACCACCTGAAGCGTTGAGATCATTAGCAGCTAGTATTGCACCGTCCAGCATTCCATTGCCAACTGCGCTTTGAGAACCACTTAGTGGTGCCTCAAGACCTATTCTAATTGGCTTGTTGCTTGATGAATTTCTTGATGAATAAAGCCAGAAGAACAGAATTACACCAACAATTCCGAATACCAATAAAATCGAACTTGGTGTAATAAACTTATTATATTTTGATGACATTATATTCCCCTATATTATTTAAGAATATTATACTAAGTAATTTACAATATAACAATTTTAAGTATTAATTATCCTAAACTAATACATTACTTATGGAGCCGAAGTCGGGGATTGAACCCGAGACCCCGTCATTACCATTGACGTGCTCTACCACTGAGCTACTTCGGCAGTTGTCCTACTATTATATATTGAAGTTATCTTTTATGGTAGGAGTGAACAATAAAATTAGAATTTACCAGCATTAAAATATAAAAAAACCACAATATAGTGGTTACTAGTTATTCATGGTGCAGGGTTATCAACAGTGTTATAACTTTACTACATGCGAATTCACAACTTTTTTATTAACCGAACTTACGTATAAACGAAATGCCGGACGTTTTTCTTTTTCATAAATTATATAGGTTCCTAATGTTTGTTTGCAATTTTGGCATACTAAGTCATTTTCACTCGTAGAAATGTCTACCATTCTGTCCGAGTACATTCGTTTCAAGGGTCCAGGTCCATCTTTTTGATAAAAGCAAACATGTTCATTGCAATTATCGCAAGTAATATCTAGCAGACGTGACCGACCACCTCGTGCTGACTTGTATTTGTCGTTTTTCATGAAAGTTCGCATTTCCTTAATGCTCTAATCTGTGGTGCAGGGTGTAGGATTCGAACCTACGAAGGCATAAGCCAATAGATTTACAGTCTATCGTGTTTGACCGCTTCACTAACCCTGCAAAAATTATGGAGCCGACGACAGGACTTGAACCTGCGACCCGCTGTTTACAAAACAGCTGCTCTACCAACTGAGCTACATCGGCAATTACATCTGTTAGTTTATCAAATTATTGTACTAAATAACAACTCTTGGACGTCTTTTCATCTTTTTTGGCTTTAAAGAATGCTTATTAAATGTTTTTAATAGCTTCGCGATTTCCCTAGCCTCATCCTCCATACCCCTGTTAATATAGGCTTTACCTAATAATGTATAAGTCTCTTTATTAGGTTCCAGCTCAACTGCTTTCTCAAGTTCCTGAAACATTAATTTATCGTTGCCTAGCTTTTCCTGAACCTTAGCATAGGCAACATGCCTGGAGGCCAGATCATCTTCTAGCTTTAGCGCCTGTTCAAAAGCAACGGCAGCTTTATCATAATTCTCAGTCTCAAAGTAAATAAGACCTAGGTTATGGAGACTTGATGGTGAAGCTTCAATACTGCTGGCTATTTCAAAACAATCAATAGCATCCTTATATTCTTTTTGCTTAGCATAAAGTATTCCTAAACGGTTATATGCAGCAGCATTTTTCTCATCTATCTTCAGGATAGTCAGAAGTGCTTTTTCAGCACGCAAGAACTTATTTTCACGCATGCCCTGGTGAGCTATATCCCATAGCTTACCCATCTTATTACCTACACCTCTAGATATGTAACTAAACTCATCGTCATGAATCTTAGTGTGTCTCCATGCGAGTAAGCCAAAACCGAGAATTATTAATAATGCGTACATAATTGTTAGATTTATTATATCAGTTTTAGATGTTCAAAAATAGTTTATCGAGAACAAGCTTAGGATTTGCATTCATTGCTATTGATGCTTTAGCGTCAATTGCCTCTTTGAGAATTTTATTCCAGTTTTTCAGTGATCCAATATTATTCTTAGATGCAGCATTAGCAAGTGAGGCTTTTGCAATTTCAATCAGACCATCAATTAATAATTTGACGCTAGACTTATCCTTAACAAGCTCATTTACTTCTAATAGCTTAGTATAGGTATCAGATAATAGTATTTTTTTAGCCTTATTCAGTACATCCAAGTTCATTTCAGACTCACCTGATAAAACTTGGATTGATCGGCCAACTAAATTGTCGCTGACTAACATGCCTAGCTTAACAGATTCATCATCGTAGCCTTTAGTTAAAAGATAATCTTTTAACTCTGCCTGAGCGACTTTTTTTATGTCAATTTGCTTTAATCTAGACAGTACAGTTGGAAGTAAACTATTTTTGCTATCTACGGTCATAATTATCAGAGTATCCTCTGGAGGCTCTTCAATTAGCTTCAAAAGAGCATTCTGCGCTCCGGTTGGCATTGCTTCTGCATGTTCAATTATGACTGCCCTTCTAAATGTGCTCTCTCCGACAGTTTTTAATCTTAGGAAAGTATTAATGTCTCTAATATTTTCTATAGATATGAGTCCATCATTTGGACTTATTACAATGTAATCAATTCCATTTTTAATAGTTTTTGAAGTACCTATAATGGTGTTTACTAAATAGTTGGCTAATGACAGCTTACCGGATCCATTTTTGCCAACTAATAATAAGCAGTTGCTAGGGTCATCTATGAATTGTAGTAATTGTTTATTGGTTATCTGGTTGGTTAACAGATCAGACATTTTTATCGACTTTTTCTAGAAAGTTTTTATCTGGCTTAGAGACAAATATTTTTTTAACCTTAGAAGGTAGAAGAATTTCTAATGATTCAGCATGCAAATATAATCTATCTGCTTCTTCACCAAGATAAAAGATATCTCCTATAATTGAATGCTTCATTTGTGCAAGGTGGACTCTCAGTTGATGCGTTCTACCAGTTTCAGGTACCAATTCTAATAAACTGTAGCCATTGGCTTTTCTAAGAGTCTTATAATGAGTTCTAGCTTTTTTACCATTCACAGAAACCTTAAACCTCGATGGTGAATTAGGATTTCTTTGAATAGGCATATCTATAATTGCTTCTTCAGGTGTCATAGTACCTTTTACTATAGCTAAATAAACTTTTCTAACTTTTCTATCTGCAAATTGTTTCTGGAGGAATATCTGAGCTTCATTAGTTTTAGCGCAAATCATAACTCCTGAAGTTCCTCTATCTAAACGGTGAACAATTCCAGCTCTATCACCATCTATATCCTTAATTCGAGGTTCAAGCCAACTAGCAACAGTAGCCTCGAAATTTAGTGCACCCTTAGAGTGACTTAAAATACCAGCTGGCTTATTAATAACCACACAATCGTCATCTTCATAGAGAATTTCTAGTTCAATTTGCTCTATGTTTGAATTATCGACACCAGCAAAAGTTATTTTATCTGTAGAACGTAATTTATAAGAAGCTCTTGAAGGTTCACCATTAACTAGGATCGATTCATTCTTTAGAAACTTTTGAAGTGTACTACGGCTATACTCAGAAAAATTGGATTGGCAAAAAACATCAAGTCTTTTCCCGATATCTTCATCTTCGATAGTTTTTTCAATCATAACTAATAGTCGTCCATATGTTAATTATATGCTTTAATACAAATATTAATTAAAATAAACTTGTACTAACGCTTTGTAAATTGTCGTTGCTTCCTGGCACCACGCAAACCGAATTTCTTTCGTTCGCGTTCACGAGAGTCACGTCCAAGCAAATCAGCTCTACGTAGAGTGGATTTGTAATCTTCGTTCAATATTGCCAAAGCTTTAGATAGACCGAGTCTAATTGCTTCAACTTGTCCATTATGTCCGCCGCCAGAAACTTTAGTAATAATATCGAACTTATTAGCTTCCAGATCAAGTGCAGTAAAAGGCTGTACTAGCATGCTAGTTAAATGCTTAGATGATGCAAAATACTCATCAGCAGTTTTACCGTTAATTGTAATGTTGCCTTTTCCAGTCAATAATCTAACTTGAGCAGTTGATCTTTTTCTTCGACCTAAGCCATAAAAATAGTGTTGATCTTTTGTAGCCATTATTTAATATCCTTAAGTTTAATGATTTCAGGTTTCTGAGCCTCGTGTTTGTGATCAAGACCAGTGTAAACCTTTAGTCTTGCGAGTCTTGCATCTCTTAATTTGTTGACTGGTAGCATTCCTCTGATTGAGTGAATTATGATACGTGTTGAATCTTTTTCGCGTTGCTGAGCAAGAGGGGTTTCTCTAAGTCCACCAGGAAAGCCACTATGCTTGTAATAGATCTTATCAGTTTCTTTTTTACCAGTAACAACAAGGTTGTCGCTGTTAACGATAATAACGTGATCACCACAATCAATGTGCTTTGTGAACATAGTTTTATCTTTACCTATTAGTAGTTTTGCAACAAGAGTAGATAATCTACCAAGAGGCGCTTCTGATGCGTCAATGATATACCATTTTCTTGTAACTTCACTTGGCTTAGCGCTATAGGTCTTCATTATTTATCCTCTACTTTAGTGGTTGTTTTAGCTTTGACGGTAGTTTTAGCTGCGGGTTTCTTAACGGTTTTAGCCGTAGTTTTAGCTACAGTTTCTTTAACTGGCTCTGGAACAGCAGTAACTTCAGTTTTTGCAACTTTTTTAGTTTCAGTATCAAGTATGAAGCTGATGTTAGCCATCTGAGCATTGTCCCCACGTCTTAATGTGGTTCGGACAACTCTTAAGTAGCCACTATTTCTAGAACTAAGTTTTGGTACTAATTCATCAACTAACTTATGAGCAGAACTTACGGTTTGTAAGCTACTAATAACTTGTCTTCTAGAATGAAGATTATCTTTTTTAGCTTTAGTTATAAGTTTTTCAACAAATGGAACTAATGCTTTAGCTTTGAAAATTGTGGTTTCAATTTTTTCATGAATAATGAGAGCTTCTGCCATGCTCTTAATTAGAGCTTCTCGTTGATCTCTTTCTCTATGAAATTTTTTACCTTTGTAGCCGTGTCTATGCATTTAAATCTCCAGTTCAGAAAGTTTTTCCTTAACTTCATCTAGAGCTTTATTGCCGAAGCCTTTAAGATCTCTAAGTTCAGCATCAGAAAGACTAAATAAGTCCTTCAATGTGTGAATATCGTTATTAATTAATGCGTTACTTGTTCGTGCTGAAAAGTTCAGGTCTTCAATTGGCATCATAAGTTCAGATGATTCTTCAGCATCTTCTTTACTACCAACTTCACCAGCTTTAGGTTCAACTTCTTCAGGAACATGAACAATACGAGTTTGACCAGCAAGTGCAGTATATTGGTTTATTAGAATTGCAGCAGCTTCTTCGAAACTATCTCTTGGAGAAATAGATCCGTCAGTATCGATTGTTATAATTAGCTTGTCTAGGTCAGTGATCTGTCCAACACGTGTATTTTCTACTTTATATCGAACTCTAAGGACTGGGCTAAATATGGCATCAACGGCAATCATATCTGAAGGCTTCTTAGCAGCGCCTTCTTCTATAGTTCGATAGCCTCGGCCTTTTTCAACAACAATATCCATAACGAATTTTGCTTTATCGTCATCAAGAGTAGCAATAATTTGCTTAGGATTAACAACTTCTACTTCTGATGTAGTCTTAATGTCTTTAGCAGTAACTGGGCCTTTACCAGTTTTGGTAATTCGGATAGTCTGAGGTTCATCGGCATATACTTTAAATCGTATGCTCTTAAGATTCATCATTATATCGATGACATCTTCTTTTACACCATTAACGGTTGTAAATTCGTGAGTAATACCTTCGATTTTAAATGCTGTAATAGCAGCACCTGAAATACTAGATAATAGTACTCTTCTTAAACTATTTCCAAGAGTCATTCCGTAACCACTGTGCAAAGGTTCAATGCCAAAAGTAGCACTGGTTTCGCTGTGATCATCTCCACTGACAATTCTTGGTGTATGAATAGTATTTGACATATTTTGCATTCTCCTTAGCGTGAATAATATTCCACAATTAGTTGTTCATTAATATCTGGCTCTGCTTCTTCGCGAGTTGGCAGGCCACTGATTTTAATTTCGAATTTCTTTCGGTTGACTTTAAGCCAACTCGGGATAATAGATGGTACAGGTGAAATGTCATCAAGTTTCTTGAAATATTCATTAGTTGTAGATTTAGTTCTTAGTACTATTGAATCATCCATTGATACTCTAATAGAAGGAATATCTACTCGTTTACCATTTAACATAAAGTGTCCATGAGTAGTTAACTGTCTAGCTGCTTGACGACTAGGCGCAAATCCAGCTCTATAGACTACGTTATCAAGTCTTCGTTCGAGGTTCATAAGTAGTATTTCGCCAGTCTGACCTTGTTTTTTGGTAGCTTCTTTCATCATATTAGAAAATTGCTTCTCAAGTAGACCATATAATCTTTTAACTTTCTGCTTTTCTCTTAGTTGTAGTGAATACTGACTAGTTTTAGCTCTCATGTTTCTATGAGTCTGTCCTGGAGGAGTAGTTCTTTTAAGAAGAGCCTTATGTGCTTTTGGATGAAGAGCATAGCCTTCTCTTCGGCTAAGCTTAACGATAGATGTAAGTAAACGTGCCATATTAAACTCTCCTAGCCTTTCTTGGTCTCACACCACCATGAGGTAAACCGGTTACATCTGCGATTGATTCAACTTTAATTTCGTTACTGCCGACGCTTCTTATAGCTGCATCACGGCCTAGACCAGTACCTTTAACGAATACTGATGCGCTTGAAAATCCATAAGTCTGCTTAGCTGTTTGAGCGGCTTTATCGCAGGCAACTTGAGCTGCATAGGCTGTACCTTTTTTAGATCCTCTAAAACCACATGCACCAGAACTACTAGCGGATAAAACGTTACCCTTAGTGTCTGTAAATGTAATGATTGTATTATTGAAAGTAGAAAGGATATGAACCTGACCGGCTGATACGCTTCTCTTTGCTTTTTTCTTCTTGGTTGTAGTTTCTTTAGTAGCCATAATTTATACCTTAGGTTTTAGCGGCTCCCTTTTTAGCCGTTCCACCAACTGTTACTTTTCGTCCTCTTTGAGTACGAGCGTTTGTTCTTGTTCTTTGACCTCTTGAAGGCAAATGAGCTTTATGTCTTGCTCCACGGTATGAGTTAATCTCTTGTAGTCTCTTAATATTTCCAGAAATAATTCTTTGTAATTCACCCTCAACTGTATATTGAGTATTAATTTCTTCTTGAATTTTAGTTATTTCGCTGTCAGTTAAATCTTTAGCACGAACAGTAGGTTCAACTTTAGCCTTAGCTAAAATGTTATAGCTAGATTTTTCACCGATTCCAAAAACGTAGGTTAGTGCAACCCAGATTTGTTTATCGTTAGGAATAGTTACTCCAGAAATACGCGCCATAATTAACCTTGCCTCTGCTTATGCTTTGGTTTTAATTTATTGATAACATAAATACGCCCTTTTCTTCGGACGATTTTGTCATCGGGACTTATTTTCTTTACACTTGCACGTACTTTCATACGGATCATGCTCCTTATTCCTCAGCGCACATGACACACTGCATTAATTTAATTACGATTTCCGATATGTGATTCTGCCCTTAGTTAGATCATAAGGAGTCAACTCAACAGTAACGGTGTCGCCAGGTACGATTCGGATAAAATGTTTCCTCATCTTGCCAGCAACGTGAGCTATAATTTTATGGCCATTTTCGAGCTCAACGCGGAATTGCGTTCCTGGTAACGTCTCAACGATAGTTCCAGATAGTTCGATTACTTCTTTAGTTTGCGCCATAAATATAACAGACTCAAATTATATCACCTATGACATCTGTTTGTAAAGTCTTTTTTACTACTTTTTTGTAGATTTTTTCTTCAAAAGTTTTGGAATACCGAACTTAAGTCGCTTAGCGCCTAGAGCTGCTTCTGCGCCATCACCAGCCTCATAGAAAAAGTCAGGTTGAGAATACTGATCATAAGTTACCATTAGTGCCCTTGATTCAATAGCACGCAACGTTTCGAGTGATACTGAGACTAGGATCAATATACTGGTTCCACCAATGGCTATATTGGTATTGATGAATATCTGAGCGATTATCGGAACAATGGCCAGCATACCCAGCGCAAATGCCCCAAACAAGGTCAATCGATTGACAATCTTACCGAGATATTTTTCTGTTTGGAGACCGGATCTTATGCCTTCTATAAAACCGCCTTGTTTCTGAAGATTCTCGGATATTTCTTTGGAGTTGAAGGTAATACTCGTATAGAAGAACGTAAAGACAAAAACAAGTAGGAAATATACAACTGGATAGATGTATGCCTTAGCACCATGAGTAGCAAATGTTTGCGCAGATGGTGATTGGAACAATGTTACTAATTGAGTGCCTATATTCTGCAAATTATGACTTTTGCTACTTTCTAGAATCTGACCAGCAAAACTTGGTACGCTCAAAAATGCTACAGCGAAGATAATCGGGATAACTCCAGCAGTGATTAGCTTCACTGGAAGAGTGGTTGTAACTCCACCATAGGCTCTGTTGCCCTGTACACGTTTAGCATAGTTAATAGTAATCTTACGCGAGGCTTCATTCAGTTTTACAACTAGCCAAGTTATTATGATAATAGATAAAAATACCATGATTGCGCTGAACACGGCCTGATAGCTAAATGGTAAATGCTGATTAAGTAAAACTATATTCTTCGATTTAGTTGAAGTTGCACTAATGATGCTAGCTACTTCTGCAGGTAAGCGGCTAACAATACCAATAGTAATTATGAGTGAGATTCCATTTCCAATACCTTCTTCAGTAATTAATTCACCCAGCCACATAAGTAGCATTGATCCACCAGTTAAGGCTGAGACCATGAGAATCCATTGCATAATAGAAGTATGCGCAGTAATGTCACCGATACCACTAATTTGTTGAGCGGATTGTCGAACTAAATAAATTGCCCCTATAGACTGGACAATTGCCAAAGGTAAAGTCAGCATACGGGTATACTGATTAATCTTCTTCTGACCAAACTCTCCTTCTTGCTTCATAGCCTCAAGTTTAGGAATAGCTTTAGTTAGAAGCTGCATAATAATTGAGGCGTTAATGTATGGGCCTAAACCAGCTAACATAATAGAGAAATTAGCTAGAGCGCCACCGCTTATGACGTTTATGAAACTTAGGAACTGTGAAGTATTAGATGAGTTAAATAAGTTATCTAATAGTTGTTTTAATGTATGAGCGTCAGCAAGTGGGACTGGAACATGAGTTAGAATTCTGAAAGCTAATAGCATACCAAGAACAGCAAAAACGCGTTTTCGCATCTCGGGTTCTTTTAATGATTTACCTATTATCTTCCAATTCATCGAGTTTAGTACTCTCCCTCAAAAATATTTATTAATTATACACTAATTCTATTTTTCGTCTGTTGTGCTTTTAGGCTTTTGACTTGGTCTTTTGACTTGGTCAATTTTCGTAAAGCTTCCACCAGCGTTAACTATAGCCGCAATAGCACCGGCACTAGCAGATTGTAAACTTATATCTAACTTCTTATTTAGCTCACCAGTTAATAATATTTTTGTATTAACGAATGGAGAAGTTATAAGTTCATGCTTAGCAAGTACATGGTTGTCAACACTAGTTTCAGTTAGTTTTTCAATCTGACCAGTATAAACTGTTTCAAATTTAGTTCTATAAGATCTAAAACCATGTAATTTTGGTAACTTCTGCATAAGTGGATTCTGACCACCAGCAAATCCTGGTTTCTTTCTTGAGCCAGTTCGAGATTTTTGACCTTTGGTTCCGCGACCAGCAGTCTTACCTTTACCAGCTGCAATACCACGACCGACTCTATCGGCTTGTTTGTGCTTTGAGATTAAAAATTCATTATATTTCATCTGATTAATCCTTCTTAGCTACTTCTTTTTTATCTTTAATAACTTTAGGCTTTGATGGATTATTATTAGTGATCCAATCTTTAGAACTAACTAAAGTTTCAAGAGCAGCAACAGTTGCATATGCCATATTAGTTCGATTTGATGAACCGAATGACTTACTAAGTACATTACGTACTCCAGTAATTTCAAGTACTGTTCGAACAACTCCACCGGCAATAAGACCAGTACCAAGACTAGCTGGTTTAATCATAATCTGAGCACCAGAAACTTTAGCTAATGCTTCGTGAGGTAGGGTTTCCTTATAAAGATTTACTTTTACCATTTTCTTCTTAGCAACGTCAGTAGCTTTTGTGACTGCGCTAGTTACGTCAGGTCCTTTAGCACTTCCAACACCAATTCGGCCTTTATGATCTCCAACAGCAACTAATGCACGGAATCTAAAGCGTCGTCCGCCTTTTACAACTCGAGCAACTCTGTCGATATGAAGAACTCTTTCGTCGAATTGCTTTTCTTCCATTTGTCTTTCAACTTTTCTTGCAACGTCTCTATTATCTGCCATGATTAAAACTCCATTCCAGATTCTCTGGCTTTTTCAGCTAATACTTTGACTCTTCCGTGATAAAGCTTAGGGCCTCGGTCAAAAACTACCTTAGTAATTTTATCTTTTTTGGCAACCTTAGCAATTTCAGCACCGATCCAAGCAGCCTTATCTGACATTGTTTTACCGGTATCTTTTTTACCAACAGTTGAAACATAAGCTAGAGTCTCGGACTTATTATCGTCAATAATCTGAGCAGTTATATTCTTATTACTAATAAAGACACTTAATCGAGGTCTGTGAGTATTCTTAACAAGAACAGCTCTTACTTTCTTCTGTCTAAGTTCTTTATGCTTAATTTTTTGTGATATATTACTCATATTATTTTTCCTTACCAGACTTACCGCTCTTACGTATAATTCTCTCGTCGATATATTTAATTCCTTTGCCCTTATAAGGTTCAGGTTTCTTAAGAGCTCTAATTTCAGCAGCAACTTGTCCGACTTGTTGTTTGTCGATACCATTGATAGTAATTACATTACCTTCAATTTTAATGTTAACTCCATTAGGGATAGCGTAAACTACTTCATGAGAAAAGCCAAGTTGCATTTTGAGGTTAGTTCCAGCCAAAGCAACTCTATAACCTACACCATTGATTTCTAGTTTTTTCTCAAAACCTTCAGTAACTCCAGTTACCATGTTTTGAACTAGACTTCGCATAAGACCGTGCTTAGAGCGAACTTTTGGTTCATCGTTAATTCGAGTAACGTTTATGATCCCATCAGCTTGCTTAACAGTGATTTCAGGAAGAGTAAACTGAGTTAGGCTACCTTTTGCTCCATCTACCTTAATTTCATCAGGAAGAATAGTAACAGTTACGCCACTTGGAATTGTAATTGGTGATTTTCCGACTCTACTCATATTATAGTACCTTACAAATTATCTCTCCGCCGATTCCAGCTTTACGTGCATCACTACCAGTCATCATACCTTTAGATGTAGAAACAATATATATTCCACGGCCTCTTTTGTTGGTAGGGATTTTAGCTACTGAAGTATAAAATCTTCGTCCTGGCTTAGATATTCTAGCGATTTCAGTAATGTGAGGGTTAGTATTGCTAGAAAATAGTTCGAGAACTAGGATCTTACCAACACCAGTTTCGGAATCTTTAACAGTGCTCTTATTTATAAAGCCGTTATCTGAAAGAATTTTAGCAACAGCAAACTTTACCTTTGAATAAGGCAGGTTAATAGACTGCTTTCGAACAGCAGATGCGTTACGTATGCGGGTTAGCATATCGGCGATTGGGTCAGTTGATGCATTCATATATATCCTTTCTTTACCAGCTTGATTTAGTTACGCCTGGAATTTCTCCCTTTGAGGCATGTTCTCTAAAGGAAATTCGACTTAGTCCAAAAGTTCTCATGTATCCTCTTGGTCGACCAGTTTCAATACAACGATTTTTCCAACGTGTAGGTGAGGAGTTTCTTGGCAATTTAGCTAAACCATCGAAGTCACCAATGCTTTTAAGTTCGATTCTTTTAGCTTCAAACTTTTTGATCATTTTCTGTCTTTTTAGGTCTCTAGCTATAATAGATTTCTTAGCCATATTTACTTATCCTTACCTTTCTCGAATGGAATTCCAAATTTAGTTAACAATGCCTGAGAGTCACTTGTTTTCATG
>CAIYEO010000021.1 GCA_903925195.1 uncultured Candidatus Saccharibacteria bacterium | reverse complement strand
ACTTCTTTCATCTCACCAATGTTCTTACTTAATCTCTTAAGAATTGGCATTACACTTTCAATTCTAGGATCTAGAGTTTCTTTTACAAATAATTCATTTAAATTCATTTCGTCACCTTCAGTCTCCATAAGTGTTGGAGTCCAGCTTTCAAAATAAGCATTATATCCACGATGACCAATCATTCTGCTTAATGTTTCACGCAGTGATTGATAGTGATTAAGACCTTCATTAATTAATTGTTGGGCTGATTCGTTAAATGTACCATTTTTTGTAGCGCGAACAAATCCTGCCATTTTAGTATATTCTTCTACTAATGAAGTGATGTGTTTGCCGCGCTCATCATACGGTGAGCCACCTTCTGCTACGTGACGAGCGTATACTTTGGCAATACCTGGGCGTTTGGTAGGAATAGCAAATTTTTCACCGTTAGTGTTCTCAACAAAGATTCTTTCAATATTATGAAAACGCTTTTCACCTTCCTCTATTTTACGGGTGTGTTGAATGATAATCTTTACTTGAGGTACTGCGTCATTGTAACTAGTTGTATTGCCCATTGAGTGATAACTTTCACCTAAAGCTTCTTTCTTTTTTACATGCTCTCTTTGTGCCATGTCGCTTCCTAAGTGGTCTCTGTTTTTGAGTTCAAATCCTAATTGCTTTCGCATGGCCCATCTCTTTAATACTTTCAACAAACTTGGCCAGCTGTCACTAAATCCTGTACCTGAAGTATTGTTATCGCCACTGTCGGCTATATCATCATCATAATAGATAATCAGCTTAGCTGCGTTGTCAATTGTAGCCCAAACTGGGCCAAAATCTTCCTTACCGTTACTTTTCTTAAAGTCAAATTTAAAGACATCTGCATCTTGCGGTACAGGTGTGTTTTGACCTTTTGAGTCGATTGGTGTTGGGTTATAACCTCTAGTTTTTAAAAGGTCATATAAGCCGGAGTTAAAGGATTCTTGATTGATTGCCATATTAATATTTATCCCAATATGCTATCCAATCACCGCAAAGAAGGGTAACGGAGCTACAAATTCGTCATGATCTCGCAGTTGCGTCTCTAAATCTACGTGATAGTCGCTTAGGAGTTGAAAAATTCTGGTGATTAGTAGCGTAGCCATAATAAGATCATCATTATCACCAATTTTGGCAGCGTAACTACCACCTGAGGCTACGAAAGTCTTTAACTCAGATATTAAACTGCGACTATAAATGGTTAATTTTTTGCTTTCTAGTAAAGTCTTAAACTTAGCACAAGCGGCTAATTTACTCTTGTTAGTAGTATTGAATCCTTTACGCTTCTTGCCGGGCTCACTGATAAAGATTCCGGGAATGTTAGATTCTCCGTATTCATTTAATGAAATAATAGCTGCTTCACCTATGGAGTTATTTTCTAGTGAATAATATAGATTAGTGGGTTCGTTTGTTCTTTCTACAATGTACTTGTTTATTTCCGCTAACAGCTTAATCTGACTAGGAATATCAGTCTTGTTGTGTTTCCATTCACCAATCTGTGTAGTAGTATTTGCTTCAAAGATTTCTATCGCAGCTGGGTCGCTACCCGTACCTAAACTTGGATCCAATCCAACTACGTAGATATTACCCTTAGTTGGTTGCTTATACCATCTGACTTGCCCCGTTCTATTAATAGGTTCTATACCTTCTAGCATTATTAGAGTGTTTGGGTTTATCAGCGTCTCGTCTGCTATAATAAATTCGCAATTTGATGATAATATATTGTTTGCATAGAATCTATTATTGCGTTCAACGTTTAATAAATCATACACCTTCGTTGGCTCTTGTAAAGTTATTGATACTACTCTCTGTAATCCGCGGGTAGTTTTTACTTTTTGTCCAAGTTTTAGATGGCGAGCCTCTATCTTAGTATTATTTGAAATGTATACCCCGTGGTCGAGAGTGAGGATAACACTATCTATCTCTAATTGTAATAAGGCGGTAACAGATTCGCCTTTAAGTACAACACCATCAAACTTACTCCACCCGGAGTCGGTTAGGACCTCTAACTCTAACTTATTTTTTACTAATTCGTCCACGACTATATCCCTCTAGTT
>CAIYEO010000020.1 GCA_903925195.1 uncultured Candidatus Saccharibacteria bacterium | reverse complement strand
CAAAAAGTTAATTATTATTATTAATTACCAAAAAACCTATGCTTTATTAAACAGACTAACCTATAATAAAAATCATGAAGTTATTAGTTATTCGACACGAAACTACATTATTGAATGAAAAAAAGCTAATCAACAGTCGACTAGATGATGAGCTATCTGAAACTGGTAAAAAAGATTTAATTAAACTAGTGGCTAAATTAAAAAACTATAAGTTCACTAAAGTATACAGTTCTCCTCTTCGCAGAGCACTACAAACAGCTGAACCAATTGCCAAGGATCATAACATATTAACAGTCATCAAGGATGAGAGAATTATGGAAGTAGATTTTGGTATTTTTACAGGACAGCCATGGGATTCTACTGATCATTACTTTCATCAGGGTAACTCTTCAGAGATGTTAAATACATATTCATATGATTTCAGTAAATATAATGGGGAATCATATCTTGAAGTTAAAAAAAGAGTTTATGAATTTATCGAAGATTTGAAAAAAATTAATGATGAAGAGATTTTAATAGTAGCCCATGGTGGAGTTATTAGATGGTTTTATCTATATTTCAAAGATGAAATGGTAGGGATGTTCCCTAACGGCAGCATTCATGAGTTTGAATTATAAAATATTTTTGTAACTAATCTTTCTAAAGATCTTGCTTTCTTTTCTCCATATCAGTTCTGAGTCTTTCGACTAATCTTTCAGCCAAATTATCTGATAAGTTTTTGTTCTTCATTCTTTCTTTAAGATAGTCGACTATGTCTGAAGATGTTGTGGTATCGCTATTATTTTCAGCTTGAGCCCATCGATCAATGAGACCGTCAGAGCCCGTCAATGGAACTCCCTCATACTGAGAAGTCTGCTCATTGTTTTCCGGCTGATTATTGCTTACCGATACTACATTACCGCTTTCGTCTAAATAGTCTCGATCCATTAAGAATGCTAGCATATCTCTTTGGCCCTGAAGCTTCGTCTCAAGATCTGAAACATCTTCTCCCCACCCTCGTTCGGTTGTTATTTCAGCTTGTAGTCTATTTATTTCAGCTCGAGTAGCCACTACTAAATCGTCGGCCGCTAAAATTCTGGAATTATCCTCTGGTGTTCTTTGGGCATTTGGATTATTGACGTCACCATTTTGATTTGACGTAGTATTATCTTGACTGTTAGCCCCTTGATTAGTTGGATTTGACTTATTATTATCATTATTGTTGCCTGATTCTTGCTGATTACTGTCTAATATATCATCAAAAAACTGTCTATTCCTTGGATTATTGAATATTTTATCTTCTTCGTCAGGATTAGTTAATCCATTATTATTCACTGGAGGTACAGGTCTTCCAGTTTGCGTTCCCGAACCATTAAAAGTATTATTTCCCACAAAAGAACTCGATGTGGAATTAGGCAAAACGGCCGGTATAGGTGAGCCGACAGTTGGCACAATAGTATTACCGACTAATCCAGAATTTCTTGGAGGAGGAGTTGGTCCGTTTGTTGGAGGTCCAGGCTCTGGGTTGCCTGGTCCGTTTGTTGGAGGTCCAGGCTCTGGGTTGCCTGGTCCGTTTGTTGGAGGTACCGCAACCTGTACTAAGGTCGGAGCACCTTCTTGCCTGTTATCTCTTCGATCTCCATAAAGTACGCCTCCATCTGGTGTTGGAGCTAATCCACCAAAAATGTATTCGGTTTCATTAACGGTTGGAGCAACAGTCACAGGAGGATTCAAGAAGTCAAAGTTAAGATTTGTTGACGTTACTGGAACTTGCTCGGTAACAGTATTTACGCTTCCAGGTCCTAATAACGAAGAAACAGAATCAAACTGAGTTGGATTATCTGTAGCTATTCCAATATGCCATTCACTACCCAGATAAGCTAGTCTTCCATCTGATTGACCAAACATTGAATGTAGAGGTGAATCCGTTGGTACTGCAGCATACATGTTTCCATCAGGACCAACTGACATTGGGATAGTTACGGTCTGTCCATCATTAACTAAGTAAGCATTTAATTTACCCTGGCTGGCCACTTGATTAAGATCGAAGCTTTGGCCACCATTAAAGGCTGTTCCTGAGTTTTGCTCAATTATAATTTGACCCTGACCACCTATTCCTAAGTGAGTTCCTAATTCGGTGCCATTGGATTCAGGTGTTCCGTTATTGAGCCAAGTACTAACTTCCATTGGTTTTCCACCAAGTTGACTAAATGCAACATCCGTAGGTACAGTCTGTGTTTCCATAGTTGTTTGCGTAGTTTGATCAAAATTAATGCCATGTCTTTTTAGATCTAATATATCTTTAGGCGAAATTCCACCGTCTCCATTCAATGGAATATCCATATGCCTACCTGTTGGAGTTTCTATAGCAACAGATTTTCCACCTGGAAGAACTTCAACTTTTGAACCATTTAATGAGTTGAAATGGGCAGTTACATTGCCTGAGTTACTGCTAAGAGTTTCGCGGCCTCTATTTAATCCAGCTTCAACTGTGCGTTGAGTAGCCTCACCATTACCAGACTTTAGTCCTAGACTTTCAATTGCAGAAGGTGAGATTCCATGGCTAATCAATTCTGATACGCCAAATACACCGACACCTCCAAGCGCACTAACAGTTCCTCCTATAAGAGCAGCCCTGCGACCCTCGGTTCTTATATACTGATCTCTGATAACTCTGGTTCGCTCCATACTGGCCTGTATTTCAGTTGCGGCAATTGATGAAGCCTGATTAAACAAATCTTCTATATTTGCCTCTCTAGTTATTGGCTGACCATTTTGATCAAAAGT
>CAIYEO010000019.1 GCA_903925195.1 uncultured Candidatus Saccharibacteria bacterium | reverse complement strand
AGGGTTTATTTATTTAGTTCTACTAACAATTATAATTAACAGAAGAATATTAAAAACATTAATTTCGAAAAATAGTAAGAAGCATCGAGCAATAATAATTTTATCTATGATGATTATACTCGCACCATTAATCAGAGGGATAATTATCAATCCTCATAATCTAACTGATTTATTTTTAATACCTAGTCAAGTCCCTAATTTATTCGACATAATAAAAAGAATAATTAACGTACCAATATATTTCTTCATAAGAATGTTTTATAGTCCATCAATATGGCTCGGAAGACTTCCTATATTGGATGCATTCGCTACAGGGATGTTCATTATTGGTTCCTATAGAATCTTTAGGGACTGGCATGAGCTATATAACAGATTCATAACATACCTATTACTTTTAACGATACTTATTTTTGAAATAACCAATGGAACTCTCTCTGTAATATTACCATTTGTTTATGTCATTATCGGTCTTGGTATTGCATTATCGATAGACAAATGGTTTTTTGTTTTTCCTAAAAATCCTATAGCCCGAGCACTGGGGGTTTCTATTCTAACAATTGCAGTAATAGCTAGTTGCACCTATCAAACAAGAAATTACTTCATTGCTTGGCCAAATAACTCTATTACTAAAACCTTCTATAGATTAACTCTCTAATTAGTTAGAATACTTATATAAGTTAATATTTATCAATAAATTTGTTACAATACTAATAGAATTAAAGGAGAAATTATATGAGCCGATTTGACCAAGCTAAGATGTTAATGAAGATTAAGAAAGTTCAAAAAGAACTACAGAAGCAGGTTATCACAGTTGAAAAAGGTGAAGGTGCTGTTAAAGTTGAGATTACAGCTGAACAGAAACTAAAAAGAATTCATATTGATCCAGAATTTATTGATTTAGACGATATACAAGTACTTGAACGATGGCTAGAAGAAGCTGTCAAAGATGCACTAACAACTAGCCAGAAAATTGCAGCCGAAAAAATGCAACCTTTTATGGGCGCATTAGGCGATTTAGGCCTTTAAAGCAACAATATTATGAGTGTTCTGCCGAAAGCTTTAGTTGACTTAATATACGCTCTCGAGGGATTACCAGGGGTTGGTCCTAGGACTGCAGAGAGATATGCATACTTCTTAATTCAGAATGATAAAACAATATCCAATAAGCTGTCACATTCAATTGAAAAAATTCATGGATCAATAAGTCATTGTCCAATAACTTTTGCGCTGATTGATTCTAATCTTGAATTATCTCCGCTCTACACGAATCCAGCTCGTAATAAAAAAATGGTTGCAGTAGTATCTTCTCCATTTGACCTGCTAGCAATCGAGAGAATAGGTAACTATGATGGTACCTATCATGTCTTAGGTGGCCTAGTTTCGCCGATAGACGGTATTGGCCCAGAGCAACTACACATATCAGAACTCATAAAAAGAATTGATGAAGATGGAGTTGAGGAGTTAATACTTGCAACTAATGCCAGTGTTGAAGGCGAATCAACGGCTCTATACATTAATCAAGCTCTAGGAGATAGAGATATTAAAAAAACACGTCTGGCGAGAGGAATACCTATCGGAGTTGATTTAGAATATGCAGACCAAATAACATTAGGAAGAGCTTTAGAAGGTAGAACAATTTTATGAAAAGATACGAAGAAGCAGATCAGATTGATAAAATAATTAATGAATCGAATAAGATCCTAATTGTACAGGCCGATAATCCCGATGCCGATAGTCTAGGTAGCGCTTTAGCATTAGAGCAAATATTATTCAAAATGGGTAAAGATACGACTCTATACTGTGGAGTAAATATGCCGTCATATCTACATTACTTCCAAGGATGGGACAGAGTGTCTAATAATATACCTTCTGACATTGACCTATCGATACTAGTAGATGCTAGTTCAGAAAGTCTAATGGAAACTCTAGCTAGGAACTCGCAGAAGAATATCTTTCAAAAAAAACCATTAATAGTTCTTGATCATCACGTAACCAAGAGCACTATTCAGAATGCAGATGTCATTTGCAACAAAGAAGTCGTATCGACTGGCGAGCTAATATATGAACTCTCTCTAATGCTAAATTGGACTCTCAACGACGATGCTAGAGAAAACCTAGTTAGTTCTATCATGTCCGACTCAATGGGGCTTAATAGTGAGGCTACGTCTGCTAGAAGCATAGAAATAGTATCTAAACTAGTAGGTGAGGGTGTTAGTATGGCAAAACTAGATGCTAGAAGAAGAGAATTTATGAAGAAATCTGCAGACATGCTGAGTTATAAGGCTGATTTAATCAAAAGAATCGAATATCATGATGAAGGTAGGATTGCAACAATTACCATTCCTTGGTCTGAGATCGAGCGATACTCTAATGAATATAATCCATCAATGCTAGTTTTGGATGAAATGCGTCTTGTTGAAGGTGTACAGGTAGTCATTGCTTTCAAAACATATAATGATGGTCGAATAACAGGTAAAATAAGATGTAATTATGGTTATTCAATTGCGAATAGATTAGCTGAACAATTTAATGGTGGCGGACACAAATATGCTAGCGGATTCAAAATTAATAAAAGTAGTGACTTTAATGAAGTCAAAAAACAAGTCATTGATTCAGCGATAGCATTACTTGCAGGAGACATGAAGAATGAAAATCTATAATACATTAAATCGTAAAATTGAAGAATTAATCCCTATTAATCCTCAGTCATTCCGAGTCTACAGTTGTGGCCCAACTGTTTACGATGAAGCGCACATAGGCAACCTAAGAGCTTTCATTTATGCCGATCTAATATCTAGAGTACTGAGAGCAGAAGGTAACACTGTTAAGCACGTCATGAATATAACCGATGTTGATGATAAAACTATTTCCAGAAGCTTAAAAGATTATCCAGATTTAGAACCGATGGTTGCTCTTCATGAATTAACTCATAAATATGAATCTATCTTCCTGAAAGATCTTGAGCTCTTGAATATAGAGAAAGATAACTTTAAATTCATAAGAGCTACCGAATCAATTGATGATATACAGAAAATTATTATTGATTTATTTAATAAAAAAATCGCTTATATTGCCAATGATGGTATATATTTTTCAATTCAAGAATATAAAAAACAAGGTCACAAATATGGACAATTACTTTCTATCGATGAAGAATCATCTAACAGTCTACATAGAATCGATAATGATGAATACGACAAGAATACTATCCAAGATTTCGCTCTATGGAAAAAACAAAAAGATAATGAGCCATCATGGGATTTTAGCATAGGAGATATTTCAATGAACGGTCGCCCCGGATGGCATATCGAATGTTCGGCAATGAGTTCGAGCAGTTTAGGTCAACCTTTCGATATACATACTGGAGGCATCGATTTGATATTCCCGCATCATGAGAATGAAATTGCTCAAAGTGAAGCTACTAATAATGAACCTCTTGCTAAATATTGGATCCATTCAGATCATATCTCAATCGATGGAGACAAAATATCTAAAAGCCTAGGCAACGGCATAACTCTGACAGATATAATTAATAAAGGTTATTCCCCTGAAACATTTAGACTTTTTATTCTGCAATCTTTATATCAAAACCAATCAAGTTTTACGTATGATTTATTAGATAAGTCACATAACTCTTTATCAAACATAGTCAGAGATTTTTCATGGATATATTCAATTGATAAACTAGAAGAAACAAATAATGAATTAAATTTAGCCCTGTCTGAATATAAAATTAAAATAAAGAATACTGTCTCAGAAAATTTAAATACTCCAATGACTATCGCATTGCTACATGAATTATCTACTAAGGTATCCTTATCTACCCATATTAGCTCGGATAACATAAAGAAAATTGAATTATTTGCTATTTTTATTAAAGAATTATTAGGCATAAATATATTAATAAAACTTGAATTGACTGATGATCAAGCTAATATGATCGTGAGAAGAACTTTGGCTAGAAAAAATATGGAATGGGATATTGCAGATAAACTTAGGCAAGATTTGGAACTACAGAAAATTGGTATAAAAGACGTTAATGATACTAGTATTTGGTATCCGATAGTTTAATTGTTTTATGGTTCTTTAGATACTCTTCTGCAAGTACTTTTAGGCATCCAGCGACTGGAATAGCCATTAGGCCTCCGATTAGCCCATCGAAACTAAGGCCAATAAGCAAAGCAGCAAATACCATTAGAGGCGATAAGTTAGTCTTACTGGACTGTATTCTTGGCTGTATGACATATGCTTCGATCTGCATATATAGAATATAATAAGCAACTACTATAAGCGCAGCTATAAAAGAGTGAAATAATGAAACGCTAGTAATTATCACCAATCCAATTGTATGACCAACCATTGGTATTAGTGCACAAATAAACACAATAACCATTAAGGCTATTGGGTAGCTAACATTTAATATGAATAACGGGATAACTATTATTACTGCTGCAACTGCTGCCATTAGCACTTGTCCGTTGACGTAACCTTTTATAACATCATACATTTTTGCTGATACTTCTTTTAACCTGACCGATTTGGCTGGCTCAAAAAGGTCATAGCCAAACTTAAGCCATTTTGGCCCCTCAATAAGCATCATGAAGGTTAGAACGAATACTGTAAGGATTGCAATTATACTTGAAGTAACGTCCGTTATTGTTGAAAAAGTACTACTTCCTACACTTTTTAATCTTGAAGATAATTGATCAGATACAGTATTGATTTGGTTATCTAAATGGTACTTATGAATAAACCCACCCAATTGGCTGTCTTGATTATGCAAGTCTTGAACTAGGTTCGGTGAATTCTTAATAAAACCACTCGTCTGATTGATGAGAGGAGGGGCAATACTAATAATGAGGATAGATAAAGCAAGCAACACTATGACTAGAGAAACTGTAGTCCCTAGGGTTCTGTTACCTTTTAATCGTCCAGGCATGAGGTGTGACAACCTATGCACAGGTGCATTGATCGTTAAGCTAAGGAATATCGCAATAACAATTAGCTCTATAGCATAAGAAACTTTTATTACAAACAAGAACGATAGATAAGTTAATGCAATTATTAAAATTAATCTAAATACATTCTTATTGGATATATTTATATAGTTGTCTTCATTTTTCTTGTTCTTCAAAAAATTTAACATACTCATATTATCTCAGATTAATTACATTCAGCAAGTTATTTAGTGCTTACTAATTAGATGCTTCTTTAATTTGGTGGGTATTAGTTGATTCAAACTGTTAGTTCTATTAGATATGAGATCATAATAATTAATTTGAGACAGAGAGTGATTGTACTTTTTATATGTAATTCTAAGATGCTGCTCGTTAATTTTTTGATCGATACAATTATCATTTAATACGAGATTCCACAGATGAAGATCTAACCTCTTATTGCAATTATCTACTTTAATTATCTCATTTAACATCGACACATTAGTCCGGTAGTCATTCTCTATTAATTTCTTATGCATATATTTATTGTCTGTTTTTGTAAGGTTCTCGAGATATATTCTGTGTTTATTATTGGAATATACATTCATATCCATTAATTGATTTTTAAATAATGAAAGGAATATTAATTTAGATAAGTCTCCTGTAAAGGCTAGTAGCTTAATTATAGCTCTCTTACGATAGCTTAATTTTAAAGCATCATATCTTGATATTCCATTAATCGATACTACAATCTTTATATTCTTAGTTAGTATGGGATATTTCTGTAATGTCCTGGTTATTGCGATAAATCCAAAGCCATTAGCAACAACTATTAACTTTTTATTTTTATATCTTAATTTAATAAATGAAGCTAAATAGTCGGCGAAGTTATCTATTCTATTTTTTTGTTTGATAAGGTGGAATGCTTCCATTCCACCAATACCAGGTAAATCAATTGCAGTTATATTTCCATAGTCATGAAAAAGATTTATTATGTTCCAAGAAAGATCTAAACTTGATAAGATATCGGGAATATACAGTATATTATTTTTAGATAGTCTGTTAGGGAAAAAAACCATTTTACCCCTCAAACCATTCATGTTTATTGGGCTAATGTACTTAGAGGGTACTTTAATAATTCTGTATTTCATCTATAAAACTTTACCTTAACTTGAACTATATAACAACATAATCATCACAAAATACAAATTTATGATAGTTATATTTGTTTATAGTAAATAATTAAGTTAAAATTAATCTGTTAGTGGGGCGTGGCCAAGTGGTAAGGCACCAGTTTTTGGTACTGGCATTCGGGGGTTCGAATCCCTCCGCCCCAGCCAAAGCACTTATGCTAAGATTAGTTCATGAAAAAGCATCTATGGCGTTACATATTTTCTGGCGAGATCATATTACTGATCATTCTAGCGGTCTCAAGCTATTCATCAGATGCCAACACGCCATGCGGGAGTGGTTGGAATTATGAAAGTATTTTTCACCCATACCATGTTATTCCCGGAGCCGTTTACAACTGCCCTGCAGGGTCTATAACTCTTATCTCTCCGGTGATCAAGATTATATTACTCACTCTGTCCATTGGTCTTCTTGTTGGATCAATCCTAGTATGGACTGGGCTTAAGGTGTCTAGACGTCACAGATAGACTCGACAATCAAAGTTCTAACCTGAGCCACTAAGGGTTTCGGTTACATATTTTTAGGTAATACAGGGCTAATTTATCGATTCTTTATGAATGCGAAATAAAAGGCAACGTAGACCAAAACTATACCAACGTTTGCTGCCAGACGTTCCCAAAATAGTTGTCTAAAGAAAAGTACATCAACAATCACTACGGTAGATGTCATAGCCAGGATATAAATTACAATCATTGAGCTTTTACTCATTTTGGTTACTATTTAAAAAACTTGCGCGCTAGACTAGCAAATAAGAGTCCGACCAGCCAACCACAGCTGAAAATAAGTACTTTGTGGAACCGGCTAGTACTAATAAACTGCCAAGCTATTAGTAGTACTACTGCCCAAACTACAAATACGCCTACAACATAATTCCAGTATGGGTATTTTTTGATCATGATTTCATTATATGCCAATAAAGTATGAATAAATATGAAAATGTTCCTGACCGGCATTCTCAGCCAGATGCGACAGCTCAAAATCAGACCCATGTGCTTATTTTGAGCTTTTGCGTTTGTTAATTACTTTCCGACTGAGCATTTCAGTCAGGTACATTTTCGGCTTTTGTCACCATTATCAATCAAACACCATGAAAGCCGTGTGAAGCCACTT
>CAIYEO010000018.1 GCA_903925195.1 uncultured Candidatus Saccharibacteria bacterium | reverse complement strand
TTTAGTATGTTTAGTGGAATAGGAGGATTTGAACTTGGAATTGATAGGGCTATACGACAGTTACAACAAGAATTGGCGGGACATGACAACAGCCAAGACAATAAGAACGAACGAGGGTTGCTCGACAGCGGGGCAACTTGTGTTGGTTACTCCGAAATCGACAAATACGCAATTAAAGTATACGAAAGGAACTTCAATGAAAGCTGTGATGAACATGCACACATCAGCCAGGAATCCAAACAGGAAGAACGCACACAAGGGCGGAAGCGGTCTACTGATAAGCAAGGATTACAGCTACACGATAGAAACAGGTCAGCCACACTATGTAATAAATGTAAAGGACATATCAACTATGGAAACGCCACAACAATCAACGCTGCCGAACTCCCAGACTTCGACCTACTTGTCGGAGGTTTCCCTTGCCAAGCATTTAGCATTGCTGGAAAGCGAGCTGGATTTGACGACACCAGAGGGACACTCTTTTTTGATATCGCAAGGATTCTTAAAGAAAAACAACCACGACATTTGGTACTCGAAAACGTCAAAGGTTTACTTAGTCATGACGGCGGCAGGACTTTCACGACAATCATTGGGGTTCTCGCCGACTTGGGGTATTTTGTGGAATGGCAGGTACTTAACAGCAAAGACTTCGGAGTTCCCCAAAACCGAGAGCGTGTCATCATTGTCGGACATCTTGGAGCAGAATGTAGCGGACAAGTATTTCCTATCACTGGAAGTAGCCAACAAATTGCTAGTGTCGCTGGGTACATCAGCGAAGAAGTCTGGCCGCGTAGACACGAACAAATAAGACGAACTTACAATACTGACGGTGCTATGCCTACTATACCAACAGGACAGGGTGGTGGTGTGATGACAAAGATTGCTATAACACCTAAAATTGTAGTACCAAGAAACAGAAGAACAGAGTTAGTAGAAAGTGATATATCAAGCACCCTAACCTCACACTATAGAGGTTCACCTGATGGAGATGGCAGACCAGGCGTTAAAGAGGGCTTACGAATACGCAGACTAACTCCCAAAGAATGTGAACGCTTACAAGGCTTTCCAGATGATTGGACTAAGTATGGCGAAGATGAACATGGCATGAGAGTAGATATAAGTGACACCCAACGATACAAGATGTGTGGTAACGCTGTAACAACTAATGTAATTCAAGCAGTAATATCGAAGCTCTTTGCAATTACTAAAAGCGACACTCAAGAAAAGGAAGTAGAAGTATGACTGACATAGACAAAATATTAGATGAAAAGATAGATGAGATACTAGGACATTTACTAGGACAATCAATAGTAGAAGTTATAAATAATCGAAAAGCCAAACAAATACTAATGCCTGCTGAAAAGCTGTATGAATATCAAATTAAAGCTAAAGAAGCTATTAAACAACTTATTGAAGAAGAAGTTACGGAAAGCTACAAAAAGGGTTACATAGATAGAGGAATTAGAATTAATTAGATAGAGGAATTGAGGAGATAACAATATGAGTCACGAACATGGAGGTGGTGCAGAAGCTATAACGAATAATGAAAGGTTTTGGAATTAATATGAAACAAACGGTGGCACAACTTAAACACAAAACTGATAAATACTTTTCTAAGTACATCAGATACAGAGACTCAACTAAACGTCCAGACGGATACTATTGTCAATGTATAACTTGTGATAAGTGGCTACCGATTACTCAAATGCACGCTGGGCACTTTCAATCTCGAAGATTTAACGCTACTAGATATGATGATGAGAATGTAAATGCTCAGTGTGCTGGTTGTAATACGTTTAACGCTGGAGAGCAATATAAGTACGCTAAAGCTTTAGAAATGAAATATGGAGACGGGACAGCAGAAAAGCTTGAAAGACTTGCGAGAGAGTACCATAAATTAACCATACAAGAACTTGAAGACATAATCGAAGAAGCTAAGTCAAACCTTTCAGCTTACGAAACTTAGATTCTGACTCTAATTTCTCGTATCTAAGAATAAACGTATCTAGTGTACTCAAAACAATGACCGAAGTCTTTGGTCTCCTGTTTAACTATTCTATTATACTACTATTCTAAATTTATTTCTTTAATTAAGATATTGCCAATCCATCTAGCTGTGGATTCATCTACTATTGGGTCAAACCTATAAGGATAATCCATTTCTAATAATTCATTCATTGCATTGGCTGACATTCTCAAACCATATACTGAATCTTCGGGTCGATATTCAACATGATTATATTCTTCTTCTATAAACGTACGTACTATTGTATTTAACCAAGTTAAAGTTATAGTATCATCTT
>CAIYEO010000017.1 GCA_903925195.1 uncultured Candidatus Saccharibacteria bacterium | reverse complement strand
AGCTGGCTATGAGTACCAATAAGAGCAAAAATTACAATTGTGTCTCCTTCTATAATATAAAGTGCACGTATATCACCACTAACACTCATACTCCAGTAGCCAGCGAATTTTCCTTTTAGTGGATGTACTTTGAGTTTTGGTTGGGTGGGGTCAACAACGAATAATTGAACTCGGTCATCAAATTGAGTTTGCATTTTAAGTGGAAGCTTTTTATATTGCTTTTTGAATTTTGGTAGGTAACGTATAGTCATAGAAATTATTTTTTAAGATCAGCCAGAAACTCTTCCACGCTATTAAACTCTTTGCTAGCTTTGCCTGCTTTAAGTTCAGCTTCCACTTCTTCGATAAGTTTTTCTAATTTTGGTGTCATTTGTTCTGGAGCATATAATTCAATGCGACGAGTAGCGGCTACTTGACGTAGGTAGGCATTAACTAAAGTACTTAATGTGAGACCAGCACTTTTAGCAACTTCTTGTGCGGAGGTTTTTACATCTTTATCAATTTTTACGCTTATTACTGTATTCATACTACAGAGTATATGTTATGTAGTTATAAATGTCAAGTATTCATTCAAGTTATTTTAAATAATACATAATTTTAAGCGAGAGCATTTTAGAGGGCCACTGTAGACGCTATCGCAACCAAAATATTTGCAGAAAAGTCTACTTTTACTAATATGGAGAACTTATATCACAGGTCTTAGTACCTTCATTAACACAAGTTTTCAATTGATTATTTATTAATAATTGTCTTGAGTTGATATTATGTAAGTCGTTTTCGACGCTATCATGCACATTGTTTATACCCCACCACCAAAGGTTAGTTACTATCATTAGTATGAACAATAATATAATTGCCCAATCTCTCTTTTGTAGCTGTATTTTGTGCTTGTTTGTTGCCATAATCTATATCTTACATGAAAAAAAAGAAATTTCAATTACGCCTATCCTTAAAAAATTATTAGTTTAAGCATAATTCTCTTGGAGGGCCTTAGTGAAAACTATTGCAACTAAATTAGCAGATACTAAGCCGTACATCATGCCTATGCTTGCACCAGTTTAGGGCTTATGAAAGTATTGTAGCAATGAGTTTACCTATTAGTTTGCACGGCAATGAGTATTTAGAGCATTTGCGAGAATATAGAGATAGTGCCTTAATTGAATCGCACTGGCTAGGTAGGCGAAGAAATATTGGCGGATTTACATTTGGTATTGCTCACGCTCAATGGCAGGCAGAAGAAGGCGGTACTGCACATTTAATTGATGAGGGTCTGCGCCATAAGAGCACCACAATGACAAAGCTTATACCAACAACATTGCGTATTTTAAACTCGCCTGGCGAAACTGGTTTTGAAGTTGTAACGTTCAGAATGGATATTGACGATATCGGTTGTATAGATATTTACCACAATTTAATTACAAATGGTTCATTCGTAGAAATTGCAAAAGCAGAATTACATAAGCGAGCTGATAGCAAACACGGTTTATCCGAGCCAACTAATGAACAAAGAGAGTTACTATATACAGAAATGCAGCGAGGGGCTACTGGTCTTTACCCTGTAACTTACGGTTATGAATCGGACGAATAAAAATACAGTCATTGCAAACTAGTTAGTTCTAACTTTCTTATTAGGGTCATCTGTTGTTCGGAATTGGAGGGCCATCGTACTAGCTGTTAGAACTGAGCTTGGTGCTCATATCTCAACCTAGATAGTAGATGCCGTTTGAACTCATACAACTGGGGCCTTTGGCATGTGAAGCATTAAGTAATCACCGATAGAATTTATAAGAGCATACTGCGATTCGTAGCTCGACTCACTATCACCTGAGAACACTACACGATTGCGCATATAAACATATAAGCTTCCCGACTTCATGACAATCGTTGCGTTTGACGCGTTCTGAGCCAGCCATAGTAGCAGATTCGGTGATAACATTTGTAGTGCATCGACCTCTTGCCCGGGCTGAGTCATGAGACGGTAGACCTTGTTGAGGTCGTCGCTTTCAAAGCTAACTTGCTCGAACGAATTTGTGTTAAAGAACCGCATAGTCGAGCCGTCATTTGGAGCAAGGACGAAGGATGTCTGATTGCTAACTAACCGCCTAATGCCTAAGAATCTGTCGGTTGACTGGCCACTGCCACCGCCACTTTGAACGGCACCACTATCACAGAAGAAGGTACTGTTGTTACTTGCGTCTATCATCTGATCATAGATCCCCCTCTGAGCGTTGATGAGTTTTGGCTCAACCACCGATACAGCATTAGGATGTGGTACATAGGTCAAACTATGCTGTGATGCAAATACCTGGAGCGCACTATCTCGCTTCTTGGTATACTTGCGAATCACCACGAATAGTATTGCGATAGCAACAAGCCAAAATCCTAGATACAGTCCAAGCATCATGCGCTAAGACTCGAGATTGCCCGTTTACGACGAGTAACCCTGACTATATTGATAACGATCGCTATAAGCGCGATAACTGGTATCACTGGGAACAACCAGGGTAAGACAGTTGCAAGCGATGAGCTATTATTTTCGAGAGCCACCTGAAGACCGTTGTCTGAAGGGTTAGAGGGGTTATAAATAACGGCCATATGTTGACCGCTCGACACGTTTTGTCCATCAACTCCCGGTACAAGCGATGAGTATGTCTGTGTGCTGTAGCCTGAGACATCAATTAAGTGATATGAGATCAGATAGGCTGGTCCTGAATTCCGACCACCCGTATCTCGTGTTGCAGTCACTACGGCAGTACCGAGGGTACCCGTCTTCAGTAGCCTTGTGTCATGGGCGAAGTAGATAGAGATGAAGATCGATGCGAGTATCGATATCACCAGAAACGGAATGACGATAATGAGCATTAACCAAGCTCCGAGGGTCCCACTCTGCTTAACTGGCTGTGACAGCACTACCGGAGCAGTTGGTGTCGTTGGCACTACGGGACTGGGTGATGCCATTGGTACAACTGGAGTTACCTGTGTTGGAACGGGGATAGAATCGGTGCTTACGGTGGGCTGTATTGATTCTGGTTTAATGGGATCCATAGTCGCTCTTAATTAATGACTGTATACCTCTCAAGCTTATCATAAGCCTATTGCAAAGCAAAACGACCCGAAGGTCGTTTGTGAATAAGAACTTGGAGGGCCACCGTACTTACTATATCAACTAACATTCAAAGCATGTTTAGTAGATCTGATTCGTCAATTACATATCCATAGTATCTATTGAATATTTCCATCATAGGTATATGGTGGCTGTCTATTTTATTTGCTTTAGTAGCTATACAATTAATTGGCATAAAAATATTGTAGCCACGATCAAATGCTTCAGTAATCGTAGACAGTACACATGTTTCTGTTTCGGCACCACAGATAATTAGGTTCTTAATATCTTTTGAAATTAAATAGCTTTCAAGATCTTTATTACTAAAAGCTCCCCAGAGTGTTTTTTCAAATACAAGATCATAAGGAAGAATAAGGTTACCATAAAGCTCAGATCCAGATTGACCCTTGGTATAATGGCCATTACTTAGATTTTCTTTGTTGTCATATAGAAGCTGTAAGTTATCTGGTAGGGAATTAGGCTCTTCAATATGTTTTGTAAATATACAGGCTACACCCTTCTTTCGTAACACATCCATAAGCTTATTTGTTTTATTAACTGCTTCTATGATAGGTTGATACTTTTCTTGATTGCCTAGGCCAACTCCACAACTGTCGTTCTGAAAGTCTACTATTATAACGCAAGTTTGGTCATGCTGAATCTTCATAGGGTCATTATAGCAAAAAACAGAGACATTTTATCTCTGTTTAAGCATAAGCGTATTGGAGGGCCACAGTAGATGCTATCGCAACTATTGTTCAAGCAAATGTGAATCAGGCACAGAATACCCAAACTTATTAGCTAGTGCGTTAACATCACTTTTATCTTTGTCTTTTGGCTTGTATGCGGTCTTGAATTTAAACATCCATTCAGGAGATATACAGTTTACTTCCTGGCCATTTATGGTCCCTTTCCCAGTTAAAGAACCATATGGATATTCAATACCGTAAACGTTTTTGCCAGCGTCATCATATTCAAAAGCGTGTACATCAACCTGCTTACCGTCACCATTTCTCAAAACATACATCCACTGGACGCTATCATTGCGTTTCTGCTCTTGAAAGCCCTTACTTTCAAGCAACTCTCGTAACCTAGTGTTGTCTTTACGCTGTACGGCAATATCCAGGTCGGGATGCTCTCTGGTTTGTTTACCCAGTAGCGCATCAATACACCAACCGCCATCAACCCATATGGTTATTTTGTTTTGGTTAAACAAATTGTAAATATCTAAAACATCATCGGACGTCATAAGAAAAGTATATACAAAAACAGAGGCATTTTCACCTCTGTTTTAAGCATAAGCGTATTGGAGGGCCATCTGGGACTTGAACCCAGGACACCCTGCTTAAGAGGCAGGTGCTCTAACCAGCTGAGCTAATGGCCCTTAATTCCAAGCACTTATTTTACTATATCTGTTCCTAATCTGAAAACTTTAAATTAATCTCTATCTGTTAGTCATGATACAATAGCGATATTATGAACAAAATATTAAGTGGTAAAGATTTAGCGGACTATATTAAGCTAAGACAATCCAAAGAAGTTAGATCTATTTCTCAGTCTCTTCATGTAATCCCAAAACTTGCAATTATTCAGTGTAAAGATGATCCAGCAATAAATACCTACGTAAAACTAAAAAAAGCTTACGGAACAGATATAGGTGTTGATGTAGAAGTTTTTAAATTAGAACAATCTGCAGTTCAGGACAAGATTAAGGATTTAAACAAGGAAGAATCTGTACACGGTATTATCGTACAACTGCCTTTAGAAGATGAAACAGAAACGACTTCAATACTGAATTTAGTAGATCGCAATAAAGATGTAGATGCGCTAGGAAGCAATCCTGTGTATGATCCAGCAACCCCAAATGCTATTTTATGGCTACTTGCTGGTTATAATGTTGATATTAAGAACAGTAAAGTTTTGTTAGTTGGTAGAGGTAAATTAGTCGGCGGACCATTAGAAAAAATGCTCCTTGCCTCTAACATTGATTTAACAGTAGTCGATATAACTACTACTAAATTAAAAGAAGAATGCTTGAAAGCGAACATAATTATTACTGCTACTGGCCAACCAGGTCTTATCACGTCAGATATGATCAAACCAAAAACAGTTATTGTTGACGCAGGTACTGCTAGTGATAAGGGTGTTACTGTTGGGGATCTTGATGACTCTGTTTATGAAATGGATAATATTGTTATAACTCCCAAAAAAGGTGGAGTTGGTCCGCTAACAGTTTGTTCTTTATTTGAAAATGTTATAAAGGCTAGTCGAACTAAAGTCGCTTAATTTTTTTCGCCCAAAGCTTTCAGTAAAATTATTCTCACTTCTTCTGGCATTAAATCAGGGCCAATTTCTTGGTAGTTGTAGTTATCGTCTAATTCATACTGGTATTTCGTGAGTTCAGGATATATTTTTTTAGCCATTTCCATAGCAAGTCTTGATTCTCGAATTTCACCGACGCAGTCCAATGGCTTTTCTCCATTAATTCCAAGTAGCTCTTGATAGGTTTTTTCCAGATTAGGATCAAGTAGTAGGTTTTTATCATTCCATAAGTCTTCCAGCTCTTCTTTGTCTATGAAGGGAGTAAATATTAAAAAACTAAATGCACATTTAGCACATTCGCCGCACCAAAATATTTGATTATTATTTTGGGTAAATGCTCTATTGCAAGAGCTAAATACAGATTTGTATTTAGCGAATCCAACTTTAGAAAAAAGTTCAGCAATATATAGTTCACCAAGAGGCCTCAAGAAAGAATAATAATGTGAATAGTTATCTAACTCTGATTTTAGGTATTCTTGGTAATCTTGTTCAAAAACTGATGACTTTGAATACTGATGGTTAATATCTATTCCTTGATATGAAAGACTTGGTTCATTCGCTGATTTTTCATTAGAAACTACTACCTCACAATTACCGCTAAGAATTGACACAACAGTTCCAGTGCAGGCTAGAATTGCAGAAATCGGGATGTGACCGTTCATAGCACCTTGGCTATTAAGTTCTAGGATTTGTTTATCTATTATCCTGTCAATAAATAAATGTTTAGTTCCCATAAGCTCTACGAGTGGACTGAGTTGATCTCTATGGCCAACGCTCCAAGTTACGATGGGCTGACCACTATTTCGCAGTATTTCTAGCGTCAATAGAGAATCTTTACCTCCACCTATACCAATAAGCTTGTTCTTGTTTAGAGCGCTTAACGTTTTTGCTGTTGAATCCTTCTCAATAAACGGGAAGTTAATTTTTGTACTAGGGTCTAGTTGATTGACATAAAATAATTCTCCTAGTCCTTTTTCGTAAGTTCTTTCAAAAAAAGCCTTAGATGCTTCATCTAGATTATTGTTATCTATTTCAATGTGACTAGGCATGAAGCTTTTGTAATATGAGACTCCTGCCATAATAAATAATGAGAAGAAAGCTTGATCGAGAATTGTTTTATCATAGTCTACGAAATCAAAGCCAAAAACAAAACTTTCCTTAAAATTAATTTCTTCATCAAGGCTATAGAATAAATCTAATACCTTTGATTCCTGATTAAACTCATATTTCTTGAATATAAATTTATTATATTTATTCATAGACTAGTTACTACCTGTCTAAACTTTTCGCCTCTTTCTTCAAAGTTTCTAAACATATCGAAAGAAGGGAAGCCTGGTGAGAGCACTATGCTATCGCCAGGAAGTGCTAGAGATTTAGCTTTATCTACGATTTCTTCCATAGTCTTTGCTGTGCATATTTCATAATTTGTATAGCCGATATTATCTAATTGGGCAGCAACTCTTGATGCGCTCTGACCAATTAAGAGTACTTTTCTAACGGCGAAAGAATTTTGTTTAATACCAATCACAAGGTTATCTAAATTAAGATTCCTGTCTAGTCCACCGATAATCATTATTTTATTATTTGTTATTGAGTTGATGGCCGCTAGTGTTGCTTCTGGTGCTGAAGCGAAAGAATCATTGTAATAGGTTATGTTATCGGAGCTTTTGATAATTTCTAAGCGATTCGGAAGTCCCGTAAAGTCTCTTATGGCAGATAATAATGCTTTTTGGTTCTGAGTAATCTGCCACGCCGCTGTTATCGCAGCGCATATATTTTCGTTATTGTGAACACCGATAAGTTTAATATCGTTAAAACCACAAATTTTATTACCTTCAATGTCAATTTCATTGCCTATAACATTAGCCCCTAATTTAGTTAGATAAGATATCTTTTTACCAGGAGAAGCATTAGCAATAGTTTCAGATATAGTGTTATTGCCAAAGAATATTGCTATATCGTCTGGCTTTTGATGAATAAAAAGTTGTTTTTTCGAATTAACATAATCATCCATATTGCTATGCCAATCAAGATGTTCTTCGCTGACCATTAGACAGACAGCGATATGTGGTGAGTATTTTATGTCGATAAGTTGAAAATTAGCTAATTCTAAAACTACCCAGTCATCACTTTTTATGCCGGATTTTAGCATTTCTAACGGAGGTGTACCTATGTTGCCTCCAAGATGTACTGTTTTGCCGTCGGCCTCTAGCATTTTTGTTATTAGAGTACTAGTTGTTCCTTTTCCTTTGGTTCCTGTTACTCCGATAATATTTTTCGAAGGACAAACTTTAAAAAACTCGTTAGTATTAGTTGTAACTTTATCTAGTATTGACTCATCGTTGCTAGAAACGATATCTTTTGGATAAATACTTGGAGATCTAACTATTAGATCAAATTCAGATAGATCTTTTAGGTAGTTCTCACCAGTTTTTAGCTTTGCGTTAGTTGGAGCATTGTCTATATTATTTTGGTCACAAATAGTAACTTCGTTACCTTTATTCCAATATTCAAAAGAAGACTTTCCTTGAAGGCCAAAGCCTAGTATTGCAATCTTCATATTAGGCTTCTTCTAGATTATGATTTAATAATTCATTTTTTATTTTGGAAAGCTCTTCTTTAACTTTGTCAGATACTTGTCGTGGTGTCATATTGGCCTTAAGTATTACATCTAAAACATCGAGAGTAGAAAGTCGATGAGGTAATTCTTCCTCGCCAACATTTGTTAATACCATTACTTTTATATGCTTACCCCAAGGCTGTTCACGCATCTGAGCTAACATCTCATCGCCATTCATTTCTGGCATCATTATATCTAACAGAATCATATCGGGTTTCATTTTTTCAGCAAGTTCTAGACCAAGTTTACCGTTTTCAGCTGTTTCTACCTGGTAACCCTCAGATTCGAATTTCATACGATACATTTGGGAGATAGCCTGATCGTCTTCAATGATAGCTATTTTTTTCATTATAAGCTTATTCTACGACTATTTTAGGCTTTTGTACATATTGCAATTAAAGTACTTCCTTAATAATATCTATAATTTCAGTGGGTGTGAAATGAGCTTTTACGACATATCTATCTACGTGCAATAGTTTTAATATAGCAGGTGCTTCATCCTTACTAAGATTAGTTAAAATTATTACTTTTACGCTAGATCCCCATTTTGTTTCCCGGAGTTTCTTGAGCATCTCATCACCATTCATGATAGGCATTTTTATATCTAATAGAATTAAATCTGGTCTAACATTTTCTACAGTACTTAAACCTTCCAGGCCATCGCTAGCTGTATGGACATCATAACCCGCACTTTTAATTTTAAACTCATACATTTCTCTTATTGGTTTATCGTCTTCTACTATAACAATTTTTTGCATTATATATTCCTATCGTAAAAGTACTTGCGCTTTGGGTATTTATCTATTAAAATACTACCATTATTCTTATTAAATTGAGAATAGTACTTTATTAGAAAAAACGAAATTCATGCATTTAATTGTGCTTGGATTTCGTTTTTTTATTTTTAAAATTAAAAAAAGGAAAAATCATGTCAGAAATATTATCCAATAATACTCAAGACCAAGAAGATCCATCATTAAATCGTAATTTAAGCCAGGATGCTATTAGGGATTTGAAAACCTTCATTTCTGATACTAAAGCTGTGGGACATGAAGCACGCAAAGATCTTGCAGAAGGATCTGTTTTTAATCGAATAACCACAATAGGAAGTATTGCCTTACTGGGCTTTCATGAAGTTGGCATGGAATTTACTCTTGGGAGAGTAGGTGTATGGTCTTTTGAGCACTGGAACAATCCATTTATAACTGGGGGCGCCATGGGTGCTACTAGTGCCGTTATTGAAGGTGCACTAACTTTAGGTGTGTCTGCTAGTCTTATGAATAATAAAAGAGCATCCAAAGCTATGGGCGAAAGGTTTAATAGCAATTCTGATTCAATCTCAGATTCAGTCTCGAAAACTGGCAAGGGGATTAAAGATAATTTAATTGATGCAGCTGATACCGCAGGATTAGCACTTGGTCTTGGTTCTCCAGGGGTTATTATTAGAAATCATGCTAGAGATAACACTAAAACTTTTAAAGAGGACATGAAGACTGGATCTATTGCTGTTGGTGCACTAGCTGCTTCAAATTTTGCTGCTGGCATTGCTGCTTCTGGAGGATTATGGATAACAAATAACATGCTTAATTCTCAAGAAGGGTCTAATATCGCACTACCAGTACTAAAAAGTCCATTAACCTACATAGGCCTTTTTGCTATCACTAGATCAATGGGCTATGTCAATAAAAGAAAAGCCAGGAATAAAGATAAAATGAATCAAGGAGATCAATTATGAGTGAAATTATTACCAGAGAATCTTGTTCAGATTTTCCATATGATAGCGACGAAACTATAGCGCAAAGATTCAAGAAGGATAGAATAATGGATTTAACTGAACAATACCTAGAAGAAGGTATTGAATGTGACATTAAGAGCGAATTAGGAGATAGAAAATTTGTCGTTTCCTATATAAAAGGTGATAGTCAGTTCGCAGACATACCATTATCAGTTGAAACTGATGTATTTTCTAAGATCTTTAAACAAAAACCTAGTCAGATTATAGAAGATTATGGTAAGTATGACAGTCAAAGCATATTCGCAACAGTTATTGACGCCTCAGCTGAAAGGCCTGTTCCAGCAGGAATTTTGAGAATTATACAGCACCATAGTGAAGTTGGCTTTAAAGATGTCAATGACCTTGTAAAGGACGAAGTAGATAATCCCTGGATTGATGAGATTAAATCTCAATATTTTTCTAAAGACGAAGAATATTCACCATCGTTAGCATGGGCAAGGCTAGGAGAAAGGGAGGGCGTTAATCTAGTCTTAAATGAATCTCTTGATATAGCCACACATGCATCTTCTGATGAATACAGAGGTGCTCATGGAGATATAAATGGAGTAAGTATGCTTTTCTATCATTCATGCCTAAGATATGCCCTAGCTCATCAAAAAAATAACTTACTGGCTATTTTTGATATCCCACCACTAGAAAACTTGCAGCAGTTTGGTAATCCTTTTGAAACCTATAGCGAGCTCAACCCCCATCCTTACGGAGGTCCTTATGATACATTACCTGCGTATTGTGTAATTGAGCGTGGAATGAATAAAATTAGAGATAATTCTAAAGATATCGGCAGGGTCTTTATAGACGGAATGAACTTGAATGATAATGCCTTATTACCGAATGAATATATGCCCGAAGTATATTCCAACGAGATAAATGGTCTTGATAGTATATAAATGGTAACAATATAGTTTACGATTATGCTTAATAAGGTTATATTTAGTAAATGCTGGACCTAATTGTTTTACTAATCTCTATCTTAATAATAACCATTCTAGGTACTTTGATAGTTTTTAGAAATATCAAAAACCTATCATTTCAACTTTTTGGATTATTTAATATTATAGCCGTAACCTGGTTTGTCGCTAATTACTTTAGCAATCATATTTCTTCGTATGATTTATTACTATTCATCAATAAGTTAAGTCTCTTCGTTGGTTTACTGCTAGTCATTAGTGTTTGGTTATTATCTATTTATTTCCCTCAGCATATAATCAAGCATCCTATTCAAAAGATTATTGCTCTTATTGTGACTCCTATTTTGCTTGTATTGACTTTATTTACGAATGAAATAGTATCGAGTGTAAAATATATAAAATCAGATAGTGTGGCTCAGATTAATAACGGTAATTTGTATTTTCTGTATATATTCACATCATTTATTTTTCTAGTATTTCTTAGTTTTAATTTCTACAAATCATATAGATTAAAATCATTATCGCAGATACAGAGACAGCAGGTAATTTATCTTTCTCTTGGTTTTTTTCTATCATTTATATGGTCAATTTTAACTGCTGCTATAATTCCTGCGATTACTCATAATTGGTATATATCCAAATTTGGTGCAGTAAGTTCACTTTTTGTAGTTTTCTTCCTGTCTTATGCAATCATTAAGCATAAACTATTCGATATAAGACTCATTATAGCTAGATCTTTCTCTTATTTCTTAACTCTTATTTTTATCTCTTTGATATTAATTACTCCTCTAATTATGATTCTCACAAGGATACTCAATATAAATCTCAGTTTTGGAGCTATTCTTTTAATATCATTGGTGACTTTTATTATTTCTGTAATTTTTCAGCCAATAACAATTCTATTCAATAAGTATACAAATAGGTTATTTTATAGAGATTATTATGAGCCTCAGATTGTTCTCGATAAATTAAGTAATCTACTTGTAGGTAGTATTAACTCTAAGTTAATCATAGAAGGAAGTTCTAAAATATTAGAGGAAGCAATACGTCCCAAGTTTTTGAAGTTCGATTTTAGTAAAAACCAATCAAAAGACAAGCACTTAAATGAGCTTCATAGACTAATAAGTGAAGAATCTAACAGTGTTATCGTCTTAGATGAAATCAATCAGATGAATGACTCAAGTCTATACAATCTTTTGATTAAAAAAGATATTGCTGTGGTCATGAAACTACGAACCGGTGATGATGAGATTGGATATATATTCGTTGGCTACAAAGAATCGGGAGCAGTATATAGCGAAAAAGATATAAGGCTTATGAGTATTGCCTCGGATGAAATTGCTATAAGTTTACAAAATGCACTAAGATACCAAGAAATTCAGAGATTCAACGCAACCTTGCAAGAAAAAATAGAAGTTGCCACTAGACAACTAACTAGAGCTAATTCAAAACTAAAAACTCTTGATCAAACTAAAGATGACTTCATTAGCATGGCCTCTCATCAGTTAAGAACTCCTTTGACGTCTGTTAAGGGTTATCTCAGTATGGTCTTGGAGGGTGATGCTGGCGCTATCTCCAAAGAGCAGAATAAAATGCTGACTCAGGCTTTTGATAGTTCTCAAAGAATGGTTTATCTAATTGCAGATTTGCTTAATATATCTAGATTACAATCTGGAAAATTCATCATAGAGAAAACAGAGTGCAATATTCCAAAAATCATCGAAGAAGAAATTTATCTATTAACCGAGACAGCCAAGTCTAGAGGACTCAAAATAACATTCAATAAGCCAACTAATTTCCCAACTCTTAATCTGGATGAGATAAAGACACGACAAGTTATGATGAACTTTTTGGACAATGCAATTTACTACACTCCCTCAGGTGGCAAAATAACAGTCATATTAGAAGAAAAAGGCCCAAATATAGAACTAAAAATCATCGATACAGGTATTGGTGTTCCAAAAGACGTTGTCCATCATCTATTCACTAAGTTTTATCGGGCAGATAATGCTAAAAAGGCTAGGCCAGATGGTACCGGGCTTGGTCTGTTTATGGCTAAGAAGGTTATCATCGCTCAAGGTGGCTCAGTTATCTTCGATTCTGTTGAAAATAAGGGGAGTACTTTTGGATTTAGCTTGCCAAAGAAATAGCTCCATAACCTTGACAAATTAGCATAAACACTGTATTATATGCTTCTTATTCATTTAAGTGGATATAAATATTTATGGCTAATATTCCAGAACAAATTTATGAACAGGTATCTAACCTACCAAATTCAGGTAGGTACCTTCTTGCTGCGCCAGTAATAGCAGCCGTAGCTATGGGCTCATGGCTCAAAGATAGAAAAGAGTCTAGTGCATCTAAAGACGAACTTGCAAGTAATTATGGTAATCATGACGATACAGTCCTTGAACAGGCTTTATCTATGAGTGAATCTAGTAATCCAGGAACAAACCTAGCCTACGATACACGTAGACGCCTTGGTCCAAGAACTCTTATGACAGCTGGATTTGCAATCTTTGCAGCTTCTTTAGTCACTCATCCAACTACAGAAATAGTATCCCAAAATAGTAATCAAAACATTGCTATAGCTCTAGATAGTTCACTTGCTATGCAAAACACATCAGATATGAGTAATCATCAGACGAGATTTGATGCAGCCATTCAAGGAATTAAAGACTCAAATTACTCCGGTAACTTATCGGTTGTACAATTTGGAGCAAACACTTATGTATCTGTTCCTATGGGCAAAAAGAATAATAATTTAATTGATGCAGTTAAAAAAAATACGAATATTGATCAGAATGGTGCTAATGCTGTTGCCGGTCTTAGTGTCGCCGCATCTGGTCTACCGAATGAAGCCAATAATCCTGCCAAGAAAAATGGAGAAGTCATCTTAATATCTGATGGTGTTTTAGATTCTACTTCTAATTCTCAACAGATTGCCGAAGAAACAATGGCTCTAACTATGCAAGGAATAGATGTAAAGGTAATTATTCCTGGCAAATCACCTGCAAGCTATAACTATGGTGGAACAAATTTCCCGTCATCTGTCTCTGAGAACATATTTTCTAGTTTTGGCTCTAAGAATATCGACGTTGTTACAAGCCATGAAACTATAGCTAGCGCAATTAATTCAGATCAATTAGCTGTAGGCTCATCTAAAAATACACAGAACTGGTATCCACCATATATTTTAGGTGCAGCGCTAGTGTATGCAGGATATGCAAAATATGGACGAAAAGTCAGAAAGGTAACTGTTTAATAGCAGATAATTAAGGAGAATATTATGAAACACGAAGGATATATTTTAAAACAAGAAGATTCTAACTTATCAATTGATAGTCACATATACATAGATGAAGGATCAAGAATCATTAATGCGATTGGTGCAGAATTAGCTCAATCCGTACATATGGATCCAGAACACAGGACAATCTTAAGTTTAGCTGCTTCTATGGGTCGTGATGGTCATGTCTTAATGGATTCTCATCCAGGACTTGGTAAGACGACTATCGCTAAAGCTTTAGCAGATATTAGGGGTGGAACTTATACTAGGTTTCAAGGTTCTCCAGATCTTACTACAAGTGATATAACTGGCAATGTAATCTATAAAAATGGAGATTTTCAGTTTATCCCTGGACCAATCTTCGGTGATATAGTACTTGGAGACGAAGTAAATAGATCTAATGCAAGAGAACAAGCTGCTCTTATTGAACCATTGGCCGAATCTCAAGTAACGGTTAATGGCGTAACTTATGAACTACCTGCTCATCACATGCTTCTTGCAACTCAGAACGCGCAGAACATTGAGACAGGTACTCAACTGCTTACAAACGGCCTTAGAGATAGATTTGCAGTTAGTATGAAGTTTGCCCCATATGACACTGACGATATGGTTACAGCTGCTGAATATGGCATAAAAGGCGTTAAAGCCAATCAGAGACTTAGTCCAGGTGATTTAGCTTTAGTTCAAAGAGCTGTAGGTCTAGTAGCATTATCTAAATCAGTTAAATATCGTACTGCTAACATAATCATATCTTTAAGAGATTCTGAACTTAGTCGTGAATTAGATCCAGAGTTAACAGTACTTGCTGGTGCTAGACCTGCGATTATTATTTATAGGTTAGCTACATTAAATGCTATCAAGAATGGTCAACAAGAAGTTTATGATACTGATGTTGATCGGGTTGCTAAATATGTACTTCAGCACAGAACTGGTTTGAAATTTGGTTCTAAGGCAACATTCGATGAGCTATATGAAGATGCTCTTAAGATGAATCCTCAAAAAACTATTCAATAAAATTACTGAAAGTTTAGGATAATTACAGATATGTCACTTGAAAATAATAAATATGAACCGGTCTTTCAGCCTGATCAAGGCGTAGAAGGTGTTGGTTCTGTGCCCTCCATAGAATCACCTAATTTGAGTGGTTTTGTTGGAGGTGAGCATATTTCAAGGAACAGAGGCCGCGGTAGAGAAAGAGATGGCGTTAGAGAATATCAGTTCGGTGATAACGTTAAAGATATTGATTGGAGACTAACTGCACGGCAATCAGAAGGTTCTATGCCAGTCATAAGAACTCATGTTAGTGAAGTCACTCCATCTATATATATTGCAACAGATGTATTTAAAGATCGATCGAGCGTGAATCAGGGGCACTTTTCTGAAAAAAATCTAGGCGCGTCAGTTATTGCTAGTCTGCTTAAGACTGCTATCAAACAGGATATACCAACAGCACTTATTGCTGGAACAGACGAGGGTATATATGTTCAGCCAAATCCAGTCATTGGAAGACTAGCTAGAACTTTTCAGGATATTTCTTTGCTAAGTAATGGTGAATATATCAGCCAGCAATTAGCCTCAGGAAGATTCGAAACTGATAAAAAAGAAGATATAAGACTTTCTACAGTCATAGATAGGGTAGGAAAACTAGCAACTAGAAGTATAATCTTCGTTGTTTCAGATTTTCGAGGAGATAGTTATTTACCTAGTGATGATAATGGTTGGCTTGAAGCTCTCGAAGCATTAAAAAGCCAAGATAACTCAGTTGTTGCCGTAGAGCTGATACAACCTGGTGATTTTGAACTACACGACAAAACAGAAACTTTTTCTACAAGAAGAAGGGTTCTCCATATTGGAAGTGATAAAAAAGACAAAATTGGACAAGACATCAGACGAAATTATTCCAAGGCAGCATTAATTAAGAAACAGGCAATAGATGAGGCCTTAGCAGACTCTTGTGAGGCTCACATTGAGCTAAAAACAGATAACGGCCTATGGCTAACTAGCTTAAGAGAACAATTAAGAGCTAAATTAAGGTAATTGTAAGCATAACAATATTAAGGTTAAACATTGACATAAGCACAAAGTTATGATAAACTAGTGTAAATTCTTTTTATTTATTAAAAAGCAATTGTGTAACAGTAATCAGGAGATATAAAATGGAATTAGCAAGATCTACAAGTACTCAGGAAAATATAAACTCAACTTCAAATCGTGAAATACCTTTTTGGGCAAAAGCTGGTGCTTTAGTAGCGGCCGGTTCGATGATTTTATCTGCCTGTGGTGCCACTCAAGAAGCTACTCATCACAATCGCGGAGCTTCTCACTCTACTACTAACCCAAATGAAAAAGGCGCTGAATGTGTTACTACTGGTGATATATATAAAGAATCTGCAAACGATAACTTTGTTAAGCCTGAATCAATGTTTCCTGCACTATACAATCTAAATAAGCACGGTCAACAAGTACTAGCTTCAACTACTGAAGCTACTTCAAGACTTAGAGAAAGAATCTGTACAGATACTCGTTCACTTGCAATAGTTTCTTACGTTCAAGAACTAAGACAAACTAAGCAATTACCTGGTCAAGACGTACTAGATCGTATTAATCAATTAAATACATCATTCATCAATAGTCCTGAAGCTGCTAAAAATGCTGAAATACAAGCATCTGCTTTTCTAACTTTCCTTACTCCTGCTAAAAACTTTGCCATTACAAAAGGTCAAGCAACAGAGATTGCTGCCGTAAGAGAAGATAAAAAAGTTACAGGCCTTAAAACTATTACAATCAATACTACTGGTACGCTTCAAGGTTTTGAAGTTGGTTTTAACCAAGTAGATCAAAATATAACTCCAGCTGAAGCTGCTCTATATTCTAAACTACAAAGTCTAATATTATTCCAGACTGACGGTACTGTTGTATTCAATAACTTTATAGGCAACACTTCGGTTAATTTTCAAGAAAATGCTCCCCAGCAAAATGTAACTCCAAATAATGCACCTAATGCAAAAACCAATGTTACTATTGGTCCAAATGGCTTGAAGACAACAACTCAAACTGGTCCAAATGGCGAAATAACTATTACAACTCAATATCCAAATGGTGCTACAACTGTAGTAGCATCTGGTGGATCTGGAATTGGAACTGGCACTGGAAACGGTGGCGGTGGTAATGGCAATGGCGGAACTGGCACTGGAAACGGTGGCGGTGGTAATGGCAATGGCGGAACTGGCACTGGAAACGGTGGCGGTGGTAATGGCGGCGGTGGTAGCACTTCAACTACATCACCTGAGGGCTCAACTACAACTACTGGTCCATATAACACTACAACTACTACTCCAGAAACAACTACCACAACTCATCCTACGACTACAACTACTACTCCAGAAACAACTACCACAACAACAGCTCCTACCAAAGGAACTCAACCTGGATGTGTACCTAACCCACCTTACGTAATTTGTAATTAATTAGAGAAAAAGGAATATATATTATGAAATTAAATCTACTAAAGAAAATAACCCTAGGACTTACAAGTTTTGGAATGGTGCTAGCATTAGCTGGTGGCGTTTCAAGCGCTATACCCTACACTGGATCAACTACTCTAGCTTCACCAGTACCTGCATATAATGTTTTTACTGGAAATAATTTATCTGCTCCAATGCCTGCAGACGGTGAACAAGACTTTCTACAAGGTCGAGTACCGGTTGGCGGAAATCTAAACGAAGGAACTACTCCTTTTACTGATCCAGTTAGTTCAAACTGTACTAACGGACAAGTTATCCAACTACATGTATATGTTCATAATGGTGCTAGTGTTGATGGAAATAACAACGGAACAGGCCCAAGCGTAATTCACGGCGCTATGTTAAAAGTTGCTTTACCTGGATCTTCAGACAAAGCTTCAACTTTTAGTCCTAGTGCTACACTAAGTGCTAGTAACGCAGCTACTGTTTCAGATAACGTTACAATTAATTGTAACGGTCAGAACGTAACTCTTCAGTATGTTCCTGGATCTGCAAGTCAATATAGTAGAGGCACTGGCGTTGTTGCTCTAAGTGATTCAATTGTTGGTAATGGTACTTCTATCCGAAGCGAACAAACTCCAGGCGATGTTTGGGGATGTTGGGATGAAAGAGTTTACGTAGTATTAGCTGTTAAGGTAGTTATACCTCCAGTAGTTACTCCTCCAACCTGTAACCTGATTACTTTAGACGGTGACAATAGAACTGTTCGTGTCAGTAATGTTACTTATACAGCTGGAAGTGCAACTGTAAACAAGCTCAACCTTGATTTCGGTGACGGTACTAAAAATAGTATTAATTTCAATCAGTTACCTATTAGTCATACATATACTGCTGATGGCACATACTTAATACGTGCAACTTTAGATACATCAGTCGGAAACATTACTTCAGATAAATGTGCATCTAATATAACTTTCAAAGGCAAGACCGTACCTCCAGTAGTTACTCCTCCAACTACACTTGTTAACACAGGCCCTGGAGAAGTACTAGGAATATTCGCCTTAGTTACTTTAGTAGGAGCAATTGCTCACCGAGTTTATACTAAAGTATTAGCCCGCAAGTAATAACCTAAGCTTCAAAGCTGTGGATAAACACTAGTAATAATAACTCAATTGTGTTATGTTTAACTTAACGAGCATGACTGACCGCTCTCTTAAGTTAACGAAATACCCTAGCCTAAAAAACTAGGGTATTTCAATTTCCTCTCTGTTATGGTAAAATTTACAGGT
>CAIYEO010000016.1 GCA_903925195.1 uncultured Candidatus Saccharibacteria bacterium | reverse complement strand
TATCTTTTGTAGTTTACAAGAAACTCGCTACATCTAAAATAAAATAGAATAAAATATTTAGTGCTATAATATGCCTATGCTAATTGGTGAATTTATTGGGTTAATAATATGAAAAGATTAAAGGTAATTGGTCTTATATTGTTAATTATTGTGCCGCTAGCAGCTTTAATTTACCACGTCAAAAACACTAACTTCCAGGTATTAAACCCAAAAGGACAGATAGCTCTTCAGGAAAAAAATTTAATCGTTTTTGCTTTAGCTCTAAGTCTTTTTGTTTTAGTCCCGGTCTTTTTAATGTTAATCGTATTCGCGATTAGATATAATGAAAAAAATACCAAATCTAAATATTCTCCCAACTTTGATCACAGTAGAATTTTTGAAGCAATTTGGTGGGGGATACCAACTATACTTATTGCAATCTTATCAGTAGTTACTTGGAATAGTAGTCACAACTTAGATCCATATAAGTCAATTAGCTCTAGTAAACCAACATTGAAAATTCAGGTGGTATCCATGAATTGGAAATGGTTATTCATTTACCCAAACTCACAAATTGCATCAGTTAATGATCTAACAATTCCTGTGGACACACCAATAGATTTAGAGATGACTTCTGATGGGCCGATGAATCAAATATGGATTCCTCAGCTTGCCGGTCAGATTATGTTAATGCCAGGAATGGTAACTCACTTAAACCTAATTAGCGATAATACGGGATCCTACCTAGGAAGATCATCAAATATTTCTGGTGTAGGTTTTGCTGGAATGACTTTTAACACTAATGTAGTTAATAGTAGGGATTATTCTGCGTGGATCAACAATGCTCGAAAATCGACAAAAGTATTAAATACTATTAGCTACAAAGAGCTGAATATTCCCAGTGAGTATGTACCGGTATCTTATTACTCATATGCATCACATGATGTGTTTGGTGATATTTACAACAAGTATATGAGTTCTAATAATGATAATATGTACACAGGAATGGGGAATTAAATTGTATTTATTCGCAGGAATGCTAGGACTACTAAATATATTGGCTATTAAGCACGATTTTGTTGCTAACATAGGTGTAGCTGTAATGAGCCTGTCTGCTATTTTTGCAGTTATAGCTCTTACATATTTCAAGAAGTGGAAATGGCTTTTTTCTGAGTGGTTAACATCGCTTGATCCAAAAAGAATCGGTGTAATGTATATAGTAGTTGCTCTACTAATGGTTTTAAAGGCTGGTACCGATGCAGGTATGATGAGAGTCCAACAAACTTTATCAGTTGGTGATAGTCAAGGATTCCTAGCAGCTAAGCATTATCAACAAATATTTTCAGCTCATGGCACAACGATGATATTTTTTGCAGCCATGGGATTTATGTTTGGATTGATTAATATTGGGGTTCCTTTGCTGATAGGATCTCGTGACGTCGCTTTCCCATTTCTAAATTCAGTGAGTTTTTGGCTTTTCGTTGCTGGAATGCTACTACTTAATACGTCTTTAGCTATTGGTGATTTTTCTGGAGCTGGATGGTTAGCGTACCCGCCGTTATCTGAGCTGAGATACAGTCCTTCGGTTGGAGTAGATTATTGGATATGGAGCCTACAAATTGCAGGAGTTGGCAGTCTTCTTTCAGGGATAAACTTCATAGTTACAATTATTAAGAACCGCGCCAAAGGCATGAATCTAATGAAGATGCCAATGTTTGTTTGGAGCGTCTTTGGTTCTATGACTTTAGTAATCTTTGCATTTCCAATCCTAACCGTAACCATCACATTATTATATCTAGATAGACTCATGGGAATGCATTTCTTCACTGGTGACGGCGGAGGTAATCCTATGATGTATGTCAATTTGATTTGGGCATGGGGCCACCCAGAAGTCTATATATTAATACTCCCAGCATTTGGAATATTCTCTGAAATAGTTGCCACCTTCTCCAAAAAGAGACTCTTTGGCTATACATCTATGGTTTGGGCTATTTGGGCAATAGTCTTGCTTTCATTCACCGTCTGGTTACACCACTTTTTCACTATGGGTGCTGGTGGAGATGTCAATGGCTTCTTCGGAATTATGACTATGATTATAGCGATACCTACTGGAGTTAAGATATTTAACTGGTTATTTACAATGTTTAGGGGTAGGATTAATTTTGCGAGTCCTATGATTTGGTTTATTGGCTTCATAGTTCTATTTTCGATCGGTGGTGTAGCTGGAGTTTTATTGGCAGTCCCACCCGCTGACTTTCAGCTTAACAACAGCCTATTTTTAGTAGCTCACTTCCACTCAATGATAGTTAGTGGAGTTCTTTTTGGGTATTTTGCAGGGTTAACCTATTGGTTCCCTAAAATTTTCGGTTTTAGCTTAAAAGATCAGATTGGTAAATATGCAGCTTATTTATGGATTGCTGGATTTATTTTCGCTTTTGTCCCTCTGTATATCCTAGGAATAATGGGCGCAACTAGAAGAATGAACCACTATTCAGCCAGTCTAGGTTACCAGCAATTATTCATAGTGGCTGCAGTAGGCGTAGCAATAATAGGTTCGGGACTATTTGTTCAAGCTATTCAATTCTTCTTAAGCATAAAAAACCGAAAGCAACTAACAGATAAAAATGGGGATCCATGGGATGGACGAACCTTAGAATGGTCAATCCCATCTCCAGCAGCGGAGTACAATTTTGCTGTCTTACCTGTTGTTAAAAATAAAGATGAATTTTGGGAAAATAAACAAAGTGATTCAGTCAAACAATCTGAATTCGTTAAATTTACTATGCCAAAAAATAGTTACTTGGGTATCTTTGTTGCGTTCTTCTCATTCATCTTAGGTTTTGGTGCAATATGGCACATTTTATGGATGTTTATTCTGGGGTTAATAGGAATCATTACTATAATAATCATCCGAAGCTTAGATGAAAGTACAGATAGAATAATTGACTATGATGACCTTACTAAAATGGACAAATTAATGCTTAGGAGTACTAAATAGTATGGATTCTAAGCATAACATTGTTGAATCAACCGAAAAAACAAGAACATACCTAGGCTTCTGGATCTACATCATGACAGACTGCGTATTATTTGCTAGCTTGTTCGCAGTCTATGCGGTACTTCACCACAATACAAATGGCGGCCCAGGCAGCAGTAGCTTATTCTCGATGCCAAACGCTCTAGCTGAAACTCTAATCCTACTAACTAGTAGTTTTACCAGTGGACTGTCAATGATAGCTGCTCGCAACAACCACAAGGTAAAAGTAATATACTGGCTGGTAATTACATTTTTATTAGGTGCCGCATTCTTATTTTTAGAAATTCATGAATTCCAGCATCTAGTAATTACAGGGGACTCATGGAGGCGCAGCGGCTTTCTATCTTCATACTTTACTCTAGTTGGAACGCATGGGCTTCATATTGCAGTGGGGCTCTTCTGGATGGCCATAATATCTCTAGTCATTCTGAAAAGAGGACTAACCAAGAACACAGTAAAAGGACTAACTCTACTTAATGTATTCTGGCATTTTCTAGATGTAATTTGGATATTTATTTTTAGTGTAGTTTATTTAATGGGGCACGTAGGACTATGAAAAAAGAAAACCGATTATTGAATTATTCTATTGGTTATGCAACCTGTATTCTACTTACTTTAGTTGCCTATATGGTAGCCGACTTAAACTATTATAAGAATTGGGCAATTATTATAACAATAGCTGCTTTGGCATTCATTCAATTCGTAATTCAAATAGTTTTCTTCCTTCACTTATCTAAAGATAAGAAAGACAGATGGAGAGTCTACGTCTTCTTATCTATGGTTATCGTTGTGCTAATTCTAGTGGTAGGTTCAGTATGGATCATGAATAGCCTAAACAACAAGATGATTCTAAATACAAAGCAAACCAACCATTATCTAAATACACAAGATGGTCTCTAGTCGAGTCAAAGAGTATTACCAGCTTACGAAACCAGGTATCATATACGGTAATATTCTTACCGCAGCAGCTGGATTCTGTATTGCACTTAAACATCCTTTTGATTTTAAGCAATTAATATTTATCCTGGTTTCGACCTCCTTAGTAATAGGTTCAGCTTGCGTATTCAATAATATAATTGATCGAAATATAGACTCAAAGATGAAACGAACCAAGAAAAGAGCTCTTGTTGAAGGAACTATTACTTTAAAAAATGCCTTAATATTCGGATCTACTTTAGGTTTTATAGGATTTATAGTTCTACTATTTGAAATAAATATACTGACTTTTATTATAGGCCTGATTGCTTTTATAGATTACGTGGTGCTGTATGGCTACGCTAAGCGACATAGTATATACGGAACACTAGTAGGAACAATTGCCGGCTCGGCATCAATTGTAGCTGGCTATACGGCGGCTACAAATCAATTCAACTTATGCGCACTATTACTGTTCGCAATTATGACTTTTTGGCAAATGCCTCATTTCTATGCGATAGCCATTTATAGGAAGAGGGATTACGAGATGGCTAATATTCCATTGATGCCTATAATCAAGGGAATTAAACGAACTAAAATAGAAATCATCTTCTATACCCTTTGCTTCTTTGCTAGTATTATTTCTCTTTGGGCCTATGGCTATGCTGACAATTTTTTCTTGTTTTTCACAGGCACTATATCTTTGTACTGGCTACTTTATGGACTTTTAGGTAACAGAAATAATGATGCAGCAGTGTGGGCTAAAAAAATGTTTAGACTCTCGTTATTAGTTCTACTCCTGATGTGCGCTATGATTTTTATTCGATTGGGATATTAGAACTTAGATATATAAAAAACATTAGTGTATTATTTTAATATGGATGAAAAACAACACAATACAAACATACAGCCGATTCATACGAAAGAGGAAATCGAAAAATCAAGACTGGCTAGCATCTACGGAAACCAGCCAGTCAAGAGTAGCGTAACACCTGCTGGATTTAATAGTGATGTTCCTGAAATAAAAAAACGTAGAAAAATATTGCATATTATATCTGAAAATATACGAGTTATACTCTATAGCGCAGGAGCACTTCTTGCTGGGTACTTAATACTGTTGTTCGTTATTGCTCCGATTCAAGTTAGCGGAATATCAATGCAACCGACACTTCATACTGGTGACTATCTTTTGACATTTAAACTTCCTCAAACATGGTCTCAAGCTACTAAGACTCAATACATACCCGGCAGGGGCCAAGTAGTTATCGTAAATGATCCCAATAAGAACGGAGAACTATATGTTAAAAGAGTTGTTGCTCTTCCTGGAGAAAATGTTAACGTTTCTAGCGGAATAGTAACTGTATTTAACGGTAAGAATCCAAAAGGATTTGATCCAGATAAAGCTCCATACGGAAAGACTCTTAATTTATACCAACCCGGCATGGACTATGGATCGAGCGTTAATCCTGGTCAGATATTTGTAATGGGAGATAACAGAGTTCCTGGGGCATCAATAGATTCTCGTTCAAGTCTTGGCAACATACCGTCGAAGGATATTGTAGGTCAAGTACTTATTAGGATATGGCCTCTTAATAAAATTAAACTCTTTTAATCTGTAATATTTTTTACTACAACGTCTTTGCTTGGTTCATCTTTATGTATATCTAGTTCATGGTATTGCCCTAGGCCATGATTCCTAACGTAATTTGTATGTCTATGTATTAGTCTAGCTATCAAAATAATAAGCAGACCAGCGATCAAAAAAACACCCGCTAACATAAATAATTTGATCTGGTTCGATGACTTATAGTATAAAGTTCTAATATAAGCTACTCCAGGCCAACTTTGTCCAGCATTAATCTTTCGATCAATCGTAAATTTCTGTCCGTTACTAAAATTAACAATAATAGTCGTTGAATGAATACCGTTATTTAAATAATTATTGTTGAATGGCTCTAAAGTATTCGTTTTGTATAAGAATTG
>CAIYEO010000015.1 GCA_903925195.1 uncultured Candidatus Saccharibacteria bacterium | reverse complement strand
CTTCTCTATAGGTAAGATGCCTTTAGTCAAAGATATGGAAACCAGGCATTTTCTTGTGACTGGCTCAACTGGTTCGGGTAAGACTAATCTCATCCATAATTTATTGCCACAAGTGGAGAAGCTTGGGCAACCTGCTATAGTAATTGATCAAACAGGTGAAATGATTGCCAAGTATTATAATCCTGAGCGTGGTGATATTATCTTTAATCCGTTTGATAGCAGAGGCAGAGCTTGGGACTTTTGGGCAGACTGTGGAACTCGTGAGGATTTAGAACGGTTCTCAAAAATACTCATTGGCTTTAATCGTAAACAATCCTCCACTCATTCTGATCCTTTTTGGGAAAATGCAGCAGAGGCAGTGTTTAATTCCTGTATTGAATTCTTAAGACCAACAAGTGCTCCTATTGAAAAGATTGCTCAAATGGTCTGTCATAGTGATATTAACTACCTAAAAAGGACGCTGAATAATACCGAAGCCGGACGTTATTTAAGTGCTGATTCAAAACAAACTGCCGCATCAATTGTATCAGTGCTTGCGGCAAATGCTAAACCTCTTACTTATTTGAGAAGTGCAGATGGTAGTGGCAGCTTTTCTATGAAGCAACATTTCGCCAATATTAAAAACGGCTCACCTTCTTGGTTGTTTTTAGCAACTAAGCCAAGTAGTAGAAGTCTAACCCTACCACTAATATCGTGTCTAACCGAGCTTGCCTTAGCACGTCTGATGGATTCGGGAATCCACAAAGATAGACGAGTATGGACTGTTATTGATGAGTTACCAGCTCTCGGGTTGTTACCAGCATTATCGGCGTTAATGGCTGAGGGGCGTAAATATGGTGCTTGCGTGCTTGCCGGTATGCAATCATTGAATCAGCTCTATTCACAATATGGTCATTATGATGGGTCTACTATCTTTGGTCAGTTTGGTACTTCATTTTTCTTTAGGAATACTGAGCCGGCAATCGCCAAGATGATTAGTTCTATGTGTGGCAGTGAGACGATTACTCGTCAGCAGAAGAATACCAGCTTTGGGGCGAATGAATTTCGTGATGGAGTTAGCTACAGCGAGCAACAACAAAGAAAGTCATTAGTTGAAGCAGATGACTTAGCAAACTTAGCTATTGGGGAAGGCTATGTGCTCTTTCCTGAGCCGGCAGTACGCCTTGCTAAGGTACAAACAAAGGAAGCTACTGTTAAAGAAAAGCATCAAGGATTTGTAGAAAAAGAAGGGAGTATTTCAAAAGACGAAGAGTCAGCTTCATCTGAGCCAGATAATCTAGCTATTGAGAATATTGAGAACGACGAGGATATTAACGATAGTAGTACTAGTGCTAGCCACAGTGATGCTTCTGCTGACGGGTTTAGTAGATTAGAGGTTGATATACATACCAAAAATGAAGGTACAGAATTTGAGAAATAGCTACGTGATCTTAGCTTGGGATTAAGGCAATTAAATTTAAAAAAATATATTAGGAATAAATATGACAGAACAAGAGCCAAAACTAGACATAGCAGTGACGGATTCGCAAAATAATACCGCTGCTGTAGATCAGACAAAAGCTGTACAAAAGAACCCAATAAGTGAGAATCTAGCATTGCTAGAAAAGGCGATTAAGGATTTGCATCATGAGGTAGATTTTGCTTCCAATGCTTTTGTTGGCCATGCCAACCAAACCCAATCATCATTAGCTTCTACTAACACATCTATGCAAGAAACGCTTAAGACAATAACCGTTCTCCTGTCAGCTTTCTCTGAAGCGTCAACAAAGATTCAAGATCAAATAATGAAATTAGCTCTTTTGCCCAAAAAAGTGCAGCAGGTATTAGAGGAGTTAGTGCCTAATATAGCGAAAGAAGTAGAAAAAATACATAGCCAGCGTTTGGAAACAATTACCACCCATATCGCAGGGCTTGAACAAGCTCTTAAGGATAGTGTTATGCAAAATCAAAAAGCAATAGAAGACACTGCCAAGCAATCGATAAGACAAATGCAGGAAGCTCAACTAAGCTCCCTAGAATCTCAGGAGAAGCAGTTAGCTGAATTTGCACAATCTGTTAAAGAGGAAGTAGAAGCTGTTACGTCAAATCACGGCAGTAAGTTTCTTCGGAATCTGGCCATCACGTTAATACTAGCTACGATTGCTGGTGGCATCACTAGTTGGTGCGTAGGCAAGTATTTCCCTGCATTCATTCAAATTAACAAGGCGGGCGATATTAAGGTGCAGCATAGCGCTGTGAAAATATGGGAAGCTGATAATCCCAAAATAAGCGATTTAAATCAAAAAACAAAGGTAGTAAAATGATAAAAAGTACTAATTCTAATTCAGCCTTACCAATTTTATTGAACAGAAAAAGTATATTTTGGCTGGCATTCACAGCTATGATACTAGGGTTATTTCTTATTTTAAAATTATTTGATGCTCAAAAATATGAAGTAAACTTGCCCCAAAAGATTATAGGAGAAAAGTATATTAATCCATTATCTGAATTTGAGGCAGGTTATAGTATTGTTACGGGGGAGCAATTAAGAGAAATAGGGCATGCTAACCAAAAGTCTTATTTAGGCGTATGTGAAAAATACAATATTTCCATTGAATCGTGTGAAGTAATTCGTAAAGCTCTACAAAATCAATACTAAATAACTTGTTCATGAATGGAAAATTAGTAATTGTAAGATACAATCAGTGTTGATATATTGAATAAAACTAAGGTAGAAATTTAGTTTCATTTTGATAAAAATATTAGCTTTATGTCAAAACCAACTACTGATTGGCAACCTATAGATAAATTACAGTGCTTTGTAGATTTAATTGAAAAAATGCATTGTGATACACAAGCAAAAGTAACAAAGCTCAGCCAAACTAAGGACTACGCTATTTTTGATGTTGAACTAGCATCTATTATGCATGTAATGCATAGACAAAGTAAGAATTATAGTATTCTTGTAGAACAGCTAAATATTTGGAAAGTTGAAACTACAGATTTGGCTAAATTAAAACTTATCGAAACTGCTCTAGAACTTAATGAAAAAATCAATCTACTAACTAAAGAATGTCAGAAATTAACCAATCAGTGGATTTTTAAAACCTCAGAGACACAAGGATATTTGTACTTTCTATTGCCAATAACCTTAGATACAGATGATAACTATGATCAACCTAAAATTCAAAATAAATATAATGTTACAGAGGCGCAATTACTTCGTTATCAACAACTTAGGGAATCTATAGACAAGCTATTTGCTAGTTTTTTTATCGGTATAGATAAAGAGGTTATTGATAGAAGTGCAAAAAGGTTAGAGATTTCACAAGGCAAGTCAATACTGTTAAACACAGTGCATGAAAGCAATATATTCTTTGACTACTGTTTTTACCAATATAGACTCAATAATCTCAATGTAATACAGCATAGTTTCCAGCAATCTCTTAATAGCCATGAGCCAGAGATGTTATCGATATTTGAAACTGCAAGTAAAGGAGAATTTGCTTATTTAGATATTATAGAACCAGTTGGTGAAGCTGGTGTGATTGTTTATAATCGACTCACTAATAGCGAACATTTAATGATAGACAAAGGACTAAATAATATTGCCAAGAAACTTTATTATTACACTTTAGTAACGCATATTATGGATTTTGATGATTTTCTTATGACTACAGGGGCTTCTATACCAGTGTCTATTAATACAGAAGCAGGTCTAAAAGTTGAACGTAGATTCAAATCTTTTTTAAATTTACAAAAATTTGATACTAACAGCAAAGATTACAAGCAATATGTAACTGATATGTATAAAATTTGTTTTTATGAAGATATTACTGGAGACGTTACCTCACCACCAGTTCCATTTGGTGAAGAAGCTTTAGAAGCCCTAGTTAATGCTTCTAATAGCATCAATTAATTTATAAAATAGTCTTTTACAATTTTGGTTAAACTATGCGAAGGTACAAAACACGCCAACTAATGGATTTCTAGGTACTAGACCCTATTAACTAATTGATTGATGATTTATGACAGAAAACGACTTAACCATTTTTGAAAACCACAAAATCCGTAGAACCTACGATAAAAAATCTGACACATGGTTTTTCTCGGTGATTGATGTTGTGGGGGCACTAACTGATAGTACTAACGCCCGTGATTACTGGTTTAAAATGAAAACCCGTGTAAAAAATGAAGACGAATTAGAACTGTCGACAATTTGTCGACAGTTGAAACTAAAAGCTTCCGATGGAAAGATGCGTGAAACTGATTGCGCTAATACCGAGTCTTTATTTCGTATTATTTAATCTATCCCCTCGCCTAAAGCAGAACCTTTTAAACGTTGGCTTGCAAAGGTCGGTTATGAACGTATACAAGAAATTGCTGACCCAAAAAAGTCAATTAACAGAGGTAGAGACAACTGGAAGAAACATGGCTGTAGTGAAGAATGGATACAGCGAAGAATGTCTGGTCAAGAAACTCGGAATAAGTTAACTGATTACTGGAAAGACCATGAAATTAAAGAAGGCGAAGAGTACGCTACTTTAACAAGTATTATTCATCAAGAATGGACTGGCATTAGCCATAATTTACGTGATCATATGACAGAGGCGGAGTTAATTTTTACTGCACTTGCTGAATTATCAACAAGGCAAATTGCCGAAAGCATGCATGCGAAAGGAATGCCAGAAAATAAGACGGCAAGTAAAGCTGGTGGGAAGATTGCTAAAACTGCCAGAATAGAGCTTGAGAATAAAACTGGACAAAACGTAATTTCAAACAAAAATTAATAAAAGAAATCCCCGCCGCAAGCAGCGGGGTATTTTAGAAGAAAGCTAACTGATGATCCTCATGTAGTTTCTTATATTCCTTACCTTGATTTTTTACGTATTTTCCTATCATATTCTCATTTCCATGCTTACCTACCGT
>CAIYEO010000014.1 GCA_903925195.1 uncultured Candidatus Saccharibacteria bacterium | reverse complement strand
TGGCTGGGAATGAGGGATTCTAACTTACATAAAATGTTCTATAAGTTACAAAAAGGATTGACTAAACGTACATCATCAAGGTACAATAAATATGTAACAAATATTAGTACTAAAGGAGCTTAATATGAGTACGAATACTATAGATGCATCGGCCATGCGCAAGAACTTATCTGACGTATTGGATGCCGTACGAGGTAATAAGAACCTGATACTTGTCAAGCGGCACGGTAAGGTTGAATCTGCTCTTATTGATATAGATACTTTAGAAGATTTGCTTGCTGTACAAAATCCTGAATACGTAGAGAGTATTGCGGCGGCACGAAAAAGCAAAGAGTTATATACTCCTGAAGAGGTCTTTGGTGATGTTTGGGGTAAAATATAAGTGCGATGAAGTTTGAGCTTAAGATTGAAAGCAGAGCTAGAAATGATATCCAATCTTTAGATAGTGTAGTGCAAAAAAGAGTTGCAAAGAAGTTAAAATTTTATTTAGATCAAGATGATCCAATACAATATGCAAAAAAACTCGTTGATTCAAAAGACGGTAACTACCGATGGAGAATAGGAAACTTTAGAGCTGTATTCGATATTGATGGAAATGTTATAAAATTACTCCGTATTCAACATCGCAAGGACGTTTATAAATAGTACTTGGCTGAGAGTCTAGGTCTGATTTTTATCTAGTCTTATGTTCCTTGATCAGCTGAACGTCTTCTAAATCTTTTTGGCGAACATTTTCATCCTGAAGCCAGCTTTCTTTAACACTAAGAAGGAAATCTAGGGTTATATAATGAACGTCATTAATAATGACAGATTCTTTTAGTAGATCAGTTAAATTATAATCCTTTCCAAGCACACTCCATGATTTACCAATTTCAAATATACTGTCTGTAAGAATTTGGCGACCATGCTTAGTTTCAACATTAAATTTGCCAGATGTTCTCAAGTTTTCATACGTAGAACTCGAAACAACGACATCAATATCGTTACTAGGCCTTATATTTAAAGCGTTCATAATGCCAGAGCCGATGACAATAGAGTTATCAGTAAGTAGATTTAAGCCGGCTAGTTTTGATTTAATATTTATCGGCATATATGACTCATTATATAGTAGTATTTACAAATCGTGGCTGGGAATGAGGGATTCGAACCCCCGATCCTGGGACCAGAACCCAGTGCCTTACCGCTTGGCCAACTCCCAATAGTGGCTGAATGTAGAACTATTAGATTATACCAAACAGATGTAAAAAACGTTATTCACGCACTAAAGCGCCAACTATGGCTAGGCAGTATAGCCAGAAGTGTTTAGCGTTATCCTCAAGGTCGTTTTTATTTGCATCGTTCACAATCTAATGTTAACACTTCCTGAGATGTCCCTAGCTTCTCTTTTGTTCATCTGTGTTCTGTATTCGGTCCACGCGCAAAAAATTTTCAATTTAGTATCTTAATGCAGCTGCAATTGTGTTAGAATGACTATATGCAAAAATTCACTCAAAAATACACTATTATTGCCCTGTTAGAAGAAAAGCCTGAAGGTTATGAGTATCCTTCAAATAACTGGCCGCTTCATGTAACTATTGCTGATACGTTTTCTATAGAATGGGATATAGCTAAATTCAAAGACGAACTAGCAGAATTAGCTAAACAATTGAAGCCAGCGAATGCTGTAGGGTCACATACTGAGTATTTTGGACCGGAGAAACAGATTCAGGTCACTATCTTAGAAATGAGCAAAGAATTAGTAGACATACATTATGCAGTGGTTAAACTATTAAAAGAAGCGGGTGTTAAATTTAATGATCCTCAGTATACGGAGGCGGGATTCAAAGCGCACGCAACTGTACAGCCACACGCACAAATCAACATTGGTAACAAAATAACACTCAACAGTTTGGCAATTATTGATATGTTTCCGAATGAAGATCCTTATCAACGCAAAATTTTAAAGCTTTTGAAATTTTAATATTTTTTCGATTAGGATAATTCAAAACGCTTAACCAATTGCTCAATATATTCGTTCTGTGTTTCATAATTATTAACAACGACTAAGTCTGCAATATCACGTACAGCGCCCATATTCACGCATGCGGGATCAGCACTATCGCCAGGATTCATGTCTCGCTCTTCCTCAACTAAAAACTCGTGATAAGTCTTATTGTCGTCAATACGCCCTCTTTGAGCTTCGCTGATGCGTAAATACCTTTTGTAAGGGTCTGCATCAACCCACAAAACTATGCCTTCTCTTTCTTGAACACGCCTAGCCTCTTCTGGATGTCTAAGGCTTACTACGGATAGCCCATTGTATCCCATTAGTGCTTTCTCGCCCATGTACCGTCCAATAGTTTTCGTAACAAGGATACCATGATCACCACTTTCATCACGCCAATGCCTGCTAAGATCTGATAGATTCTTTCGTTCTAATGGCACACCTTCTGAAATAAGGTGTTGTCTTAATATATCGCTCACAGTTACATGTAGGCATCCTTGTAATTGAGAGCGCACGATAGCAAGGGTATCTTTACCGGATCCATTCGTTCCTGCAACACCAATTATTTCAGGAAGTTTCATTATTTGCAGATTATACAATAATTATTAAATATCGTCTAGCTTTAAATTACTTCTATTGTTATAATTCATCTCAATGAATATAAAAAACTTATTAGATACATATCTTCATTTTCACCCTGAAGAGGCGGAAAAGCTTAGTATGCTTACCAATCAACTCAACTCACCTAAGGATATATTATCTCGAAATAATTTTGATGGTCATGTTACCGCCAGCGCTTTTGTCATGACTGATAATGGTGGGCAGATTTTACTTCTTGACCACAAATCTTTAGGTAAACTTCTTCAGCCCGGTGGTCACATAGAAACGGCTGACGAGTCATTGGTTGATGCAACATTGAGAGAAATAGAAGAAGAGACAGGCCTGAAAAGAAGTGACCTCACACTACACTCTGCCCATCCTAACTCAATTAATATTCCGTTCGACATTGATACTCACCACATACCTAAAAATGAAAAGAAAAAAGAACCTGCGCATTACCATCACGATTTTAGGTTTTTATATACTACAAAAAACATAAATATTGCGTTTGACCCAACAGAATCTAATAGTTATAAATGGGTTGACTGGGAAGATTTTGCTGAATATCCAAACTTCAAAAACGTTGCTGATAAAATCAGTGCGTTGATTGAGCCAAATGTTAAAAGTTTCTTTAGATCACTAATTACTGGTGATAGTAAAAAGGTATCTGTAATAGCCGTATCCCACATCATTCCAAGTTCAGAGGAATATATAAAAAGCTTAAATGAAAATTTTAATCTAATTGGTATTATCCCGAAACCTAAATCTATCAATCAAAGTACACGTAAAAGACTTGAAAAAGAGAGCATACCTTTACTCGACCAATTTACGAGAGAATCGCTGAATAGTAACCCAAACGAACTCATTAAACTATTAAAAGCTCATGATAAGGTATGTCTCATAGATATTGGTGGGTATTTTAGTGAAATCATTGAAAACTTAAAAAAGGCACTTGGCTCAAAACTTTTAGGCATTATTGAGGATACTGAAAATGGCTTACAGAAATACGAAGCAAACAGTTACAAAAAATGTATAGTAATGTCGGTTGCAAGAAGCCCGCTAAAAAGCTACGAGGATCAACTTGTAGGTCATGGCATTGCTCATGCTACCGAAACAGTTTTAAGGCAGATAAACCTTTTAATAACGTACAAAAGCTGCGGAATTATAGGGTATGGAAAAATAGGTAGAGGAATAGGAAACTACCTACAGCAGAGAAATATTCGTCCTAGAGTTTGTGAAATAAACGCTATGAGAAGTATTCAGGCATCTTGTGATGGCGCAACAGTCTGTAGTATCGATGAACTCATCAAGGAATGTGATGTCATTTTTTGTGCAACCGGAGCAAGAGCTTTAGATATAGTTAAGCTAAGAGATTTAAAGAAGAATGCATTTGTCTCATCCGCGACATCATCAGATGACGAGTTTGACCTCACTCTACTCGATACAGAATATGATAAGCAAGTAATTGATCCCAACATTACAAATTATTCAAAAAGGGGACATTCATTTAATTTATTGAATGATGGAAATGCCATAAACTTTCTTTACTCTGCAGCTGTAGATAATTACATAAACCTAGTGCAAGGTGAACTGGTTTATAGTATATGTAAATTAGCTAATAATACTGATACAAAGATTGACACTGTGAATAATAACGCAGATCATGAGCTTATTGCCAAATCATGGTTAGAGTATGTATTACAAAACAATACTGCCTACTAATTTACTTTTTTAGAATCTCGATAAAGGCAACGATAGCCATATGGTCTGAAACATAGTCCGTTGGACAGCTAACTTTTTCGAATTTATATTTTGTTACTGGGATAATTATGTAATCGAGAGTGCCATTGTCTTTGGGCATTGAAATATATTTTAACTTTTCACTACTTAAACAGTATTTACTCAGTATATTCTTACTGTAGTCGTCGAGATTATAAATATTAAAGTCACCTTGTATGATTGGGGTTCTGGATCTCGAACTACACAGCAGCATCAATTCTCGAATATGAAGATCTGAATGCTTATCAGTATTAGCAAGATGAATATTCCATAAGTCCAAAATGTGTCCATCTACATCGATATTTGTGATTAACGCGATACAAGGTTCATTGAAATCTCTTTGTTTTCTTAAACGATATGACTGCGAACTTATGATGGGATATTTTGAGAGTACAGCGAGTCCATGGGTAACGATTCGATCACTCGTATTTTTTTGTTCAAATGATGACTCTCTAGTGAAGGCGGGCTTAAAGACATGATATTCATAGCCACAAATCTTTGCAATATTTTCAGATTGTGATAATTCTGAATAGGTTGAATCTATTTCTACTTCTTGTAGTGTGATTATGTCGGGATCAATTTTCTTTATTAATGCTAAAATGTTACTTTCTCTACTGCTCCAATCATTGTATCCCCAGAGATTCAATGTCATAGACTTAATCATCTTATAGAATTATTTCCTTTTCTCTATAGTAAGCCAATGTCTTAGTTTTTGTTTCTATGGATGCTGAAGTGTTTCTTGTAATAAGTTTAAGCAGATAAGCGCCTTTTTCATTTGCATATAACCAGTCAGACAGTTTATTTAGGGTCATATCGCTCGTATCCCGTGAACATACTAATGCCATAAGGCCACCCCAGACCCTGTCGATTGGTTGCTTAATCATATGTTCAGCCATTTGATCCATTTCTTCAGCCGTTCCCCCTTCTCTCATCTTGAGCCATGCAGACATAGCTATGTATGACTGCGGATGATCAGACTGAGGATCATCAATCTCTGCGATGCATCGTTCAGCTAGTTGTTCTCTTGGTATTTTTAGTATTTGGTCAATTCCTATACTTGCCGGATTTTCGTTGAGCGCCGCAGTAAAGATAGTATCAACTACATATTCGATCTCACGCCTTGCAGACTTGTATACTTCTATAAACTCCGTTTCAGTCCCATACCCTAGAGCCCTGAACTTATCCTTACAATATTCATAGATTGATTCTAAGCTATAATGCGATACATACTTGTGTCTTGGATCGTTTGTTGCGTCAAAGCTAGATATCGCAGCATTTTTTACTGTAAACATTAGATTTATCGCCTCAACAGGCGACCTTACTCCAAAATGATCTTCTGCATATCTTAATACCTCGGATAGTTCTGGCTCTGTTCCTCGTGTAGCAGGAAACTGGTAACTACCCATCCGAGCAATCATATTAAAAAATATAGTGTCCCTGCTTGAACCTGTGCTGTACTTTAAATTAGGACCCATAGGAGTTGTTTTTTTAGGAAAATCAAAATATTTATAAAAGAAATATTCACTAATATTATTTGCTAGTTGTCGATCAGGCGTACTTACTTCCAATACCATTTGCTCTACGTCATTTGCAGGTACGGTCCCGATTCTTCTACCGTCTAAAAAGCGATTTGCGTCAATAAAAGAATACTGTAGTAATTCAGCCAACCTATTTTTACTTATATGTCCAATCTCAAATTTATCAACACCATCAACATGAATATCATTTTGCGGTTGATCTTCGTCGTCATAAATCACAAAGAGATCTATATCAGAATTTGGCAGCATCTCCCTCCTGCCTAACGAGCCACCTACCCAGAGCTTATTTTCAGGATAGTGTAAAGCAAGATTGCCGATATAACGCTCAGCTGCAATAGACATTTCATACATTGCATCGAAGCTGCTATATGATGGGTCACGAAATAAACGATGCGCCACATCCGTACGTATTTCACCAAAATCACTGATCGGCTCTATTGGCTGTACGCTTTGTTCTAGTCTACTCATTACACATCCCCTCTACCATTTTTTCATACTCCATCAGCAGAGACGCCATTTCTAAATCTGTATAATTACTTTCAAGATCAGTTATTCTCTCTAGTGCTTCTTTTGCACTTTTCGTAAAACTATTATCAAGTTCAATTACTTTTCTTGCACTCTCATTATCTATAGTAGCCATTTCTTCTAGAGGTATTGTTCCACTATGTACGAGTAAATCTTTGAAGAGCTTAAGGCTATACTTTTTAAACTGGCGTGTATTTCCAGGAGATTGTATGGCCATAACTCTTAATCTAGAGAGGTATTCTCTAATAGTTGGCTCAATAGATGGCTTGACATCTTCTAGTGTTAAACGACTCACGGCATCTTTGTAAACATTTCTTCCGTACAATACTTTACCTGAAGCTAATACGTACATAAAGAAAATACCTTTGGTACCGTCATGGAAAATAACGTTTCCATTATGATCATATATATCTTTCATATACATGATACTCAGATCTACTGCGGGATAATCACGAAGAATCTCACTTATACTACCAGCTAGTTCTACGCTCGGCTCGTCCAATACGATTTGAATGTCGTAGTCTGACTCCTTATGAATATCCTGTTGATTGCGCATTGAACCAAACCAGATAACAGATTCGAGGTGTTCTTTTATCTTCTCATTCTCCGATAATCTAAAACTGATTTCAGAAGGTACGAGCATTACTGGATCTAATTTATTCGGATCCATACCAACTTGACCGGGCATCCATAAGCCATCAACTTTATTTAAAACTGTGACAGATGTGTTCGGAGGACGAGTTTCATATGTTTCAGCATGAGACCAACCACCAAGATAAGAAAGAAGACTACGAATTGCACCACCGTGGGTAAACGCAAACAATGTCCGCGCTTTGGCCGCATTGACACTTCCAACATCTTCGAGCCAATTAAGCATACGACCCCCAACATCATTCATCGATTCGCCGTTCGGCGATCTGAAGTCTTTTCCTGCAGCTTCAATCTGTGTAATTGTCTCTTCGGTGAAAATATCTTTTGCAACTCGGCCCGTCCAATCACCAGTATGTTGCTCGTGTAATCTATCATCTTTAATAATGTCAATCTGTAGGCCCAATGCGCGCATAGCACTCTCTCCAGTTTGATGGGCTCTCGTAGCACCGGATGAATATACGACGTCGGGTATGATGCCCTTACTTTTCAAGATTTGACCGAGCTGATGCGATTGTTCAAATCCTAAATCTGTAAGTGGCACATTTTCTCCACGTCCAAAAATTATGTCAGGCTGAACATTGTTCATAGCTTCACCGTGCCTAAATAGATATACAGAGCCATCTCTACCCATAGTTGACATATTATATACTTATTTTTATATATTGTAAATTTATATAAATGCGGCAATATTAAGCTAAGTTACGAAGTGATTGGCTTTAAAGTCGGGACACTTATCAAATGACTATTATTTTCATAAGATGATCTTGCCAATAATGCAATCTGTAATGCAATTCTCGCATCTTCGATTCCGGGACTCATAGGTATCTTTTCCGCTATAGATTTTATAAATCCTTCGATCTCAGCCTTAAATGCATCTGCAAAAACTTCATAGACCGTTGGAGCCATTTGATTTTTATGTATGACAGTCAGTGGAGACATATATTCTTTGCCGATTCGTATCGCGCCTTCAGTACATACCACCTCAACTTCAGCATCATAGCCATATGCAGCGTATCGACTCCATTCGGTCATTGCTATGCTACCATCTTTTAAAAAGAGTGTCGTTGAGCATGTATCAACATCAAAAACGTTTTTTAAATCCTTATGTACAACCGCATCGCCAGATGCGCTCAGTTTAATAATGTCTTGGCCGAATAAATATCGAGCGAGGTCATAATCATGAATAGCTGCGTTCAAAAAAAGACCGCCATTTTTTTCTAATCCCCAGTTGCTGGGATTAGATGCGTCAGTATCACGCCCAAAAGCTTTCATAAGTACTGGATTACCGATTTCGCCTGAGTCTATAACTCTTTTTAATTCAACATATCTAGGATCCCATCGTCTCTGGAATCCTATCTGAAGAGGAATTTTCGCTTCAGATAGTACCATAAGCACTTCGTCTGTTTTTTGAAGCGTAAGACCGATGGGCTTCTCAGTAAATATCGGTATATTCTTTTTTGCAATTTTAATAATATTTTCTAAATGCTGCGAAGTACTTGTCGAAATGACTACTCCGTCTAGAGGCATGTTCAAGAAGTCGTCAATCTTAGTAAATGTCTCTGCTCCGTGGTCATTTTTAGCTCGCTCTAATGCATCCGCATTAATATCGCAAACTGCGTACAGTATCGCCTTTCCAGAACCGGCAATATTTTTAGCATGGATTGTTCCCAACTTACCATAACCGATAAGTCCAATTTTTAGCTTATGTTCCATCTATCTCTTTCGCACCTAATTATAAGGTTATTCTTAATTATACTTTGTATGTATTCGATCATATTATATAATATGTTTAATATTAATGATACCTAAGGATTATCGTGGCAGGACCTGGCGCATATTATTTTGGCGAAGAAGAGCGAAAAGAAGTTATGGACGTATTGTCTAGTGGCCATTTATCTCGTTACGGGGATTTAGATGACCCTGGATTTAAACGCAAGGTTTACACTTTTGAACAAGAATTCGCTCAATACTGTGGTACTAAATATGCTGTTGCTACAAATTCAGGAACAGCTTCGTTGCTCATATCTTTACTGGCAATGGGAATAGGTGAAGGTGACGAAGTTTTAGTACCTGGATATACATATGTCGCATCCATTTCCTCAATAATTTACACACGAGCGACTCCAGTACTTGTAGAAATCGACGACTCTTTAACTATTGACCCGTTTGATATTGAGAAAAAGATTACCAAAAATACGAAAGCAATAATGGTCGTTCACATGTTGGGAAATCCAGCAAAAATGGACCAGATCATGGAGATTGCAAGAAGGCATAAACTTTATGTACTTGAAGACGGATGCCAAGCAGCAGGGGCAACATACAAAGGAAATAAAGTTGGATCTATTGGTAACATGGGTGCTTTCTCTTTAAATAGATATAAAAACATAGCTGCTGGCGATGGCGGCATTATTACTACAAATGATAAAGCACTTTACGAAAGAGCGTTTGCAATTCATGACCAAGGTCATAGACCGAATAGAGAGAGTAAAGAAGCTTCGGGTGATCTAATTGGTTTGAATTTAAAGATGAACGAACTTACCGGAGCAGTGGCTTTAGCACAAATTAGGAAACTAGATGAAATGCTAGCAATTCTTCGAGAAAAAAAGAAAATTATCAAAGATCAGTTAAAAAGTACTACTACCGATATTAAATTTAGAGAATTAAACGATAGCAAAGGAGAGTGCAATACGTTGCTTACTCTTATTTTTGATAGCAAAACAAAAGCAGATGCAGTAGCAAAAAATCTTGGCATAAAAACTCTCACTGGCTCCGGCTGGCACGTATACAGCAATATGCAACAAATCATAGAAAACAAGACGCCTACTCCGAACTGGCACAACAATACTCGCTATAGCAATCCAGGCGATTTGCCTAAAACTGACGACATACTTTCACGAAGTATCAATATTAGTATTGGCGTAGTAGATAACGGCTTAGGAGCTGGTTTTGGTATTAATATTAGATCAACAGTATCAGAGATTGAAAAAGCTATCGATACAATCAAGCAAGCTATTAACTAGGAGTGCCTGAACTACTGGCTCGTTCTGAAATAGAGCATAGGAGACGGCTTGTTAACCGGGTACTTCAGAACCTTGCAATTAGGTACAAGCAAGTTTGGTGGGAATATAGAAACTTTTCGATATTCTGGCTCGAACGGCTAAAACTTCTAATTGGCTGGGAATGAGGGATTCGAACCCCCGATCCTGGGACCAGAACCCAGTGCCTTACCGCTTGGCCAATTCCCAATAACAGGTGTTATTATATCTAATAATCAGAAATTAGTATATTTATTATTGACTTTTTATAATCTAAGCATAAGCTAGTAGTAGGGAGTGTGAGGCTTCCTTAAAACAAATTTAGACCTCAGCAGAAAAGCTGAGGTCTTTTTAATTCTAAAGGTATATAAACGTGTATAATATGATTATGACTATTATTGCAATCTTTCTTGGGGTGATCTGCTTAGCTTTAATCGGCTTTATGTTTTTAAAGTCTAAGGGTCAAAGCTCAACAGGCGTATCTCTTATGCTTAAACAGGATCTCGCTAGTTTGAATGAAAATGTTAATAAGCTTAAAGAAGGACTTGAAGGGCAATTAACAGATAGATTCGACAAAAACCATGAGCTTATGAGAAATTCAATTCAAAAACAGTTCTCGGAAAGCTCTAAATTAATAAGTGAAGTTAGTGAAAGATTGACTCGTTTAGATGAGACCAATAAAAGAGTAGTCGGAGTTGCTGATGATCTGAAGCTACTACAGAATGTTCTTCAAAATCCAAAACAAAGAGGAGTGCTTGGTGAATACTATCTTTCCTCGGTGTTAGAAAATGTTCTACCTCCTGGTGGATTTAAGCTTCAATATAAGTTCAAGGATGGTGATGCTGTTGATGCTGTCGTTATTCTAGATAAGGGCAAGTTACTTCCAGTAGACAGTAAATTTAGCCTAGAAAACTATAATCGTTTAATTGAGGAAAAGAATGCTGAGGCGAAGGTTGGCTATAGCAATTCATTTCGGGCAGATATTAAAAAACGCATTGATGAAACAGCTAAATATATAAGACCTAGTGAGGGAACTATGGACTATGCATTCATGTTCATTCCAAGCGAGGCTATATATTATGATCTTTTAATTAATAAGATTGGTGTTGCGGGAAGCAATGCCAGCGACATGATTGAGTACGCATTCCGAAAAAAGAACGTTATCATCGTTAGTCCTACGACTTTCATGGCATATCTTCAGACAGTATTGCAAGGCCTTAGAGGGCTAGAAATAGAAGAGCAGGCCAAAGAGATACAGGAAAGAGTAGGGCAGCTTGGAAGGCATCTAATGTCTTATGAGGCTTATATGCAAAGTCTAGGTAATAGTCTAAAAACAACAGTTAATCATTATAATAAGGCTCATCATGAACTTGGTAAAATAGATAAGGATGTGGTCAAGATCAGCGGTGGCGAAAAAGTCATCGATCCACTTTTTCTAGATAAACCTAGCTTAGAAGAAGATTAATCATTCAATAAATCAATACTAAGTGCAGCCGTCCAAGAGAAATTATCTACTCCTAGGGGTGATCCGTCGATTGGATTGAAATATTCTGAAAAACCGCTGTGTTCAACAAGTTCCAGCGTTTTTTTAGTTAGTATTTTTGCATGATCATTGAAGCCATAATTCTTTAATCCCTCAATTATCAGCCAATTCATATTGATCCAGGTTGGACCCTGCCAGTAAGATATTGGGTTAAACCATTCCGAATTAACTGGTACAGATGGAATTGGAAAAGGCATGCTAAAGAAATTATGGTCTTCTATGAGCTTGACCAAATGTTCAGCTCTATCCTTACTAATAACGCCACTATAAAGTGGAATGAGTGTAGCTATGGATGGAACCTTAATTAAATTATGAGTAGCAAAATCTCTAGAATAATACTGAGCAGAGCTTTCATCCCATAGTTGTTCAATTGATTCAGCCGCAAGGTCCATACTGGTTAATAGATTTTTTGGTATTTCTTTGTTTATTGATTTTGCTATCTTGCGGAGATAATAGTTTCCTCTTACGAGAATGCTATTGAATGTTAGGTCTTCAATGGCAAACGAATTATGTCCAATAATCTTATCTGTCATATATTGTTTTTTTCTAAGTTTTCTTTGCAGGCTATATAAGGCCAGAGAATCACTATTATTCATCCTCTGGTTTGCTGGCACAAATTTAGTGTCTATCCTAAATAATCCATAAAAGTAATCTAATTTTGTCTTCTGAATATATTGAATCCATTTGGGTGTTAGATTAGTGTGTAATTCACTTATCCAAGGTGGCGTATTATCTAGACCAGATTCCCAAGGATGAATAAGCAAGGCAAGTCCCTGGCCATGGGGATCACGGTCATCATAAAGCCATTCGTGATATTTTAATATTTTAGGGAATACCATTCGGTACCATATCTTGCGTTCGTTCAGATCTAACTTTTCACCAATCTTAATTACAGCCTCAGCAAGCATTGGTGGTTGTGTGATGCCACTCGTTACAACGTCATCAGGAGAGAAAGGATTAACTTGTGATCGCCACATTTTCGGTAGCCTTAGCTTATTATTCTTATCGTTGAAAACAATATTTGGAATCATGCCATTTTTCCATTGGCCCTTGAGTAAGCTTAATATCTCAGTTTTTGCTCGCTCTGGATCTTGATGTCTAAGTCCAATAGCTATGAAACAGCTATCCCAAAACCACTGATGTGGATAGAGATACTTAGAAGGGATAGTATATTCCCCATGATCATTACGCTTAAGCACATCCTTGGCATCAAGCATGAAATCGTTTTTAATATCTTCATTTTCTATTTTAGTCATAGTACTAATGTTATTATATCGTAAAATACATGAAACATTTATTAATTAATTTAATTCCTCTACAAGATAATTCCTTACTGTTATAATAGTATTTAATATGGACTATAAAAATACCCAAATAAAAGAAGTTTCAGAAAAGCTTAAAAACCCAGAGCGTATACAAAAAGACGGTAAGGCAATATTAAGGGCTCCAGAATTCAATAGTTTATTCTCTCAACTTAAGGACATGGATCCCACTCAAAGAGCTAGTTTTGGTCAAGAGATTAATCTTTTAAAAACAGAGCTTACGAAAATCTTAGAAGACCAAGAAAACAATGCCAATGATCTTCCAGATATTGATGTAACGGCACCCATGGATAAAAATGTTAGTGAAGCTAAACATCCCAGACTCTTAAGTAGTTCACTGGGTAGTCAGCATCCATTAATGAGAGAGCTAGATAAGGTGTTAGATATTTTCTATAGAATGGGCTTTAGTTCTTTGGAAGCAAGACAAATTGATGATGACTATCATATGTTTGAAAGTTTAAATTTCCCAATTGGCCATCCTGCTAGGGATGACTATGATACTTTTATGACAAAAGAAGGATTAATTGCAACAGCCCAGTTATCTACTATGCAGAATAGAGTATTATCTAGTGGCAAAGCTAATCTTGAAAAAGGTTTACCTATCGCTGTAATCCTGCCTGGAAGAGTCTTTCGTAATGAAGACGTTGATGCAAGGCATGGACATACTTTCTTTCAATTAGAAGGAATATACGTAGACAAAGGCGTTAACGTTGAGAATCTAATTTCAACATTTAAGACATTCTTAGAAGAGTATTACGAGCAAGATATGGAACTAGTGCTTCAACCATTTTACTTTCCTTTTACAGAACCAAGTTTTGAATTTGTTTTATCCTGTCCGTTTTGCAAAAAAGAAGGCTGTAATGTGTGTAGCTATAGTGGCTGGATTGAACTTGGAGGCTGCGGTATGATACATCCTAACGTGCTAAAAATGGCAGGCATAGATCCAACTATTTATACTGGCTTTGCATGGGGATTTGGTATTGATAGATTGGTCATGATGAAAAATAATGTAGAAGATATCAGGCACTTTATGGCCGGAAAGTTAGAATTTTTGAGGCAGTTCTCATGAAAATAAGTCTAAATTGGATCAAGCAGTTTACCGATATTAATTTATCTATTGAAGAGCTGATTCACAAACTAGGTTCTCAATTAGGAGCTGTTGAAGGCTTTGAAAATTTATCTGAAATCTACAAAGACGTTTTAATTGTAAGAGTTGTTGAATCCATTAAACATGAAGAGGCAGATAAGCTTAATGTATGCAAGATTGATGATGGTGGCAAGAGTCAAGGAATCGATAGAGATGAAAATGGACTTATACAAGTAGTTTGTGGTGCACCTAATGTTCGCTCAGGTATGTTAGTCGCATGGATACCACCAAAAGCTATTGTTCCTAGTACCTTCCATAAAGAACCATTCCAGCTTGAGGCAAGGGAACTTCGCGGAAAAATAAGTCATGGAATGCTTGCCAGTCAAAAAGAGCTTTCCATCGGTGATAGTCATGAAGGTCTTCTTGAAATAGATATTGATGTTGAACCAGGAACATCATTTGCTAGTACTTATCAACTTGACGATTATGTAATTGATCTAGAGAATAAAATGTTTACTCATCGACCAGATTGTTTTGGAATACTTGGAATTGCTAGAGAAATTAGTGGCATCGAAGGAATTCAATTTGTTTCGCCAGATTGGTATAAAGCTAATGTCAGCGAACCAATTGTCGACGAACAAAGACTTACGGTTAACGTTGAGAATCAGATACCAGAATTAGCTGCGCGATTTGTCGCACTTGCCATAGATAACGTTCAAATTAAGCCAAGCCCAATCTTAATGCAAAGCTATTTAAGTAGAATTGGCATCAGGCCGATTAATAACATAGTTGATATAACTAATTATATGATGGTATTAACCGGTCAGCCTTTGCATGCTTATGACTATGATAAGTGTCAGCAATTAGATTCTAGTAAGGATAGCCCAACTATAATTGTCAGAAAGGCTAATAAGAATGAGAAACTTACTCTTCTAAACGGTAAAGAAATTGAGTTAAATGAAAATGATATAACAATCGCCAATAGTAATCAGGCAATTGGTTTGGCTGGCATAATGGGTGGATCATTAACTGAGGTTGATGCAAAGACAACCAGAATAATTCTTGAATGTGCAACATTCGGCATGTATGAAATTAGAAAATCTTCAATGAAGCATGGTATTTTTAGCGATGCAGTTACTCGTTTCACTAAAGGCCAGAGCCCTAAGCAAAATATGGCTATTGCACTTAAGAGCCTTAGTCTTATATACGAACTATCCGGTGGAACACTAGCAGGTTCAATCGTAGATATTAAGCCAAATTCATTTACCAATCCTACAATAACAATAACTGCAGACTTTGTTAACGATCGTTTGGGTACAAGTTTTAGTATGAATGACATAGGAGATATTCTTAGTCGGGTCGAGATGGGTATTGAATACAATCAAGATAATATTGTTATCTCGTCGCCTTTCTGGAGAACAGATATTGAAATTCCTGAGGATATTGTTGAAGAAGTAGGCAGACTACACGGATATTTCAAGCTGAATAATAACTTGCCAAAACGTTCAATTAGTCCATCTATTAGAAATAAGTATCTAGACTTACATACCACAATAAGAAGTTTACTGTCTGCAGCTGGAGCCAATGAAATAGTTGGTAATAGTTTTGTGCATGGTGACTTACTAGCTAAGATTAATCAGAATCCATTAATGGCCTATCAGCTCAGTAATGCTATAAGTCCTGAGTTGCAGTATTTTAGACTGAGCTTAACTCCAAGTCTACTAGAGCTAATTTATCCAAATATTAGATCAAATCAAGTAGTCTCTGAAAATAACGAATTTGCATTGTTTGAGATAGATAAATTCCACTCAAAAGGATCTGTAGATAATGAATCTCTACCTAATGAAAATAGGAGTCTATCTTTTGTTTTTTCAGCGGATTCTAAAACAGCCAAGAAAAAATATGATGGCGCTGCATATTATATGGCTAAAAAATACCTTACTTTGATTGCCGATAAATATAATCTTCCTATTAAGTTAGTTCCCCTAGATCAATATGACCAGGATCAGCTAAATGATGCTATAAGCTCTCAGGTTATCGCCCCCTATGATGCCAATAGAAGCGCTATTGTGAGTATAGACAATAAGTTCTATGGAATTATCGGCGAGTACAAAAAAACTATTAAAAAGAACCTAAAATTACCCGAATTTACTGCAGGTTTTGAAGTTAACCTAGATATATTCAATAATGCATCAACTAATAGTAGATACAAAATGCTTCCTAAGTTTCCAAAAATACATCAAGATATCTGCTTCAAGGTTAGTAGCGAATTAAAATATTCTGATCTCTTTACTGATCTATGGAACCAAGTTGAGATTGCTAAACCAGAAAATACTTTCTTTGAAATAGGCGCCTTAGATATATTCCAAAAAGAAGATGACCCTTCGCATAAACAGGTCACATTTAGATTATTGATTAGTGCTTATGACAGAACTTTAACAAGTGAGTTGATCAATAAGTTAATAGATACTATTTCCAACAATATGCTTGAAAAATTAAGTGCAGAACGTATATAGTACAGCTATGTTTACTATATTTTTTATCATTTTTGGAATAGTTGTCATAGGAGGAATACTGTTTCTTGCTATATATAGTTTTATTCATCGAAGAAATTTATCCTTTGAAGGAGTTGTTTTAGAAAAAATAAAATCCGAAACTGTTGATATGAATCAACCAGATCGAATGGTCACTAGAAGAGATTATCAATATAGTATTAGAGTAAAAAAAGATAACGGAAAAGAGATTAAATATCTTATTAATCCTAATTTATACGACAAGATTAATGTCGGTGATCGTGTCTCTAAACCTAAGGGTACAACTACTGTTAGTATAATTAACTAAAGAATCAAAAGAAGTTACAGTGCGATCTAAGGCACTTATACCATGAATGCAAGTATCTATTTAACTTAACTAAAGTTCTAACTTACTTCATTATGAGGAAGCTCTTAAACCCTACCATCAATTCCACCTAAATATATAGGTGGCTGTAAGTCTAAGCCTGATGGTTAATCTGTTGCTAACATTAGTGAATTCTTTTATTTGAGAGACACCTTAGCTTATCAATTTTCTATTTATTGTTGTGAATCTTGGTTCTCGAGTGGGTTTTTAGGTTGGTAAGGTCTGAGGAATGATGATTGTTTATCTCTTAGATCTTGAGCTCTTGTTTCAGCAAATTCAAGGGATTCTTTGAATAATGCTATTTGCTCTTCCATTATTTCACCAATTGTCTTATCCGTTGAACCCTCATACCCTTTTAAGAATTTCTGTTTAAATTCATATGCATCTAATGGTTCTATTCTGCTTGCTTTTATGGCAAATTGGATACCTTTTTCTAGGCTATCAATTGGAACACCCCTTTTTTCTTCTATACATTGTTCAAATATATCGATAATTTTCTGTACACCATTAACAAGATTTCTTTGTTCCCAAATTGGACGTCTATAATGGTATTGATATGTATTTATTATATCTATAAATTCACTTGTTGGCATGTCAGCAAACATTGAAGGATTAATATCATAAAGCTCTTGAGCAGTGGACGTTCTAATGTCTAAATCAAAGTTATCGAATTCTAATTTTCTTATATCCTTTGGTCTGCTAGCACGATCATAGGAACCTTCTATTTTATCGATTTGAGCTAATAAATCTGATGGAATTTCTTCTCCAGCAGCTCTGTGTCTTTCTGATTCTTCTTTAAGTCTATCCAGTGTTGCACTTTCTTCTTGACCTTCTATCCTAAGTCTCATTGACTCATCGGTATCTCTTCTAAAGTCTTTATCTTCTCTAAGAACTGAGGCCATGGTCTCTGCTTTAGCGATATCCCAACCACCATTCTCGGGTTGATTACCAGTATCGTCCGAATCGACATGTTCGCTATTAGGAACAAATTCATCGGTTGTTCTGGAAGTATCAGTAAATTCGTCCTGGGATACAACTTGATCGTCTTTAGTTTGTGATTCTGTGCTATCACTTAGCGATTGGGCTTCCTCAGGCGTTTCATTTCGAGCAACTATATCTTGTTGTTGTAATTCATCAGGGAAAATTACTTTATCCCTTGGTGTTTCTTCTGACATAATTTTATCTTTCCTTATTTTTGTTATTTTAATTTCTTATTTTTATAATACTCTGCTTATTTTCTGTTTGTCAACTTTTAGTATCTGCTTTCCATATCTCTATTGAATTAACTACTTGTAGTCAAGGTATAATTGCCCAATCTAAGTATTGACAATATCACTCTATTCGGTTAAAGTAAGCTATGCTTTTGTCGGTTGAGTATTTATTTATTCCCGCACGAAATGCACTTTGACAAGCGAATAATGTTGGACAGTATTGTTTATTAATCTCATAGATTAATAGTCGCAACTGTCCAAATTGATATATACATCGTCTAAAATAACCTCATTGCTCTATCCGTAGTACAAACACCAAAAGTCCAAACAACAGAAAGTGAGTACACTATGTCCGGCGTAACCTGTCCAAGGTGCAAAGGTTCTGGTAAAACAGGAATGGTAGGCTATGTCTGCACAATGTGCCGTGGGAAGTCCACACTGTCCAACTGCAGCAAATGTCATGGTTCTGGAACTGTAGGTGGATTCCTAACGGGTCGTCGTTGTGACGACTGCAGTGGTACTGGCGCTAGATAGGCCAGTTAATTGGTATTAGGATTAGGCGATGATCAAAAAAAATTGGGATTTATCCTAAACTTTTTTATTATTCGCTTGTCCTTTTACCTCTAGGAATATGTAACAT
>CAIYEO010000013.1 GCA_903925195.1 uncultured Candidatus Saccharibacteria bacterium | reverse complement strand
TAACCTATTAACGTTTAAGCAGCTTTATCTAGTTTCTAGACTATAACATAATAAGCTTGAAAATAGAAATCGCTTTTATGGAAAGTATCAAATCAACCTAGTAATAATAAAAATAAACACAGCGCCGAGGAGTGTTAAGAACAAAATAGTCTTAGAGCTACCATCTTCATGAGCTTGCGGCAAGATATCACTAGCACCAATATACAGAAGGAATCCTGCAAAGAAACCTAGATAGGCTACAAGACTTACGTCCGACAAGTGAATAAAGAATGTTGATAGAACACCTAGTACTGGTGCTATAGCGTCTAGTAGCAGCATCTTTATAGCCTTAGAGTCCTTATTCTTATGAATTAACATTAGACTGACTGTATTCAGCCCATCGGCAAAATCATGACCTATGACTGCTATTGCGACTGCAAGCCCAACTGCTGGATTGACCTGAAACCCAAGCCCGATACCAACACCGTCCAAAAAACTATGTCCACTTAAAGCTAGTGCAGATAAAACTCCTACTTTAGGATGATGATGAGGTCCATATTGTTTTTCTTCGGCATGATGCATTAGTAAGAATTTTTCAGAGAAATGGAACAACATAAATCCAACCACCAATGCAACCATCGGTATGGTTGGGTCAATATGATTGGCTTCAATTAATTTAAAAATTTCAGGGAGGATATCAAAAGCAACTACACCAAGAATAATGCCAGCCGTTAATCCCAATATCTGCTTAATCCATGATTGCTTTTTAAGAGCCAATAATCCCCCGCCTAATGTGGCAAAGAAAGTTGCAATAGATAAATAAATAGGTGTCATAAGGTTAATTACTTCTATAATACTACATAAATATGACTGATATTAAATCTTTTGAGCAAAGTTGTTGTTGCTAGCTCTTAAAATTAAAATCCAGAAAAATAGCTCAAGTACTATGGAAGTTACATTGGTTAGATAATATATTGATATAAATACCACCAAAAATTAACTAATATTTTCATAAAAAAGACTTTTCATATATAGAAAAGTCTTTTTTTTGGTGGAGCTGGTGAGCACTGCCCTCACGTCCGAAGGTTTATTGATTGCCGATCTTCTACAGGTATAGATAGTTTAATGGTTTTTCTTGGAACTAGAACGGTAAACTATCAAAATCCTAGTACCAATATATCTATTAAATCTTAATATATATTCTAGATCAAAAATATACATGCATCCAGATGATTTGACGTCACAGATAAATATCTGGCGTCATTGCCTGCGACGGCTATAGCGTTTAGGCTACAGCTGGTGCGAATGCACTTACAGCAAAAGGATTAAATCCTCTTACAGCAGTTGCAACGCGGTTCAAAACTTTTGCAGTTGTTGAATTTTGCCGTATAACGCTCAGCGAGCGACCTGCCAATCAAGCCAATAAAGTCCTACGTCAAGCTTAAATTCAGCCCCGTACCTAGATTATAACATATTTGCCATAAATTGCATATGCTTGTTATAGGTGTATATATAATTTATCTAGGATTGATTCGAGTTTCTTTCTTTCCTTATCATCTATATTCTCTAATAACTTTTTATTATATTTTTCTAATGATTCATAGGCAGCTTCATGGATCCTGAGACCTTTAGTTGAAAGTAAAGTTAGATGTTCTCTCCTGTTCTTCGGATTAATAGATGAAGATAGAATTCCGTTCTCTCTCATTATTTTAATTTGTCTACTTACACTTGCTTCAGTCTGACCCAGTAAACTCGCAAGCTGCTTCTGAGTGTATCTAGGATTTTTGTTTAAGGCATGTAAAATTTTATACTGAGAAAAACCAATTCCTAATTTTTCAAATAGTATTTGATCGGATTGACGTTCGATGCGAAAGGCGAATCGGTGGAGAAGATTGATTGTATCTGAATAGGATAATATTTCTTCCATGTATTTAGCTTATGCTTGGAAGCTTAACATGTCAAGTATTAATTATTTAATAGGGAAGAGTCCTGCAATCTAACAGTTAGCCTATGCCAATCTTCTAAGCTTAATTCTTGTGCTCGAGTTTTTTCGTCTATTCCAATTTCAGACAGCAAACTTTGAATCTGGATTTTATCTAAACCCAAGCCTGCACTTAAAGAGTTGGGTAGTTTTTTACGTCTCTGACTAAAACCAGCCCTAACTACTCTAAAAAATGTTTTCTTGTCTAAATCTGGAAATAGATCTTTTTCTCGTCTTTTCAAAATTACTACCTGCGAATCAACTTTTGGCGGTGGATCAAATAAATATGCTGGGACTTCAATACCCAATGAAACGTGGTTATAGTACTGAACACTAACACTAAGCATACTCATCGATCCAGGGCCAGCCACGATCCGTTCGGCAACTTCTTTTTGGATTAATATTGCCGCTACAGAAAATGGATTGGAAGATTCGGATAATATTCTGAATAGTTTACTTGTTAAGTAATATGGTATGTTGGCAATTACCTTATAATCCTTAGGCAGACTAGTTAAATCAAATTTTAATATATCCTGGTTAACAATGGTTAGGTTTGGGGATTTTATAGATTGCTGAAGATTTGCTATCAGTTCCCTATCGAATTCTACCGTTGTAACGTGCTTAGCTTTGGTAACTAATATCTTAGTTAAAGATCCAAGTCCTGGTCCAACCTCTAGAACATTATCGATATCCGTTAAATTTACAGCCTCAATCATAGATTCAAGACTGTATATATCTGTTAACCAATGTTGTCCTAATGATTTATTCTGCATATTACCAGTTTCCATAACCTAATTTAGATTTTTGAGACATCCAATGAATATATGCATTATACCAGCCTCCATAGGCTCTATTCGCATAACCGCTACACCAATGAAGTTGAGTAATCGGATTAGTTGCCCAATCCGAACCTGCTGAAGACATTTTAGATCCCGGTGTTGCCTGGCATAGACCATAACCTGCTGATGTATATGCATTATCTGGAACTGCTGGACAATAATGTTCTCCTTGTGCCTTTGTTGGACACCAGCCAGATTCGTTAGAAATAATATAGTCAGCATACTGATAGTCCGAAGGAGATATACCTGCTAGAGCCATATCACCTTTAATTCCAGAAAG
>CAIYEO010000012.1 GCA_903925195.1 uncultured Candidatus Saccharibacteria bacterium | reverse complement strand
CGTTTGAGTCCTTTGCCACACTTGGTACAATGTACTACCCCGTCCATGTCATCCATCTGACTAGTTTCTTGATAGGTGCCTTTTTTACAGGAAGTACATTTCTTACCCTTCATATCTACCCGCTGCATATTGCTCTCCTGCATGTCAATATCTTCTTCCATTCGTTTTAATGTTTTTGCTAATCTTGCTCTTTGACCCAACTTGCCACCTTTTTCAGCAGCAGCATTCAATTTACCTGCAGGAATCTTTTCGCCAGCTGGAACATGTAGCTGTTTGTGAAGAGCGCCTGGATGTTTCACAGCACCAGCAATCCAGTTCTTTTCATCAATAGCTTCTTCTTCCATATGCTTATCACGATCAGCACGGTATGCTTTCATCTTGTCGGATTTAGTTTCCTTTGGTTCTGGTTTCTCCAGTCTTCTTGGAGGATCTGCAGTGAAAGAAGTCTTTCTAGCAAGAGCGTCTCTTCTACCCTTTGACATTCTTTCTTCGTCAACGACTTCTTCCTTACGAAGAATTTTGAAGTCTTGTCCATCAATTTTACCGTTGTGGTTCTTGTCGATTTTTTTCTGATTGCCCTTGAGAGCCTCTGCAACTGTTGCAATAAGATCAGCTGGCAAGCCAAAGTTTTTAGTTGTATCCATTGTTCCCTCCTTGATGCCACCCTCACGGTTAGCTTTTCTTGTTGCTACTTTTGATTTATCTGTTTCTTTTCTACCTTCATCATCGCGATCATCAGTGCTTGGGTCTAAATCAACTTCTGTTTTGCCGCCCTTGATAGTACCTGGTTCCATCAAATCTTTATTTTGAAATTTTTTATTTTTAAGAGTTTCTGGCTGCTCTTTAGCGCTATCTTTAGTAGATACACCAGCAACTGCATCTTCATGAATTTTGCCGATGTGTGCATGCGCACGACGAAGATAATGCTCGCCATGTTCTCTTCTATTGTACGAAGCTATAATATTACCACTTAGATCTTTAACGTGAGCTATATCGCCTACATGATGGACGTGTATTTTTCTAGATGATCTTTCTTCTATAGTTTCTTCTTTAACGTAATTTGGTTTAGCCCAAGAAGCTCCAGTTCTCACGTAAGCTTTCCAAGCTTGACTTTCTCTCTTTTTTGGCATTCTAGAAAGATATTCTTTCGAATGCTTTTTTTCTGGTTCTTTTTGAGTTAAATCTGGAAGAACGCGACCTGCTTCATCGATAGCTTCTTCTTTAACAGATCCACTTTCTAAATAATCTGCAACAGTATCTAGGTAATCAGAAGCTTTTGTAATTTTAGCTTGAACCCAAGCTTCCAATTCGCCTGAACCACTACCCATTTTAGCTTCTAATCTATCGATAGCACGTTTGGCTGTTTCTAACTCATTACGGGCCATACCATATTCATTATCTTCATCAATTATCTTAGTTTTAATTTCAGCGTTTCTCGACAACTTAGAAGTTTCGTCTTTGTTGTTATGTTCTGGACGACCAACATTAGCTTCTTTTTTTCGAAGCTCTGTATTACGATTTGATTCTTGGACGAGCTGAATAATTTTTTGTTCTAAGCTGCGAAAGTCTTTCATGTTATGCCTTTATAATGCTACGTAACATCCAACCATGTTTTTCATGGGCTGCGATGCGATCTTGAAGGAAATTAGCTAATCCCATTTTCTTGTATGTTTCGGCAAGAGACTGAGTTTTTGTTAGTTGTTCGATAAGTGTTGCATTATCTGATGTCAATTTGACCATCATAGACATAGCAGAAGGAATATTTATTTCTTCTTTAATTACGGATAGTTCTGAATAACGTGATAAAGAAGCAGGAGCATATGCATCTAATGTTCTTAGATGTTCGGCGATAGGGTCAACTGCGCCGAATGTTTCTTCCCAAAGGTCTCCAAGAAATTCGTGATACTGCGGAAAATTTGAACCTTCGACATTCCAATGAAAACCATGCGCTTTCAAATAGAAAACGAATGTGCTTGCTAATGTTATCTTCATTTCTTGAATAAGACTATCCATTACTCTTTAACTTTCTTTACTGCAGCTGCTTCTAACTTATCAGCTTTTGTCTTTATTACTTTTTCGATAGCTTCGGCTTTATCCTTAACTTTCTTAACAGTAACTTTAACTTTTTCAACTTCAGTGTTCAATATAGCAGCAGCTTCTTTACCTTCTTCAACTAATGCAGTAGCTTTTGTTTCTGCACCCTTAAGACCAGTCATAATATCTGACTCCACCTGTGCTACAGTTTCATGCACGAAGAAAATTCTATATACAATTAATCCAGCAAGTCCAACACCTACAGCAATAAAAATAAATTCAATCATATTAATCCCCTATATTTTAACTACTATTTTTATTTATCTTTACGTTTAATAGAAATAACGTTGCCTGAAGAAGGTTTACGTTTCCCTCTTTTTGCTTTACCTACGTCCGTGTCATGATAAAACGCTGATCCAGCTCCTCCAGGAACGTCAACATGATTACCTCTATGAATAATTCTAGCGTCATTACCATGGTACGCTATTTTAGCTTTAATTGGGGCGATATGTTTTGCTGCCCAAGCTCTTTCGACGTCATCACCGTGAAGATCACGAGGACCTTCAATTCCACGTTTTTGCATATTCTTTGTTGCGAATTTAGTTTTAATAACTTCGCCTTCTGTAAGTTTGATAAATTCTTTGACAACACGCTTGATTGTATTAGTATATCCTGGAGTTGCTTTTTTGTACACATCAGTTAATGAGTTTGTACCAACAAATCTACTCGAAGGATCATCAGTATTTTCAGTTTGTGAAACTTTTAATGCAGTTTTAGTTGGTGCGCCTTTAGATCCAGGCTTACGCATGTGCTCGCCAGAACCGTGTTTAATGCGTTCTTGTTTAGCATGGATATTATCCCATAAGCCACGCTTTTCTGCTAAATCTTTATCTAATTCCATTGCTGCACCACCCGCAATAAATGAGTTAACTCTATTGTATGCAATTTGTTCTGATAAACTCTGTGCATAACCTCTCTGATACACTTCCTTTAATGCATCAAAAGGTATACCAGATTGTTCTGATTTTTTGAACAGGGACATTACCTGTTTAGTCGACAGGGCTACGACAACCCCTGGTTGTTCCACAAGAACTAGCTGAGGACTAGATTGGAGACTTGTATCGTTTTCTAACATTTGGTGTTTCCCATAGGCTTAACCAAGAACAATTGCAGGGTTGCCGTAGCTTTCTGCAGACGTTCTATTTATAGATTATTTCTTTTTAATTGACGGTTTTACTGGTTTTGGTTTAGGTAATCCAGCTTGAACATCTTTCATCATATCATCTTTTTCTGAAGGACTCATTGTAGTAGGTGCGCCTGCATGAAATGTTTTGCGATCATTAGCAGCTGCAGCAGCTCTCATTTTAGTTCCTGAAATACCTTCTGTTCCTTCTGCATCAGGATCTCTTGAACCTGCAGAATGAACTTCTATCTTTTTAAAATTATAATGACCATGTTTAGATGGTTTGTCATTATATTGATTTAATAATTCTTTATACTTCTCAACTCTATCAGATCCAGCGACAACATGCAAATGTGTTGCACCCTTCGCATGAGCTTCCGCAGCATGATGAAGGATACTTGGTTGTGATGGCGAAGAAGTTTTTATATCAGCGCCAGGAAATGCTCTCTTAGCATGTTTAAGTTTTTGTTCTGGCGTTAATGGATTTTCTTTATCTTGTGTATGAGAGAAAATAATAGAATGAGTGCCTTTGGTTTTTTCAGCATGCTCTAATGCTTTCTTAACACCCTTTTCATGCCCTTGAGTAATAGGCTGCCCACGTCCCCACCAAAGAGTATGATGTTTTTCTTCTGGCTTACCACTTTCTTCTTGCTTCTTAGCAGCTTGCATCTTACCCTTCAAGAAATTCTGACGTGAGAACTCTTTACGGTCAACAAACTTAGTCATGTTGCCTTCTTTATCAACACCAACAGCGCCTTCAGGAGAAGTTGCTTCACCACCAATAGAATGACCAAACTTGCTGTTCTTAGCCATAACATGTGTTAGAACATCTTTAGCTTTTTGCAAATGCTTGTGTAAATCTAATGCTTGTTGGAAATCTCTCTTGTGTTTCACTATATGACTAATTTCATCAGCATGAGCTTGTGACTTCTTGTCAATAGTTTCTTGTTTTTTTAGTTTGCTGATGTCTTTTTCGTGTTTATTATTAAGATGTTCGATGTAACCTTCTACTGAAGGATCACCACCCTTTCTTACCATATCATTAACATGCGCTTCCATATCAGAGCCATGGCCAGCCATTGTTTCCATAGCTTCTGGACGCATGTTCTTGTAAGCCTGACGAGCAGCTTCTCTATTTTGCTCAAACTCTGTTTTTTCTTTAGCAGTATAATTAGCTGGATTTGGATGCTCAGTAGGATCGATGTGGTTAACATCTGGATCGTGTTGAAATGCTGCTCTTCTTTCAGGAGTCAATACTCCTGCTTTCATATTTTCTAAATCGCCCTTACCCTTGTATTCTGTGTGAGTAACAATACCCAATTTAGAATTTTTAATTTTCTTACCTTCAGCTGAATCTGCTGGAGCTGAATATGTAATAGTGTTTGGAGTAAAATGATGTTGTCCACCTTTAGTCGAAACATCTCCATGCCCATACATCAAATCGCCCTGGTAAACTCCACCATGGCGAGGCATAATTTTAGGTAGATGATGCAGAGCTTCTTTTAGTTTAGCTACAAGACCAGGAGCATGACCATGGTTTGCTTCGATGTCTTTGTCTGTATAGTTAATTTTTGGATCTTTATTAAAAGCTGATTTAGTAGCAACGAAAAACTTTCCAGTTTTAGGATGCTTACCATAAACGATAGAAGGAGCGCCATCATACTTAGTAGAAAAATGTGTATCAGTATCTTTGCCCTGTAGATGATCATGAGCTGCCTGTAGAAATTGATCTGCACGTCCAATACCTTCATGACCGCCGTGGATTACTTCATCTTCAAGATGTCGAAGATGAGTAAGCTTCCCTTCTTTCGAATCGGCAGGTTTGTCTGTATCTTCTTTAATGAACTGTGCAAATGATTTCATCTTACGCTTTTCTTGAATTTATAATTGTTTGTCCCGTTTCTGGGTAGTGCTGGACGTGGTGAGCATGAAATTCAACATCTTTATGTTTACCTTTAAGAGACAAAAATGAATCTAAATTATCTTTCGAATCGTCATAAAGATGAACTTTCTTATAGCCCTCTTTATTTATAAGATCATGGATAATCTGCTTTTTAGCTTCAGCTGGTTTTTTTCCTGTATTTCCAGCTCTACGCACGTGTATTTTTCCGATATCGATACCATACTTTTGCATCACATGAGCGAATTTATCCTTGTCATCCATATCAGAACGAGCTGTTAAAATTTCAACATTCTTATTGTTCTTATGAATAGCTTTAAGTTTGGATATCATCTTCTTGATTGGGTGAGCTGACTTGGCGAACACATCAGATGACTTAAACTCGCTGAAATCGTATTTTTGACCAGGAGTTAATTGGTGAGTGTTAAACTCTTTATTTGTAAGAGTTCGAATTTTATTATTGCCTTGGTCAACAACATGAACACGAAGCTTGGAATGATCATGGGCGAAAAGAGTTTCGTCCATGTCGAATGCGTGTAAGGTTGGATGTTCTCTATCGAGCATTTCTACCACCATATGGTCTTTGAATGTTATCATTGCTTTTTCCATATTTGTATTATACCCTAGTTTCGTTTTCTTGCATAGAAGTTTTTATGGTTGGAGACCGATTTTGTCAGCTGCTCTTGTTGATGCATTTTTTGAACGCCATTTAATTGTTTTCTTATCAACTTTTGCAGAATCGGAAACAATCACTGTAAATTCGCCTTCTGGTTTCGAATCGCTTATACTGTATTTAACATATGTCACTTGACCAGATGTAGCAGCTTCAAATATATCTGTTGGGTTTAACTTACGGTT
>CAIYEO010000011.1 GCA_903925195.1 uncultured Candidatus Saccharibacteria bacterium | reverse complement strand
TTTTAATTATAATCATTTTAATTGCGACTTTAGCAGTAGGTTACTGGCTTTTCATGTCGTCTTATTCTCAAGTGTTTGGAGAATATACCTGGCATGGAGATAGATCTAGAAAACAAATCGCATTAACTTTTGATGACGGACCAAATAAACCATACACTCAACAGATTCTTAAGATACTTGAAAAAAATAACATAAAAGCCACTTTCTTTATGGTTGGTTCGTGTGTAGAACGTGACCCAGATACTGCAATTAAGGTCAGAGAAAATGGTCACGTCATAGGAAATCACTCATATTCGCATAAGTTCAGTAATTACCTAGTAAGCCTCAAGATGGATGATGAAATTAAGAAGTGCCAAGACACCATTAAGAAACATTTGGGCGTTGTTCCTGCACTCTACCGTCCACCATGGTTATTCAGACATCCTATAATGCTTAAAAATCTCAAAGATAATAAACTATTTCCTGTCTCTGGCCAATTCTGTCACTCATTTGAGGTTGCCCATATTAATGGAAAAAAGATAGCAGACCATGTAATCAAAATTGCCCGCAACGGATCAATAATAATATTTCATGATGGGAAAGAAGCTGAAGGTGGCGAAAGGCCTGAAACTGTTAAGGCATTGCCTCTAATTATTGCAGAGCTTAAGAAGCAGGGTTTCAGTTTCGTAACAGTACCGGAACTCTTAGATATTGAAGCCTACAATTAATCGTTTTTTCTTGAAAACCCTCTGTAGATCATTTCGACAGTCACGCCAATGATAAATCCTCCCACAAACAAAAGAGTAGCAACATAAAAATTGTACTTGAAGCCAGTTGAATGGGTCAGATATAGGTAATAGATGCTGCCAATTAGCATAACAATAGAACCTACTAGTATTCCTGAAGGTCTTATTAAAGTCTTGCCTATAGCTTCACTCGCCTTGTCGATAGGTTTTTTATGAATAAACTTACTTAGATTACGATCCGGCCCGGAAAGTTTAGTTCTAATACTACTCAGATATGCACCTTTAACGGATTCCTTAGATGCATGATCAGTAAACACAGCCTTTATTGATTGATTTACTTCTTGATTGAATTGATTTTTGAGACTTTCGCTAGTGTTATTCAGACTCTCTTCATGAACCTTCCTAGCGGCCTCATTAACTCTCTCATGATTTAAATTAGAGTGAGTCTCGTGTGCTACTGGATTTATTGCTTCATTGGTCTCATGATTTGTTAATACTTCATGCTGATTTTGATTCTCTTGATTGAAACTTTTTTCACTCATGCCTATTGACCATCTCTCGTTAAATCTTCTAGTAGAATTGCTTCTTTGGTTAATAGTCTGCTTCTATAATAAAAGTAACCAGCAAAAGTTGTTATTAGAAAAATAATTAACATATTACTTCCTGGTCCAGTATTCGGTAAGGTGTTAGCGGTTTGAACAATTGCTACATCAGTATCAGACTTAATTGTGATATTGATAGCGTTGCCATATACGTCCGTCATTATGTGATTAAATCCACTTGGATCGTCAGCTCCCGGTCCAGTCTTGGGAACTGGTGTTTTTACAACTGTTGTGAAGGTTTTACTAACTGAACCGAGTGCAGGAATAGTAACAGCTGGCCAACTCAATATTCCTGTTTTAACATTAAGAGTCCCCCCATTGAGATTCTGCAACGATGCATAATCTAATATATCACTGACACTTTCCTGAATTACAAAGCCATTTACAGATAACTTTCCACTATTCTTAACAGTCAAGGTATATGAGACAGTATCTCCACCTTTCGCCGTAGTATTATTAGCGTTAGTAATTGATTGGGTTATATTCGATGCAGTTTTTGAATAAGCTAAGCAGTTAATCGCATCGTCTACTGCCTGAGAGGCAGCACATGGTCGGCAGGCAGCGTCTTTTGCTGTTAGCAGTGGATTGTATGGGCATGGTTTTGGAACAGGTTTTGGAGTTGGTGCTGGTGGAGGCGTAGGAGTAGGAGTTGGTGCCGGTGGAGGCGTAGGTGGAGTATATGGAACCGGGAAGCCAATAGATACCAAGTTGCCACAGGTGAATAAGATAAAGTATGTATGGCCGTTATCGGCAGTAACCTTAAGAGCTGTGTAGTTAGACGATCCGTTAGTATCCCAGTTATGAAGCATTCTCCAGTAAAGCGTAGCTCCCCAAACGGTAACAGGCGTTTCGCTTGGTAGCCCATAAGGTAGATGCCCAACAGACCATAAGCTGCCGCCATAATCAGTTGAGTTAAGTGAAACAGTTACCGAACTTGCAGCCGCTATATCCTTACAGCTAACGCCATACCAACCATATATAAGACCTACGTAATGATAGTCATTATTACAGTCGTCCACTATCTGCTGCTTGGTACTTACACCACCAGTAATTAGGTCATTGGGACTTGGTGCAGCGCTGGATTTAGTAGGAAAAGCCAAGGCAATTATTTGAACCAAAAACGCCAAAACAACTATCAAAAATCCAATCTGCCGGATGCGACTTTCCTTTTTGCTGTTTTTTATAAAATCATGAAGCTTTGATTTATAAATTGAATGGAATTGTATATTTTCGAGTATTTTGTTGAACATTTTATTTTAACCTTTAACATAATCATTTATACAAGAATTATCTAACCAAATCAAGGTTTGCTACTTTTTATCTTTGAAATCTAGCTTACTGATTAGGTTCAAGGCTATTGAAAAAGAAATTAAGGCTAGCGGAAGCTCAAATATAAGAGCTTCAGAAATAGCTACAACAATAGGCCCACCAGACCTAGAAACAATCACATCAAACCAGGCGTCTACCGCTAATAGCACTGATGTTGTGACTAATGACATTACAAGAAATTTACTCCTGTAGATTGCAAATACAACATTAGCTAGTATTGTTATTAATATAAATACATCAAAGCCGACCCAAGCAATATCCCAATTTCTGGCGACCGCTCTAATTGGTAGACTTTGAGCTAGATAAAGCGTCCAAGGTATCAAACATAATCCCAATAAGCCATAGCACCAAATTACCCATTTAGCTGCAAACGGAAATAACTTATACTTGTCTTTATTATTCACAATTATATATAGCTCCCGCAAACTTAAGTAGACCTGAAGGTTCTTTGATTTGTTATACTTAATATATGACGCTAAAAGAACTAAATAGCAAAAACAAGATTCCTACTCTTGGCTTTGGGACATGGCAACTCAAGCCAATAAAGGAAGCTTATTCTTCAGTATTATCCGCAGTCGAAGATGGATATAGACATATAGATACCGCACATATATATTTCAATGAAGGTTCCGTTGGCAAGGCTATACTGGACAGCAAAATCAAAAGAGAAGACATGTTCATTGCCACTAAACTTTGGAATTGGGATCATCATAAAGTTGAAGAATCCTATGCAAAAAGCCTGAAAAAATTAAAGGTTGACTATATTGATCTATATTTAATTCACTATCCCGTAAGCAAGACTAGGATAGATGCCTGGAAGGCTATGGAGACTATTTATAAAGAAAAAAGAGTCAAGTCGATTGGTGTTAGTAATTTTACAATTAAACATCTTGAGGAGCTTATGAGTAATACCGAAATAGTTCCAGCCGTTAACCAGGTAGAATTTCATCCATTCTTATATCAGAAAGACTTATTAGACTTCTGCAACAAGCACGGGATTGCACTAGAGGCCTATTCACCACTTTCGCACGGCAAAAGGCTTGAAGACAATACGCTTTTAGACATAGCTAAAGCCCATGGAAAAACTGTCCCTCAGGTCATGATCCGCTGGAGTCTACAGCATGGCAATATTGTGATTCCTAAGTCTAGAAACCCAGTAAGAATTAAGCAAAATTTTGAAGTCTTTGACTTTGAGCTGAGTGAAAACGAAATGATGACTATTAATAATCTGAATGAAAACTATCGGACATGCTGGGATCCTACCAACACTCCATAATGCTAGCTCAAGTTGCTATGATATAATACCAATAAATAATCAAGGGAATATCCATGGCAGCAAAATCAAACATTAACGAATCTAAACAGAAAAAATCACTTCTACGATCATTGTTGCTGGCTATTACTATTGGGATTGCTGGCGGATTATTGCTAAGTGGTAATATTTTATTCTGGACTGGAAACACCTTAGTCGACAACAATAAATTCGCAGCCATTACTGAACCTCTTATAAAGCAACCAGCAATTCAAACCGCGATTAGTAAGTATGGAACGGATCAACTTTTTTCAAACATTGATGTTCAGGGATATATAAGTAGTGTCCTGCCTCCTAAGGCATCATTTCTAGCCCCAACCCTTACGAGTCAACTAAAGACAGGAGTTAATAAACAGCTCTTAAAATCACTGGCCAACCCTAAAGTCCAAAATATCTGGAACAATTCATTAACAAAGAGCCATGATTTAGTTATCAAGGCTGCAACAAACTATAAAGGCAATGGAACAATAGATTTGAATCAAATATTCCAATTCATAACTAAGAATCTTGAAGGAACTAAATTAGGATTTCTAAGCGGAAAACAATTGCCTGCTAAAGCTGGTAAAATCCAAATAATAAATGCAACCTGGCTGCCAACCGTTCATAAAATAGTAGTCAACATTAAACCTTTTGAATACATCATGACAATCTTTTTTGCAGGATTAGTAGGCCTAAGTATTCTTATAGCTAAAAATAGAAGATCAATAATTATAAAAATGGGTATTCTGTTCTCTCTCCTGATGCTAGTAACAATTGTTAGCTTGCGATTAG
>CAIYEO010000010.1 GCA_903925195.1 uncultured Candidatus Saccharibacteria bacterium | reverse complement strand
GTTTTGCAATCTTTCATCGTTAATGTGAATTCTGAATTTCAAAAAGTCAACGATAGACTAGACAAGCTTGACGATAAATATGATCTTCTTGTAAATACTCTCGATACCTTTATATCGAGAATTGATAAATATGAAACAGAACTTGCTGCAAGAGATAATCAATTCGCAAAACTACTAGCCTGGGCACGAAAAGTCTCTGAGAAAACGGGCATTCCCCTCGAAGATTTATGAAAAAACAATTCGATATAATAGCGTATTATTTATAATGAAATGAATACAGCAACTTTAACATTTAGCATTGAAATTAATGCTAGGCCGAAAACAATTTTTGAATATGTTTCAAACTGGGAAAAACAATCTGAATGGATTTTATTCACTAAAGTTAAGTTATTAAAAGGACTGCCTAATCAGAAAGATCCGTTACTATTAGCCATAACAGGAGTTGGCCCGTTTAAGGTTAAGGATACAATGGTTATAACAGATTGGCATCCATATAAGCGTATTGTAGTTGAACACACTGGCAGAGTAGTTCTAGGCAAGGGAGTCTTTCTTATTGAGGAGATTTCAGATAAAGTATCTAAATTTAGCTGGCAAGAAATTACCCCTATTCCTTTAGGGTTTATCGGTCAAATCGGTTTAGTGTTAATAAGGCCAATAATGAATATAGCCTTTGGTAAGTCTTTGAAGAATTTAAAGAATAAAATTGAGAATGCATACTATGCAATAAGGTCTCGTTTGGTGCAAGTCGTGGCTGGGTAATAGGATTCGAACTTCGCATAGTATAGTACCATCCGATCTTTGGACTCGCTCTATACTAGCTTACTATCCACCCCTGTCAAAATCATTTGTCTAATTGTTTTTCAACGTTTTGCCACTCAAGACCATCTTTGTCGGAATATGGCTCGCCCATATCTTTAAAGCCAAGTGCGTCTAATAAACTTTTGGCACTATTATTTTTTGATAGGTGCCTAGAATAGATACTTTTATTTCCTAGTTCTTCAAGATATTCAACTATTTTGCTGGATGCGGAAAATCCAACGCCCTTACCGCGCACGCTAGGGTCACCGATCATTATGTGCATAGCCGGACTTGGAACATGATCTTTCGGTTTTAGGTCAACCCAGATTGAACCAACAACTTGACCTTGATATTCGATCATCCAATTCAACTGGTCTGGCTTTTCAATGAAATCAGCGACACGTTGCTTTTCTTGCTCCAATGTAGTTGCGATATTGTCGTCATCCGAAACACCCATCAGTTGCAACGTATTCCGACCAATGTCGCCATGGAGCCACTGAACACCAAGCTGGGCATCTCTTTCTAATTCAGGTTCGACGAGATGGACACTTGGGTTATCCGTTTCTAAAGGTATAGTTTTCATATTCTATTATTATATACCTAAAGCTAGTCTCGTTGGTCTTGTCCCAGCAATCGAGCGCGCATCTCAGCGAAGCGTTGCTGGTCTTTTTGGGCACGTTCTTCGGGGTTTGTTACTTTACTAGTATGTACTGTTTTAGCGTCAACTTTTCCGCCAATTATATTAATGACCGGTATTACTATCGGACTACGACCAGTCTTTTCGTACATAAAGTGGGTTATGTAATCTCGTATCTCTGTTTTAAATCGGTCTAGATCAATACGCTTGTATCTTTGTGATACAGCTCGTCGGAGCTCTGTCCTGAACAGACTCATGAGTTCTTCGTTATCTTTCATAGCTATAAAGCCACGACTAATGATGTCCGGACTTGTTAATAGCTGACCAGATTTTTTGTCTAGGGTTAGGATCACGGCCATGATGCCTTCTTCACTTAGCATCAAACGGTCTTTGACTACTAGACCACTTACAATACTGCCGTTTTGGTCAACGAGCAAGCTGCCATGTGGTACCTGGCCGCCATGCTCAATAGCATCTGGTGTCAAGTAAACACAGTCTCCGTTGTCGAGTATCATTATATTCTTACGCGGGATGCCTTCCTCAACTCCAAGTTCTGCGTGGTAACTGCGTCTTAGTGTTCCGGCATGAACAGGAATGAAAAACTTAGGACGAACAAGTTGCAACATTTCCCTTAGTTCACCTCTGCGGGCATGTCCGGATACGTGCAGCGGGCCACAACCATCAACTTCGTGGGTCGGGTGTCTGAATAGATGCACGCCTTTCTTTTTAAGTCTGTTACTCAGCTGATCGTAGCTGACTTCATTGCCAGGAATCGGAGACGAGCTAATAACAACTGTGTCGCCCTCACTGAGATTGACGTGTTTGTGTTCGCCTTCGCTCATGCGCTGAAGTGCGGCATTAGGTTCACCTTGACCACCAGTACACATAACAAGTAGTTGATTAGGGGCAATGCTACCAGCTTGTTGAATTGGTACAACAGTGCCTTTTGGTATCCTCAGGATACCTTGTCTAACAGCAATTTCAGCATAACTGAGCATACCGCGACCATCGAGGGCCACATTACGTCCAGCCGCCACTGCAGCATTAATTATCATTTGTGTGCGGTTCATGTTACTAGAAAAAGCAGCAACAAAAATTCGTCCTGTCGCTTTACCGATAATATCGTAGAAGCTCTGTTGCAGGGTGCTTTCCGTTGGAACACGACCCTCTACATCTGCATAGCTACTATCACTCAGCAGAAGTAAGACTCCTTGATCACCTAGCTCTTTAAGACGTTTTGTATCACTTGGCATTTTGTCTAGAGGTTCAGGGTCTAATCTGAAATCTCCTGTGGCAATAATGCGCCCCATGGGGGTATCAATGCACAGTGCTGCTGCATCAGGCAGAGCGTGTGTTACTCGCACGAATTCTACAGAGAAGCTACCTATTTTGAACTTCTCGTGTGTGTCTAGCTGAGCTGTAATAACCTGGGGCTTAAATTCCTGACCAGTATCAGCCAGTAAGTCTTCAAAAGCCTTTTCTACTAAACCAATTGTGTAGCGTGAGCCATAGATTGGTGCAGGATAATTCGGCACCGTATGGCGAAGCCCACCAATGTGGTCTAGGTGCCCGTGCGTGATTACATAGGCCTTAATCTTATGCTTAATAGATTCTAGATAAGAGGTATCGTTAACCGTATAGTTAACACCTGGCAAATCTATTCCCAATGAGTTACCGCAGTCTAATATGATAGCTTCATTTTTATGCTCTATGACAGCCATATTCTTTTCTCCGACATCTTCAAGTCCACCCAAAAAGGTGACTTTTAGTTTATCGAAGGAATCTGCAACAACATTTGCACGCTTAGGTGACTTCTGTGATGCATCTGCGTATTGTTTAATGACGCGGTTAGCGTCGTCTTGATTTCGCTTTTGTGCGCGAATAGCAGCACCGCGAGTTTTCGCAGAGCCACTTGGTAATTTTTGGCCATTTGAAGGGCCAGGTTTATGATTTTGGTTCATATATTTCCTTTATTAGTTTGTTATTTATTACTAGAAGATGTTTCTTGCTGTATATAAAAACAGCTTATTATAAAAAGTTTGTGGAGTTCAAAAGAGTAGTTATAAAAAAGAGATTATTTTGGGCTTCCCAGAAGGGATAGCTATTTAATATCTAAAGAGAAGGTCTTAGTTGAGTACAATAATAGCATATGCATTACAGTAAGTCAAGGATTTTATCAAGTTTATTAATAGGGCAAAAGGGATTCGAACCAGTTCACCTCTTTTATATAATTTCTGGTTCAAATTAAAACAAGGACGAAAACGTGCTTGTTTTAGTGAATAGTGTTCTAAATAACAGATCGAGGGACTTAGGTCGGTCAGCTTAGGTGCTGCACTTGGCTGGGGATGAGGGATTCGAACCTTCCATAGTATTACCATCCGGTCTTTCGGACTCGCTTTATACTAGCTTACTATCCACTCCTGTCGAAATCAGTATTAGCGAGCCATAGTAGACATTATTACAATTAAAATTATTTTTGACGTTATGACGTCATAAAGGTACAATGTATGTATGAAAGTAAGTAATGAAAAGACGACAATATACCTTGATCCTAAAATCAAGAAAAGTGTTCAATACTATGCACTGCGTGATGACCGCAGCCTATCTGCCCTTATTAACGAAAGGCTAGTTGAGTATCTTGAAGATATGGCAGATATTACTGCCCTACAAGACGCTCGTAATAGTAAGGACGAATTTGTAATGTTTGAAAAATTCGTTGAGGATTTGGGATTAAACGTTGATGAAATACGAAGTAAAGCTCAAGTCGAGCGTCAAAAAACAATTAAGAAATCTCGATAAAAAGCAGGCCGAGAGAATCTTGGTAAAGATCTATTTGCTTGGCGATGATCCATATCCCAGAGGCGTTGACCACCTAACAGGGCAAAAGGCATATAGGATACGTATTGGCGATTACAGAGTGATCTATGATATTCACAACAAACAACTTCTTGTACAAGTTATCCGGGTTGGGCATCGCAAAGAAATATATAGAAAGTAAGCGAAGCTGTAGTAGAGGGCAAATAGGATTCGAACCTAATTACAGAGTTAGCAAATTTTACAGAGTTTATAAGTTATTATGAGGTATATAGGTCTACCCCTGTTGTGCTGCATCTGGCTGGGAATGAGGGATTCTAACTTACATAAAATGTTCTATAAGTTACAAAAAGGATTGACTAAACGTACATCATCAAGGTACAATAAATATGTAACAAATATTAGTACTAAAGGAGCTTAATATGAGTACGAATACTAT
>CAIYEO010000009.1 GCA_903925195.1 uncultured Candidatus Saccharibacteria bacterium | reverse complement strand
CCCAGGAATGGGAGTGAAATAGAACCTGAAATTGTGTGCGTACAAGGAGTCGGAGCCAATTTATTTGGTGACGGCGTGCTTTTTGTAGAACGATCCAGCGAGTTATTTGCTAGTGCAAGCATAAGTCATTTGACGGATGCGTAGTGAAAGCGAGCCTGAATAGGGCGAATTTAGTACTAGTGAATAGACCCGAAACCGGGTGACCTAACCATGGGCAGGTTGAAGCGTAGGTAAAACTACGTGGAGGACCGAACCGTAGCATGCTGCAAAATGCCCGGATGACCTGTGGTTAGAGGTGAAATGCCAATCGAACTCGGAGATAGCTGGTTCTCCTCGAAATAGCTTTAGGGCTAGCGTTGCGTGGTAGCAGATGGGGGTAGAGCTCTGTTTCGGACTGGGGGTCGCAAGATTACCCACCCTTGACAAACTACGAATACCGTCTGTGGAATCGCAGCAGTTAGAACGTCGGGGCTAAGCTCGGCGCTCGAAAGGGAAACAGCCCAGATCGCCATCTAAGGTCCCTAAATCTACACTAAGTGGGAAACGAGGTGAGATTTCTTAAACAACGAGGATGTTGGCTTAGAAGCAGCCATTCATTTAAAGAGTGCGTAACAGCTCACTCGTCAAGAGATCTTGCGCGGAAAATGTAACGGGGCTAAGTGTAATACCGAAGATGCGAATTTCTAATTTATTAGGAGTGGTAGAGGAGCGTTGATATTGCTTTGAAGTCGTACTGCGAGGTACGGTGGAGCGTTATCAAGTGAGAATGCTGGAATGAGTAACCATAAGGCAGGTGAGAATCCTGCCCACCGAAAGAGCAAGGTTTCCTGGGCAACGGTAATCGTCCCAGGGTTAGTCGGTCCTAAGCCGAGGCGAGTAGCGTAGGCGATGGACAACGGGTTAATATTCCCGTACTAGTTTTATATTGTTTGGAAGTGCGCGGCATGATAGCAGGAGCGGATTCATGGTTATATCCGTCTAAGCGTCTAGGCTTCGGCTGATGCGCGAATGAAACGACCTTTTTGGTTGAATTCCTGTGAGTCAAGCTGACCAGAAAAGCTTCCAAGCTTATGTATAAATCTATCCGTACCGCAAACCGACACAGGTGCTCAGGTCGAGTAGACCAAGGTGTACGAGTGATTCTTCGTTAAGGAACTCGGCAAACAAGCAGCCGTAACTTCGGAATAAGGCCTGCCTCCATTTATGGAGGCCGCAGCTAAGGAACCCATGCAACTGTTTATCAAAAACATAGGTCTCTGCTAACACGAAAGTGGATGTATAGGGGCTGACTCCTGCCCAGTGCTGGAAGGTTAAGGGAATAAGTGTATGCTTTGAACTGAAGCCCCAGTGAACGGCGGCGGTAACTATAACCGTCCTAAGGTAGCGAAATTCCTTGTCAGGTAAATCGAACTTGCCTGAAGAGTGTGGCGACACACTGTAAGTAAACCAACTAATAACGGGGAAACCTAAAAATCATATAGTGATTTATGGCAATCCCGTGGCAATCTATTTTAATAGGAAGCCGTAACGACTGACCCGAAAGGAGAGGTACATGAAACAAAATGTACAACACGTTGGCTCTCGCTTACACAAAAAATCGACAATGGAATTAGATCCCTGGTATGTAACTGGGTTTATAGATGGAGAAGGATGTTTCTCAGTGTCATTTACGCAGAGAAATAAGATGATAACGGGAATCGAGATACGTCCAAGTTTCTCGGTAAGCCAAAATCGTCGTAGCCTTCAGGCATTAGAACAAATTCATGCCTACTTCGGATGTGGAGCAATTAGATTTAGTCGCCATGATCAAACTTATAAATATGAAGTAAGATCAATTGGTGACATAAGAAAGATAATAATACCGCATTTTAAGAAGTATTCGTTAAAAACAAGTAAGTTACATGATTTTACGATTTTTTCAGATATATGTAATCAAATTGCTGCATCAAAACATCTCAATAAAGATGGATTGCGATCAATAATTGATAATGCATATTTAATGAACAAATCAGGTAAAAGAAAATATACCAAAGAACAGCTCCTAAAGTTGATTAAGCGAGATGAAGATATAGTCTGATCAATGTAGAAATGCATTGTTAACAACAAATGAAGTTCTGACCCGCACGAATGGAGTAATGATATGGGTACTGTCTCAACGAAGAGCTCGGTGAAAGTGCATTGACGGTAAAGATGCCGTCTGTCCGCAGCAGGACGAAAAGACCCCGTGCAGCTTTACTACAGCTTGACATTGAACCGGGTCGTAACATGTGTAGGATAGGTGGGAGACTTTGAAACCTAGACGCTAGTCTAGGTGGAGTCACCAGTGAAATACCACCCTTGTTACGATCTTGTTCTTACCATGTCCATCAATTGCTATTGATATATTTATCGATAGTAGCTGCTGGATATGGGACCGTGTCTGGTGGGTAGTTTAACTGGGGCGGTTGCCTCCTAAAAAGTATCGGAGGCGTTCAAAGGTTGGCTAGGTTCGGATGGAAATCGAATCGATAGTATATACGCATAAGCTAGCTTGACTGTGAGGCTTACCAGCCGATCAGGCACGAAAGTGGGAGCAAGTTTTCCGCTGTCCGTACATTTGTACATGAATGTGGTATCGGCAGCGCTTTCGGATAAAAGTTACGCCGGGGATAACAGGCTTATAGCGCCCAATAGTTCACATAGACGGCGCTGTTTGGCACCTCGATGTCGGCTCATCTCATCCTGGAGGGGGAGCACCTTCCAAGGGTCCGGCTGTTCGCCGGTTAAAGAGGTACGCGAGCTGGGTTCAGAACGTCGTGAGACAGTTCGGTTTATATCCGCTGTGGACGCTAGGAAATTTGAGAGGATTTGTCCCTAGTACGAGAGGACCGGGATGAACGCACCTCTGGTGTACCAATTGTTCTACCAAGGGCATTGTTGGGTAGCTACGTGCGGACCAGATAAGTGCTGAAAGCATATTAAGCACGAAACTGACCTCAAGATTAGATTTCCCTATGAGGACCCTGAAAGACTATCAGGTTGATAGGCGCAAGGTGGAAGCACGGTAACGTGTGTAGCCGAAGCGTACTAATAGTCCCATTGACTTTTTATGTACCTATATCTTATAAAACTTTTGTTTTATATAGATATAGGTTTGCATTGACTAGTTATTGGTGCATAATGAACACACGTTTAGTCATTTTTATTGATAGACATCGACTTTAGATGAGAATTTATTCTCATCCTTAGTCGGTGCCCATGGCGCAAGGGAAACACCTGTTACCATTCCGAACACAGCAGTTAAGCCTTGTAGCGGTTACAATACTTAGGGGATCACCCTTGGGAAAATAGCACGGTGCCGAATTATGTGAAGCCCCTCCGAATAGGAGGGGCTTTATCTTTCTACAGATAAAATTAATACATAACTAATTTGACAATAAAACATAGGCGTGTTATCATATGTTTAGTTCGTGATTGAGAGAGAGGGTTCCATGTTTTTGGAACTTTTTTAATTAATAACGAAATAAGCTAAATTAATAGGGAGGTTTCAACAATGGCTGGAACTAAAACTGGTGGCATCGCTGCTGCTAAAACTAACAAAGCAAAATATGGTTCTGATTTTTATTCTAAAATCGGTTCTATTGGTGGCAAAAAAGGTCACACTGGTGGCTTCGCAGCTAACCGAGAACTAGCAAGAATTGCTGGTGCAAAAGGTGGTCGAATTTCTCGACGCACCAAAAAAACTGTTTAATATAAATAGTTTTTCAGAAGAAAGTCACTTGAGATAATATCTCAGGTGACTTTTTGTTTTCTGATTCAATTTTTCGGTATGGTCGACAAAACTTAGCAGCAGTTACTTTCCATGCGGTATGGCAATTATGGCATCTGTAATTATCTTTATCTATTTGTAATGTTCTGATTTCGCAACTAGGACAGGTGCTTCTTAAATGTAGCCAGTTACGATAAGTATCTAGGCAATTTTGAATATGATCTTCGTTAATATTTATATCATATTTGGTACTAATTTCGTTTGCCTTGTTCCATGCTAACACTTCCATCTTCAGTAGCTCTAGGTCATTAGTATAACTTTTATGATGTAAAATAGCGTGAGATAATTCATGAAGCAGTGTCCATTCATCCTTCACGACTTCTTCTGTTAATTTGTAAATTACAGTTTTATTACGTGGCGACCAGTAAAATTCATTACCATTCTTAAATTCTATGCCCGGATATTCATTTTTTAATTTGTTTAGAAGAGAGAGCACTAAAAGTTATCTTTCATGAGTTCAAAACAACCAAGGATGACAGAATTATCAGGATCTTTTGCTGGTCTAAGATTAGGTATTTTAATTAATGGGTTATCGTATTTCTTTAGTTCTTTGGAAAGAGGGGCATGGAAGTTCTTGAAATAGTGTCCAACACCACCACCAAAAATTATTGAATCAGGTTGCATAATCGCGATAACGTCTAAGAGGCCTTCAGATATATTTTTCGCAATAATACTCCAGGTATGATCATCGTGTATATCTTTTGCTTGTTTGCCTATGTTTCTCTTAATAGCACTACCTGAAGCAAAAGATTCCCATTTTTGCATTTTTCCTTCGTGGGAGATTTCCATTTGTCCTGGTTCACTGGTGGCCATTTGTAAATCTATCTTGTTGTTGACTATAACCCCAACCCCAATGCCTGTAGATATAGTTATGTAGAGTACTTTCTCTTCGGCAGGAGTTAGTTGCCTAGCTTCATAAAGTCCACCGAGACTTACATCGTGCTCAATCAAGACAGAGCATCTAGCTATTCTTTCAATGTCAGTTTTAATCGGCACATTTTTCCACGGTAAATTACCAAAGGCGACTGCCGTATCTTTCTGCTTATTAATTAGACCTGGAATAGCAACAGCACATGCTTCAAGCGAAACATCTTTAATTTGCTCTAAGTTTTCTTTGATATCCTCTAAAAATTTAGGATAGTTTTTTGATGTTAATATTTTTTGACGATAAATAATGGAACCTTTATTGTCAAATAGAACAATTAAAGTTTTAGTTCCCCCAATATCAATACCCAAATAAGCCATTAATAAAAATTTTAACACATTTTAAGAGCATAATGTTGAAGATAATGAGATAGCTTTTTGACCAATCTATAAAAAAAAGTTATAATGTACATAATCTATTTGGAAAACTTAATAAATGAGATTAAAAATCTCGGATATTTTAATAACCACATGGAAATATATATAAAGGAGGCATGTAGAACATGTCAAAAGTTAGTTTAACTATGGACGAATTACTTGCGAGTAATGACGTCCAACAATTAAAAGTAGGAGATGTTACTGAGGGATCAGTAATCTCTGTTAAAAAACACGAAATCTGGGTCGACCTAGGAGCCAACGGAATCGGTGTAGTTATGCGCCGTGAAATTGGTTATGGACAAGCCATAGAAATCGGTGAGAAAATTACTGTAAGCGTAGTAGATCTTGAAATAGACGATGGACACATGCTCCTGAGCATGAGACGAGTCGTTAAAGATAGAGGCTGGGATGAGTTGCAAAGACTAAATGAAGAAAAAGAAATAATCGATATTGTCCCTTATGATGCTAACCGAGGCGGTCTATTAGTTGAATTAGAAGGAATAAGAGGATTCTTACCCGTATCTCAATTAGCTGCAGGTCACTACCCAAGAGTATCAGGTGCAGATAAAGACGAAATCTTGCAAAAACTCAATAGCCTAATTAACAAGCCTGTAAAAGTAACAGTTCTTGATGTTAGTCGAAAAGATAATAAGCTTATTTTCTCCGAAAAAGAAGCAGTTCGAGATGACGTTAAGGCTCGATTCGGTAAATTAAAAGTTGGTGAAGAAATTCAAGGTGTAGTTACTGGAGTAACTGACTTTGGAGCATTCGTTAACGCTGACGGAATTGAAGGATTAATCCACATATCAGAAATATCTTGGGAGCACGTTGAAAATCCAAGAGATTATCTAAAGGTTGGCGATTCAGCCAAGGCTAAGATTATAGCTATAGATAAAGACGACAGACTAAGTCTCAGTATTAAGCAATTAGTAGAAGATCCATGGATAGAACAAGTCAAGGCCTTTAAAAAGGGAAGTATTGTAGAAGGAAAAATTACAAGAATCACACCTTTTGGAGCTTTCGTTCAATTAAGTCCAGTAGTTGAAGCTCTAGTTCATGTCTCAGAAATGAGCAGTGATGAGAGTGTTGATCCTGAGAAGATTTTCCAGCTTAACGAGAAAAAGAATTTCAAAGTTATTGACGTTGATACAGAATCTAGAAAAATTGCACTTAGTCTTAAGGATGCGAAATAAATAAAAATGTAGTCGTTAAGATTAGCTTGTAAATAAACAAGGAAAGGAGTGTTGGCAATATGGCAAAAACAATCGAAATACAAGATAACATAACTGTCGGCACCCTTGCTGAAGAGCTATCTATACCTGTAACAAGATTAATCGGTCAATTAATGAAAAATGGCATCATTGCCACTGTTAATGAAAGACTTGATTTTGATACAGCTGAAATTATGGTTTCAGACATGGGAATTGAAGACATTAAACTTGTCAAAAAAGCCTCAAGCGAAAAAGCTGAAATTAAAATTCAGAACAAGAAGAACGCAAACACCGAAGGACCTAATCGTCCTCCAGTAGTTGCAGTCATGGGTCATGTTGACCATGGTAAGACAAGTTTGCTTGATGCAATCAGAGAAGCATCTGTTGCTAAAGGTGAAGCTGGTGGAATAACTCAGCATATATCGGCTTATCAGGTACTACACAATGAGCGACTAATAACTTTTCTTGACACACCTGGCCACGAAGCTTTTGCTGCTATTCGTGCCCACGGTGCCGAACTGACTGATTTAGTGATTATTGTTGTTGCAGCAGATGATGGTGTAAAGCCTCAAACTGTTGAAGCGATTCGATTTGCAACTCAAGCTGGTTCTAAGATGATTATTGCTATAAATAAAATAGATAAAGAAGGTGCAGATCCTAATCGAGTTAAGCAACAACTAGCTGAACAGAATATTTTAGTTGAAGGTTGGGGCGGTGAGATCACTACCGTTGAGGTTTCGGCAAAAACCAAAAAAGGAATCGATGATTTATTAGATATCGTTCTACTTACTGCTGATCTAGAAGAATTAAAAGCCCCTATAGATTTACCTGCTGAAGGTTTGATTATTGAATCTCATCTAGAGAGAGGCCGTGGACCAGTAGCTCATGCACTAGTCACGGCAGGAACTTTGAATTTTAATGATGTAATTGTTTCCGGATCGACATATGCAAAAATTCGTAGTCTTACGTCTCCAGAAAATGAACCGATTAAAACAGCGACTCCCTCAACTCCAGTGATTATTACTGGTTTCAAGGAACTACCTCAATTCGGTGAATCATTCGTAGTTGTAAGCAACGAAAAGGTAGCTCGAACAATTGCTACTGCTGAAGGAATCAACCAGAAAGCAAGTTCTTCTCAGAATAATATGAACAGTTCTGAACTAATCAGTATTATTAACAGGTCAAATACTCTACAAGAACTTCCAATTATTATTAAGGCAGATGTTCAGGGTTCTTTGACGTCAGTTATGGATAGTCTTAAGACTTTAGAAACTGATGAAGTTGCATTTAGAATTATCAGCACAGGAATTGGAGCCATTAAAGAAAGCGATATACATACAGCTCATACTGCCAACGGGATAATCTATGGATTTAACGTAGAGTTACCCGCCAATATCACAAGAATTGCTAACAGAGACAAAGTCTCAGTTAAAATATATAAGATTATCTATGAACTGATTGATGATGCTAAGTTGATGCTAAGCCAAATGTTAATACCTGAAATCGTAGAAAAAGAAACGGGCCTCTTAGAAATAAAGGGTGTATTTATATCTGGAAAATCAGAGATCATTGCTGGTGGTGAAGTGAAAAGTGGTAAATTAACGGTTCCTTCAGTAGCTCAAGTGATCAGAGGAAAAGAAGTCTTGGCTGAAGTTGAAATAACGAATCTAAAAAGAGGACCGCAGGACACTAAAGAAGTTTTTGAAGGTGAAATGTGTGGACTTAATATAGCTACAAAAAGTAAACTCCTAATTGAAGTGGGCGATCATATTCGATTTATGACTAGAGAAACAATTTCTCGAAAACTCTAATCTTTAAATGATATAATACCTCTATGATTAAATTTGATGACAATTTACTAGTAGAAATAGGATTAACTGAACTACCTCCCGAAGAGAAGGAGAAGATGAAAAACCATATTTACGATACTCTGGAATCGAGAGTTGGAGTAAAATTAGCCGGCCGAATGACAGAAGATCAATTGAATGAATTCGAAACATTCATAGATACAAAAAATGAAGCTGGAGCAATGCAGTGGCTTGAATCTAATTTTCCTGACTATAAAAAAGTGGTTGCGGAAGAGTTTGAGAAGCTAAAACTTGAAATTAGCCAAGTAGCTCCTCAGATTATTGCTTCATCTCAACAGAGATAGATTATTTTTTATATCCCAACATAAAGTCTTCGCCAGACATCTCTTGTTTATTTTCTGGAATCAGCCTTAATATTTCTACATTTCTGTCCATCGATGAAATTATTAACTTTTTTGTATCGGAAATCATAGTACCAGGAGATAGAGTAGAGTGATCTGCAAGCCTGACATCAGTAATAATAGCTCTTTTACCTGCAATGTCAGCGAAGCTTCTTGGCCATAAAGAATATGCTCTGAGCTTTCTTTCGATTTGAATTCCAGATTCATGCCAGTTGATTTTGCCATGAGACTTGTCGATGAGTTTGGTTATAGACTTATCGGCTTCATTCTGTACCCTAGGATCGATCTTACCGCCAATAATAGCTGGAAGTACATCTATTATTATATTGGCTCCCAAATCGCCTAATAATGAGCATAATTCTTGTTTCGATTCATGACCAGAGATACTAATCATTTTTTGATCATATAATGGTCCATCATCCATGCCTTTAGTAAGTCTCATTATGGACACACCCGTATATGTGTCGCCATCGAGAATTGTTTGTTCGATTGGAGTTGGGCCTCGCTTTTTTGGCAGGAGGGAAGGGTGAAGATTGATGATTCCAAGCTTGAATAGGTCAATTATATCCTGAGGTATTAACTTGCCATATGCTACTAGCACTGCAATATCACTTTGTGAATTTTCTATAATTGATTTAATCTCTAAATTTGACGTTGGCTTATGGCAGGCTATGTTATGTTGTTGTGCTAGGACTTCAGTTTCTTGAATTTTATTTTTCCTGGAACTGTATGCATCCTGGTTTAGGATAATATGTTCTATCTCATAGCCATTGCTAACAAGGGCATTTAATACTGGGTTTTTTGTAGTTACTCCAGTCGCTAGTCTCTCATTACCAAAGAATATTATTTTTTTCGACATCTTTGTCATAATCCAGCTCTCTTAGTTTGCCATCTGGCATTAATTGATAGAATGCATCGTGGTTGTCTTTAATATGATCAATAAATACTTTCCCATTAGTATGATCAATCTCATGTTGAAAAATTCTTGCCATAAATCCGCTTACAGTTAATCTAATAGGATTTCCAGCTATATCTAGAGCACTGATCTTAACTTTAGAATATCGCGGAACTTTTCCATAAACATCTTGGATACTTAAGCATCCTTCATAATCTTCAATTATTTCACCTTCATATTTAGTTATAGTAGGATTAATAAAAATATTGAACTTATTGTTATCTTTATTTTCTATGTCATCTCTTACTATAATGATTCTTAAATCTACATCGATTTGAATAGCTGCCAAAGCTACTCCAACTTCATGTTCTCGCTCGCTTTCCCATTTCAAAAGTACATTTTCCATTGCTTCGATTATCTTCTGAATATTTTCGTCTACAATCCCAACTTTCTTTGAGGGCTGTCGTAGATGTTTATTGGGCAGGGTTATTAGCTTATAGCTAGATTGTTTTGTCATATTTTAAAAGTATAAACTAATCACCAGAAATTTTATAAAAGATTTATTGGATCAATGTCATAAGTCCATCCCGAGGGTAAAATTTTTATTACTTTAATAAGTTCACTTCTTAGCTTGGATCTAACTATTATTTGATATTGAAATTTATGGTCAATTTTCGCATGAAATGATGGGGCTGGTCCTGCAATGCCTACTTTGAGTTTAAGATTCCCAATTTGGCTTATAAGTTTGTTGGCGGCATTTTCGGCAGCTTTGTCTGTACTCCTTAAGCAAGCTAGCTTCAATATTTGACTAAAAGGAGGGTAATCATAAGTTTCTCTTTCCTTGATTTCGTTCTCATAAAAATCCTCATAATTTAAATCAACTGAATCCTTAATCGTTTGATTGTTCGGATTATAGGTTTGTATTATGGCTGTACCGTGTCTGTGTCCTCTACCAATACGTCCTAATACTTGATTAATCTGCTGATAGGTTTTCTCAGATGCAGTATAGTCAGGGAATGAAAGAGCAGATTCTGCGACTATTACTCCTACTGTACTTAATTTGGGTAGGTCTAAACCCTTAATTAAAGTCTGAGTTCCCACTATTATATCTGTCTCACCGCTCTTAACTGAATAATAATTTTGTTCAAAACTCTCTTTTTTACTGTTATCGGTATCAAATCTTTTTACTTTTGCTTGAGGGAATATTTTACAGACCTCTTCTATTAAAGCTTTGGTACCAAAACCTCTATATAGTATTTTTGCCTGACCACACGATGGGCAGGAATTTTGTGGCGCTTCTTTATGTCCGCAAGTATGGCATCGGGCTTGATGTATATCGCCGTGATATATAAGTGGTACGTCACATTTCGGACAAAGTGATTGCCAGCCGCAATTTTCACAAAAGATAATTCGAGAAGTTCCTCTTCTATTAAGGAATAATAGGGACTGCTCGTCATTTAGCATTGATTTTTCGATACTTCTTATAAGTTCATCCGAGAGCATTCTGCTCCTAGTGAATAAGCTTTGGTCTTTTAGGTCAACTACAGTTTTAGTGATGGCGGTATTATTAGTCTTTACAGCTAGCATATTCATTCTAATGATTGGTATATTTCTGTTTTTTGCTAGGTAGTAATCCGTTACGTCAGGTGTCGCCGAGCCCATCACATACATGGCGGAATATAAACTAGCTAATTTGCTAGCAACTCTATTTGCGTGGTAATGAGGGCTTTGCTCCTGTTTATATGAAGTTTCATGGGACTCATCTACTACGACTAAACCAAGTTTATGAAATGGGCTAAATAATGCGGATCTTGGACCAAGAACCACGAGACCATCAGTATCAGTTAATATTTTCAACCAATTCTCTAATTTTTGCTTAGGAGTGATCTTTGAATGAGTGATGATTACTCTATCACCGAAGATATTTTTGAACTCAGTAGATAATTGGGGAGTCAAGCTGATCTCCGGTGTTAGGATAAGTACAGATTTCTTATTATTTAAACATCTAAGAGCAAGTTCAATATAGAGTCTTGTTTTGCCCGTTCCCGTATCTCCATGCAATAAATATGGGCCAACATCCTTCATTTTGTCGATAGCTGCTTTTTGATCTGAAGAGAAGGTTGGAAGGACATAAGTGTTAAAAGTAGAATCCGAGGTTAGGGTTGTATTATTAACATAAGTATTTTGATTCAAATTACTTACATTAGCCGGAATGAGCTGTTGAAGGACTGCACCTACTGGCCCCGGGTAATATGCATGAATCCAGTTCATTAACTTTATGGTTTCATCTGGTAGGCTGGGAATGAAATCGAATATCTCGATTACTGGATTTGTTTTATATTTGGGTTTAGTTGTAATTTTGATAACTACACCAAGATTAATTTTTGATCTTAAGGCTATCTTTACTATGGTTAACTTCTTGATTTTGCTATCTGAGTGATAGGTAAGTAACTTTTCCGAAAAATAACTAGGGTCTTTTGGGAGTATTTCATAGTAGTACATATATTAGTATTATATATTTATTAACAAAATAATTGTAAATAATAAGAAATGTATTTATAATAATTGTTGTATGAAAGACAATGTAACCATATGTTAGATGTATTTATAACATCCAGAGTTAGGCGTAAAATCATAGTGATTTACGCTAAGTACCCTGATTTTAAGACTCATGTAAGAGGCTTGGCTAAGCTAATCAAAGAAGACGCCGGGAATATTCAGAGAGAATTGAAAAGATTAGAAAAGATTGGCTTTTTAACATCAGAAAAACAAGGTAATACAAAAGTTTACTGTACGAATAAACAGTTTATTATTTTCAAAGAACTACAAAGTATTGTGTTGAAATCACAACGGGCTACGCAAAAACGAAATCATATGAACTAGTTTTTGCTATAAAAAATTTGCAAAAATACAATTTACATCATACAATATATCTTAATGATTCAAGTAACAAGAAGAGATTCAAAAGAGCCACTAGAAAATATGCTAAGACGTTTCACTAGAAAAGTGCAACAGTCTGGTTTGCTTATACGCTCAAAACAGAATCAATACTTCCAAAAACCTATTTCTAAGACCGAACGAAGAACAAAAGCTATTATTCGCCAAGAAAGAAAGGCTGAAAAGGTTAAAAAGCTTAAACTTGGTCAGCGTTAAGGTACAATATGCTGAAACAGCTGATTGATCAAGACTTAAAAACAGCACTACTTAGTAAAAATCAATTAGCCGTTGATACTCTCAGAGGAGTAAAAAGTGCTATTCTATACGTAGAAGTAGCTTTGAACCTAAGAGAAGAAGGCTTAGATGACACAAGAATAATAGATGTCTTGAGTAAAGAGTCTAAAAAAAGAGCTGAAAGTGCTGAACTCTATTCTGCAAATGATAATCAAGATCGAGCTGATACCGAGCTTAAGGAAAAAATTATTATAGATAAATACTTGCCTGAGCAATTGAGCGACAGTGATATTGAAAAAATAGTTGATGAAGTAATTTCTAATACGGATAATCCATCAATTAAAGACATGGGTAAGATTATTGGACAAGTCAAAATAAAAACTGGTGTGGCTGGTGATGGATCTAAAATAGCATCCATTGTTAAAAGCAGATTGAATACATAAATATGATTATAATTCTTGGTGTGGCTGGTTCAGGGAAAAGTATGCAAGGCAGATTACTTGCAGATGAAGCGGGCTATCCATGGTTATCGACAGGCGAATTGCTCAGAGTATTAATAACTGGAAAAAGAAGACAGGAAATGCTTCAGGGTAAATTACTCAGTGACGATGAGGTGATTAATGTTTTCAATACAGTAGTGAATCTTATTGATACAAAAAAGGAATTTGTTCTGGATGGTTTTCCTAGGACAGTCAAGCAAACAGACTGGATACTTAAAGAGATATTAGCTGGAAGATTTAAACTGACAGCCATCTATCATTTAGTTGCTTCAGAAGATGATGTAAAAGAGCGCCTAAAATCTCGAGGTAGAATTGATGATACTGAAAATGCCATAAATAAAAGGTTCGAAGAATATAACAATGTAACATTGCCAATTTTAGATCACTTCAAAAAAGAAGGAATCAATGTTGTCGATATCGATGCAGCATTAGCTCCAGAAGAAGTTCATAAAATAATAATGACTAATCTTTCGTCATTAAAAACAATAAATCAGGAATAGTATGTTTACTAGAGTTAAGTCTACAACTGAGATTCAAGCCATGAGAGAAAGTGGGAGAATGCTGGCTGTAGTATTAGACATTCTCAAAAAAAGATTAGAAGTTGGTATGACTACAATGGATTTGAATTTAATTGCCAGTCAAGAACTAAAAGCTCTCGGAGGAAAACCTGCTTTCCTAGGTTATCAAGGGTTTCCTGGTGTTTTATGCGTCTCTTTGAATCATGAGGTTGTTCACGGTATTCCTAGCAAGAAAAGAGTTATCGAAGAGGGAGATATAGTAAGTCTTGATTTTGGCGTAAAGTTTGATGGCATGATTACTGATGCTGCAATTAGTCTCATCGCAGGCAGAGCAATAAATAAAGAAGATGAAGAATTAATTAGAATGACGGAAAAGTCATTGCTTGATGGAATAAATGAAATCAGAGATGGTGTTCATGTTGGCGATATATCACACGCCATAGAAAAAACACTTTCAAGTAAAAAATTAGGTATAGTCAGAGATCTAGTTGGTCATGGTGTTGGTCATGAACTGCATGAAGACCCAAACATACCGAATTATGGAAGCCATGGAACGGGCCCAGTCCTTCATAAGAATATGACAATAGCCATAGAGCCAATGGCTACATTGGGTGGACACGCCGTAACTGTTGCCGATGATGGCTGGACAGTAATGACTAAAGACGGATCTAGATCGGCACATTTTGAACACACTGTTCTTATAAGTGGTTCTGGTGCAGATATTTTAACAAAAATTTAGACAATAAGACTTCCCAAGATAGAGCATAGGCGCTATAGTGTATTCATGCGTGATTCAGGTCATAACTATATTGGACTCGATATTGGTACCACTAACGTACGCTGCGTTGTTGGTATGGATGATTCTCGGGATTCATCAAAGATCTCTGTAATTGGCTTTGGAATGTCTAAAAATATTGGCATGAGAAAAGGTGCTGTAGTTCATATTAATGAAGCTGCCGAGGCGATAATTCAGGCATTGAGTGAAACTGAGAGATTATGTGGATTTCCCGTACATTCAGCAACAGTTAATATAAACGGTGCACATGTAACTGGAATGAACTCTCAAGGAGTCATAGCCATAAGCTCAGCCAATAGAGTAATAACTGAAGACGATAGAGCAAGAGTTGAAGAAGCGGCATCTATTATTCAACTACCTCCCAATAGAGAAATAATTCAAATATTTCCAAAGAACTATCATCTAGACGGACAAGAAAATATTAAAGATCCAGTGGGTATGAGTGGCGTAAGGCTTGAAGTTGATACACACATAGTTTCTGCATCAACTCCAAGCCTCAAGAATCTTGACTCCGCACTAGAGAAAGCACAGCTACATCCAGCTCATCATACAATTTCAGGATTGGCTGCGGCGGAAGCTGTCCTTAATAGGCAGCAAAAAGAATCTGGTACTGTAGTTTTAGATATAGGTGCCGGTACTACTAATTTAGCTGTTATAGAAGATGGTGAGGTTCAGTATGTAAGTATTCTACCAATTGGCGGAATAAATATAACGAATGATTTAGCTATTGGCCTTAAAACAGATTTGGATATTGCTGAAAAAGTTAAATTGGAATACGCAAGTCTTAAAAAAGGCATCATTAAAAAAGAAGGTATTAAATTCAAAGTTAAGGACCAGAACTATACTTTCAAAGCTAGTGAAGTCGATATGATTACTGAAGCAAGAGTTGAGGAGTTATTTGAATACGTAGACGATGAACTGAAGAAAATATCCCGATCTCGTAAGTTACCCGGAGGAGTCGTGATAGTTGGAGGAACAGCTAACCTGCCTGGTATAGCTGAGTTTGCCAAAGAAAAACTGCAATTGGCAGCAAGAATTGGAAAGCTACAATCTATTAGTGGTCTAGTAGATAAAGTTGAAGATCCAGGCTATGCAACAGCTATCGGTCTTATGATGCTTGATATGTTGATACCTCCAAACGAAATGAACAACCCTAAAAATATGCATAATAAGACTTTTGATTTTGCGCGCACATTTATTAATCGCTTCAAATAGCATGAAGATTGCTGTATAACATTTTGGATCCTTATTGAAAGTAGCCGATAACTATCGTATACTAAAATTATAAATATCTTAATAAAGAAGAGGGTTATAAGATGCCACAAGTAGAACCGGCCATTGAAACGTTTGCAAGAATTAAAGTTATTGGCGTAGGAGGTGCTGGAGGTGCTGCAGTCAACAGAATGGTTGAATCTGGAGTTAAGGGCGTAGAATTTATGGCAGTTAATACCGACGGCCAGGCTCTTCATCACTCTAAAGCAGCAGAAAAAATACATATCGGAAAAGAGACAACTAGAGGACTAGGTTCAGGAGCTGATCCTTCGGTTGGAGAAAAAGCAGCCGAGGAATCTATCGAAGACATTAAGAAAGCAATTGACGGAGCAGACATGGTGTTTGTGACTATAGGAGCTGGTGGTGGAACTGGTAGTGGTGCGGGTCCAATAGTTGCTAAAGCTGCACACGATAGTGGTGCACTAGTTGTTGGCTTTGCGACAAGACCATTTGCTTTTGAGGGCGACAAGCGAAGACGTAATGCAGAAAAATGCATAGATCAGTTACGTGATTCTGTAGATACCTTAATTATTATTCCTAATGATAGATTATTGCAAACTATAGACAGACAAACTCCTTTAATGGAAGCCTTTAAGGTTGCAGACGATGTATTAAGACAAGGAGTTCAGGGAATATCTGACTTAATAACAGTACACGGCTTAATTAACCTAGATTTTGCAGATGTTAAGTCAGTTATGAAAAATGCAGGTTCAGCTCTAATGGGAATAGGTAGAGCAGCTGGTGAAAATAGAGCCGTAACAGCAGCTCAACAAGCAATTGAGTCACCTTTATTAGAGGTTTCAATTGATGGAGCGCGAGGTATTCTATTTAACGTAATTGGCGGTAGTGACTTAACTATGCATGAGATTAATGCAGCCGCAGAACTTATTACTAACGCTTCTGATCCAGATGCGAATATTATCTTCGGTGCTACTGTAGACAATGATCTTGAAGACGAAGTTATTATTACTGTAGTTGCTACAGGATTTGACGCATCTTACTTTTCGAATCGACATGAAGAAAAGAAAGAATTACAAAACGAATATATAAAAGACGAAGATGATGAAGTTGCTAATAAATTAGCAGAAGGTAAGCCAGAAGAAATTATTTCTGGAATAGATATGAACCTGGAAAAAGAAAAAGAAGATCAACATAATGATTTCCATAATGATAATATGCCAAATATCTGGAGCATGGATAATGAATCTGCCGCACAGACCGATAATACTGAATATGATACCAATAGATTGCCGGAAGAAGAGCTTGAAAAGCCATCATTTTTACGAAGACTGAGAAATAGAAAAAAGAATAACGACGACGACAATATTTTAACAGATTAGTATAAGTGTTATTGTACTAAAAAATACAATAAAATTAATTTGCAAAACGCTAAAGGTGGGGCTATGATTAGTTGTATAGACACTATATATAGCTAATAAATACAGTGTTAGCACTTTTAGGTTGAATAAAGGAGGTGTGCAAAATGCGATGTAGTCAATGCCAAGAAGCTGATACAAAAGTAATCGAATCAAGGGATGTTGCTGACGGTGAATCAATAAGACGACGACGATTATGTACTAATTGTCAGTTTAGATTTACGACTTACGAAAGAGTCGAGAGACCTCAAATAGTTGTTATAAAAAATAACTCAAAAAGAGAGATCTATAATAGGGACAAACTAATTGCTGGACTCTTAAGAGCGTGCGACAAAACATCGATTTCTAGCGTGCAATTAGATAAACTAGTTGCCAATATTGAGCATGACCTATATTCTATCGGCGAGCAGGAAATTAGTGTTTCTAAGATTGGCGACACGGCTATGGACCATCTAGCTAGCTTGGACGAAGTAGCTTATGTAAGATTTGCAAGTGTATATAAGCGCTTTACTAATATCGCAGGCTTTGAAAAAGAGCTTTCACTGATCCGTCAACGTAATAAAAAATAAAAAAAGAGTATATCCTAAATTATTTTGGGAGCTCCCCAGGCTATTTAAAGCACTTGAATAATTCTGGGGAGCTGAGATAGGGAGACTATCAGATGACTCTAACAAAAACACAACAATAACCATAACGAAGCGAGGGTATTATGGGACAAACAACAGGCCTACAGGTTGAGAGGCTCTTTACTCAACCAAAAACTAAAGCTTATGATAAGCTAAAATGGAAAAAACACGATTCCTTAATCGTGAATCCATTTAGCAATAAGCCTGTATTCGAGCAAAGAAATGTCGAATTTCCAGAGAATTGGTCGCTTAACGCTATCAATATCGTGGCGCAAAAATATTTCTGTGGAACACCTGGTTCACCAGAAAGAGAAACATCTTTAAAAGATCTTATTGATAGAGTGGCAGACACAATTGCACGACAAGGTTTTCAAGAAGGATATTTTGAAAATGAAGATGAAGTCGAGAATTTTAGAGAAGAACTTAAGTTCATACTAGCTACACAAAGAGCAGCTTTTAATTCACCAGTCTGGTTTAATATCGGCGCTCCTGAAAGAACTCAACAAGCCAGCGCTTGTTTTATTCTTGGTATCGAAGACACCATGCCGGCTATTTTGAATTGGTATGTTGAAGAAGGCTTAATTTTCAAGGGAGGTTCCGGCTCTGGTATTAATCTAAGCGGTATCCGTTCATCCGTTGAATCACTTGGTAAAAGTGCAGGTACAGCTTCTGGCCCATTAAGCTTTATGCGTGGTGCTGATTCATCAGCTGGAGCAATAAAAAGCGGTGGCAAGACTCGCCGGGCAGCTAAAATGGTGATACTTAATTCAGATCATCCAGATATTGAGGAATTTATTTGGTGTAAAGCAATCGAAGAAAGAAAAGCCAGAGTTCTAAAAGAGAATGGTTTTTCTATGGACCTAGATGGAAAAGATTCATTTAGCGTTCAATATCAAAATGCAAATAACTCTGTAAGAGTAACTGATGATTTCATGAAAGCTGTTGAAGCTGATGATGATTGGGAATTAAGAGCTGTTAAGGATGGTAAAGCAGTTAAAGTTGTTAAAGCTAGAGAATTATTCCGACAAATATCTGAAGCTACCTGGGAGTGCGCAGATCCAGGTATGCAATTCGATACTACGGTAAATAAATGGCACACAACTCCGAATGCTGGACGAATTAACGGATCTAATCCTTGTAGCGAATACATGCACCTAGATAATTCAGCCTGTAACTTATCTTCAATTAATTTATTGCATTACTTAAATGACGATGGAAGTTTCGATGTTGAATCGTTTAAACACACTGTAGAAATAATGTTTACTTCTCAAGAAATTTTAGTTGGCTACTCGAGCTATCCAACTGAAAAAATTACTAAGAATGCTAAAGCCTATAGGGAACTTGGACTTGGTTACGCTAATCTAGGCGCTATGCTTATGGCTCAAGGATTGCCATATGATTCAGACGAAGGAAGATCTCAAGCTGCAGCTATAACTGCTGTCATGACTGGTCATGCTTATGCTGTTAGTGCCAAAATAGCAAATCGAGTAGGTACATTTTCAGGTTTTAACAAGGACAGGCAAGCAATGCTTAATGTACTTAAGATGCATCGGGATGAAGTTAGCAATATTAATGCTAATTTAGTCGCCGAAGACCTATTAAATGCTGCACAGAGTTCATGGGATGATGCTATAGAGTTATCTAACCTGTATGGTGTTAGGAACTCTCAGGCTACCTTATTGGCGCCAACTGGAACTATTGGACTAATGATGGACTGTGATACTACTGGAATTGAACCAGATCTTGGTCTTGTAAAGGTTAAGAAATTAGTCGGTGGCGGCAATATGTATATTGTTAACCAAACGATTCCAAGAGCATTAAGAGTAATGGGATATTCTAAGAAGCAAATTGAAGATATCGTTAAATATATAGATATCGAAAAAACAATACTTGGAGCACCAGGCCTCAAGAAAGAGCATGAAAACGTGTTTGCATGCTCTATGGGAGATAATGCCATTCACTATTCGGGACATGTGAAGATGATGGCTGCTGTGCAACCATTTCTATCTGGCGCAATTAGTAAAACTGTTAATCTACCAGAAGAAGTGACTGTAGAGGAAGTAGAGCAATTGCATATTGATTCTTGGAAAATGGGACTTAAAGCAGTAGCTATCTATAGAGATAATTGTAAGGTTGGTCAGCCTTTGTCTATGGCTAAAAAAGAAACCAATGAAGAGGAATCTACTTTACCAAAAGAAAAAGCTCAGGAAGTTATTGTTCTTAAGGGAGCAGTCAGAAAAGAGCTACCTAAGATCAGAACTGCAAAGACTTTCTCATTTACTGTCGCAGATAGTCACGGCTATATAACTGTTGGCGAATATAACGACGGTAATCCTGGCGAGTTATTTGTAAACTTTTCTAAGCATGGATCTACTCTTAGGGGAATAATGGACGCTTTTGCAATATCTGTTAGTCATGGACTTCAATATGGCGTGCCATTAAAAAGCTACATTAAGTCATTCCTTAATACATCATTTGCGCCTTCTGGTATCACTGATGATGCTGAAATAAGAACTGCTTCATCGTTAGTGGACTTTATAGCTCGAAGACTAGCTTTAACCTATTTATCCTTTGATGATCAGCTAGAACTAGGCCTAGCATCTTTTGATGACATGCCCGAGGAGCAAACATCACTATTGGAAGAACAAAAAGTTCATGAAGAAGTGGCGATAACTAAAGAATCAGTCAAAACTGAACTATCCAATAAGGCAGAGGCAATGACAGCTGATAAGGCTATAAAAGACGACGCAGCACCGATTTGCTATAACTGTGGCAATCAAACCCAGCGCGCTGGTAGCTGCTATGTATGTAGTAGTTGTGGCTCAACCACAGGCTGTAGTTAGATAATAATTACGGTTATGTTAAAGTTAGTATAGTTATGAAGATAATTATTCTATATAGGTCAAAATCTGATCACGGAAGACTCACTGAAGAGTACGCTAACCAACTAAAAAAATTCCATCCTGATCTGAACATTGATATGATCGAATGCGATAGTCAGGATGGGATTAGTAAGGCGAACATCTATGGCATTATGAGTTTTCCGACGATATTAGTGGTTGATGATCGGCTTACTTTGATTAATTATTGGACTGGAGCGATGTTTCCAACGATGGATGAAGTGGCTTCATACGCCAGGTAGCGTTGCATAAAGTCACTATTTAGGTTACAGTTAACGGGTACAATTTGGTAAATGCGTTTTGTAAATAGCAAAATAACGGTAATCAGCCGTGAAAGCAGTAGGAAGAAATGTTTATTCAGATTAGAACCTACCGGATATGCCCGTTATAGCAATTAATTAAGTCAAAAAGAGTCATCTCTTTTACTGTTGGATGGTACCGCCCTTATTAATAAGGGCTCCAACTATAAAAGTAGATGACTTTTTAATTATAAAAGGTAATATGATATTAGTATGAAGTATAAAAAAGGCTCTAGAAGAAAAGTAGTTGAATACGAGAAAGACTTAATAGAGGTTTGGAAAAAGAATAATACTTTTGAAAAATCTATTTCTAATCGTCCAGAATCAGATTCATGGGTGTTCTATGATGGCCCACCATTTTTGACCGGTAAGCCTCATCACGGCCATCTATTGATTTCTACTGTAAAGGACGCCGTTGCAAGATACCAGACAATGAATGGTAAGAGAGTCGAAAGACGTTGGGGATGGGATTGTCACGGATTACCAGCTGAAGTATATGTTGAAAAAACTCTAGGTATCACTAACAAAAAGGAAATAGGAGTTAAGATTTCAATTTCTGACTACGTTGATGCTTGTAGAAAAGCTATGGTTAAAACCGGAACTGAATGGGAAGATACTATTGATCGAATAGGTCGTTGGGTTGAATTTAAGAATGCCTATAAGACTATGGACAAAGACTATATGGAAAGTGTTTGGTGGGCTTTTAAGAATCTATATGAAAAAGGAAAAATTTACGAAGGTGAAAAAATATTAATCTATTGCACGCAAGATGCGACACCAATTTCTAAAAGTGAAGTTGCTATGGAAAACAGCTATCAAGTAGATACTGACCCAAGTCTTTACGTATATTTTAAACTTGAAGATAGTGAAGAATACTTATTAGCATGGACGACTACTCCATGGACATTACCAGCTAACGTTGCTCTAGCGGTTAATGAAGATATCAATTATTGCCTAGTAGAACACGACGGCAAAAAAATATATATTGCTGAAGAAGCAGTAAAAAAAGTTTTAACCAACGAAAAACACCAAGCATTAGAATATGAGATACTTAAAACAGTAACCGGCAAAGAACTTGTTGGAAAAAAATACGTACCATTATTTGAAAATCATGGTCCGAATTCTCATTTAATATTATCCTCAGATTTCGTAACTGCTAGTGACGGAACAGGTATAGTTCATGAAGCGCCTGCCTATGGTGAGGCAGACTATGATTTGTGTAAAAAACACGGTATTCCAATTGTATCTATAGTAGATGAAAACGGATTCTATACTTCCGGTCGTTGGCAAGAAAAAAATATTTGGGAAGTTAATAAAGAGATCGCCAAAACATTAGTGGCTGAAGGCAAGGCTTTGAAGGTTGAATATATCCAGCATGACTATCCGCATTGTCATAGATGCGGGTCCAAGCTTATGTACAGGGCTCATCCTAGTTGGTTCATGGACATACAGGGTCAGAAGTCAGAAATGCTAGAATCAACAGATAAAACATCTTGGACACCTAAAAATTTACGAGATGGCCGTTTTAAGAATATTATCGAAACTGCACCTGACTGGAATATATCCAGAGACAGATACTGGGCTACTCCAATACCTGTTTGGAAAGGTAATCGTCCAGATGGAACTGAAGTTATCAAAGTAATAGGTTCTTATCAGGAATTTGAAAAGCTAACGGGTAAAAAATTACAAGATTACCATCTGCCTAATGTTATGAATATCAAGTTTGAACTTGATGGAGTAGTCATGGAGCATATTGGTAAGGTGCTGGATTGCTGGTTTGAAAGTGGAAGCATGCCGTTTGCTCAATTCCATTATCCATTTGAAAATGTTGCTAAATTTGAACAAAGTTTTCCAGCAGACTTTATAATCGAAGCTATTGATCAGACCAGAGGATGGTTCTACGCATTGACTGCTGTGAATGTAGGATTGTTTGGGCAATCTCCTTTTAAAAATCTTATCTGTACTGGATTTATTAATGCTTCAGATGGTAAAAAATTAAGTAAGAAACTTAAAAACTATACTGACCCAATTGAGCTCATGGATAAGTATGGGGCAGATAGCTTCCGATTCTTATTGCTACAATCACCACTATTAAATGGTGAAGATTTTGCTCTAAATGACCGAGAAGTCGCTGACGTTTCCAGAAAATTGAATATGATATGGAACATGTATGATTTCTTCACCCTTTATGCAGAAGTAGATAATTGGCAATGGAATGGCAGTGTAGTTGATCCGGGTGAAGAATTAGAAAATGTACTTGATCAATGGATTGTATCTAGAGTGAATCAACTGTCTAATCAAGTTAATGAGCATATGAAAAATTATGACATTACATCATCTATGAAATTAATCCTACCATTTATTGAAGATGCTAGTAATTGGTATGTTAGAAGAAGTCGCAAAAGATTCTGGAAAAGTGACAATGATAGCGATAAAGAAGATGCCTACAAGACTCTGCATTACGTACTAGTCCAATTGTCGTTAATAATAGCACCATTTACGCCATTTTTAGCTGATGAACTATACCGAAAATTAACTGGAGGTGAATCAGTTCATTTACTGGATTGGCCAAAAAATAGCTATATAAATGATGCTGTTCTCCAGTCAATGGATGTTGTCCTGGCAACTGTTAATGATGGACTATCTCAAAGAGTTAAAGCCGGGTTAAAGGTAAGGCAACCATTACAAAAAGTAACAATTCACCAGGAATATGAGCACATCATGAAACATCATAAAGAATATGATTGGATGATTGCTGAAGAATTGAATGTGAAGGAAGTTTATTGGACAAAAGGTAAGGATTATCTAGTAACTCTTGATACTAAGATAACTCCAGAATTAAGAAGTGAAGGTATCTCCAGGGATTTAATTCGACATATTCAAAATGCGCGAAAAGAAGCTGGTTTTGAAGTCGACGATAGGATTGTTATGGATTTAAAAACCGATGATGAGGCTATAAATGCTTCAATAAAAAGTTTCCTAAATCAAATTAAAAATGAGACCTTAACTGAAAAATATGGCGAAATGCCAAAAGACAGCTTTAGTATAAATGTTAAAATTGATGAAAAAGATATTAAGATATCAATAGCAAAAATTTAACAGTAAATAATCAGGTTTTGACAATAGGGGTCATTATCTGGTAAAATGATACAATAATAAATTATTAAAGGTAAAATTGATTAATGAAAAAAGCAGTAATAGTAACCGGTGGAAAACAGTATTTGGTCAACGAAGGCCTTACTTTAGACGTTGAACTTTTAAATACAGAAGAAAAAACTGTAACTTTTGATAGTCTATTGTTCTTCGATGAAGGTAAAGTCAAAGTTGGACAACCATTAGTAGAAGGCGTAAAAGTTACCGCAGAAATTGTTAATCCAGATTTCCAAGATAAAAAAGTTACTTCAATAAGATATAAGGCCAAAAAACGAGTTCACACTGTTCATGGTCATCGTCAGCATCTTTCGAATATAAAAATCGTCACAATTACTGAAAAATAAATAATTCTGTTTATTGCTCATTTAGAGTGTTATAATTATCTTTGTATATAAGGGGTAATTAAACAAAAATGAGACACATAATAGCTGTAGTTAATCAGAAGGGCGGAGTTGGAAAAACAACTAGCGCTATTAATCTGAGTGCGCAACTCGCAAAAAGTGGATACAAAGTATTATTAGTTGATGGAGATCCGCAAGGCAATGCAACAAGCGGATTAGGCCTAGACGGATCATCCTTCAAAACTACTACGTACGATATCTTAACAGCTAATAGTAAAATAGCTTCAGCCGTACAAGAAACTTATATTCCTGATCTTCATATTATTCCTGCAAATCCTAATCTGGCTGGTGCAGAGATTGAGCTCAGTACTATGGATAATAGAGAGTTTAAGTTAAAAGAAGCTTTATCTAGTAGCGTTCATGATTTTATAATCATAGACTGTCCACCAGCGCTAGGACTCTTATCTATTAACGCTCTAACAGCGGCAGATTTAGTTCTAATTCCAGTCCAGGCAGAATATTATGCACTAGAAGGACTTAGTCAGTTATTGAATGTTATCCAGAGAGTAAAGCAACATTTGAATCCTAAAATAGAAATATTAGGTGTAGTCATAACTATGTTTGATAGAAGAACATCACTTGCCGAGCAAGTTAATGCCGAGCTAAAAAGACATTTTGGTGATAAAGTATTTGAAGCAACTATTCCAAGGAATATAAGGTTGGCTGAGGCGCCTAGTTTTGGTAAAGCGATATTTGACCATGATAAATGGTCAAAAGGCGCTAGAGCATACAAGCAACTGGCTAAGGAGGTAATCGATCGTGTCAGCAGCAAATAGTCATAAGGCTCTAGGAAGGGGTTTCGATACTCTTCTTTCTAGTGATTTTGATAAAAGCATATTACTGGATGAATCAGAAAGGATACAAAAAGTATCTATTGATTCGCTTATGCCAAACAAGGATCAGCCAAGAAAAGATTTCGACGATAAGGCTTTGCTTGATTTATCTGTATCAATTAAAAATCATGGTATATTACAGCCACTCATTGTTGCCCCAATTCCAGGTGAACCAAGTAAATATTCAATTGTAGCTGGCGAACGAAGATTCCGAGCCTCTAAACTAGCTAATCTTAAAACTATTCCTGTAATTGTTAGAGATGAAAAAAATAAGAACAAATTAGAAATTGCATTAATTGAGAACATACAAAGAGTTGATTTAAGCCCACTAGAACAAGCAGCCTCTGTTTTTGAACTACATAAAATATTTAACATTACATATGATGAAATCGGTGATAGGTTGGGTAAGTCCGGCAAGACGCTGGCGAATAATGTCAGACTTCTTAATTTATCCGAGGAAGCCAAGGACGCTTTGAATAGGAAACTTATTAGTGAAGGTCATGCAAGAACAATTCTGTCATTAAAAGACCAGCCAGTTAAGCAAAAGGAACTACTAGATTCAATCATTAAGCATTCATGGTCTGTGCGGCAAGCCGAGAGATGGGTAGTAGCTCTAAAAAGTGTTGGTGGGGATGATAGCAAAACAGCTCATAGAAGAGTATTAACACAAACCCCATTAACTCAAAAATTAGGAAAAGCTATTAAGGCACCAGTGAGTGTTAGGCGGATGGCAAAAGGTGGAAAATTGGAGATTAGTTTTAGTACGGAAGAAGATCTAAGTCGTATTATTGAAAAATTATTATAGCTTTTTAATATATTCCAACTTTATTAAGAGGATATATTCTAAGTACAAGTTTCCCAACTACGTCGGATAAATTGACAGGTCCGATGATTCTAGAATCTTCTGATACTGGTCGATTATCTCCACAAACAAAAATTGTACCAGGCTGTAAAGTTACATCAATAGGTGACGCACTATCTGTGCTTGTATATGGAATGGTTGTTGTCTTTGAATAAGGAAGACTTGTATCGGGATGAAAACCTTTAGGGTGCTGTTTATCATAAACAGTCACTACACCGTTATTGATAACAACTCTATCTCCAGGCAAACCAATGACTCTCTTTACGAGTTGTTTTTCTAGACTTGGAGCGTTAAAAATTATAATGTCTCCTATATTAGGCACGTAAGCATGACCGGTAATTTTTGACCAAGTTATTGGTAGCTTCCAGACAATAAGTCTGTCTCCATTAATTAATGTAGTTTCCATACTTGGACCAGAAACTTGGTAGGATTGAAAAACGAATATAACTAGCAGGGCTGCGGTTACAATAGATAGTATGATTACTCCCCAGGCCGATAGGTTGGGAAGATGCTTATTCTGCTCTGTGTTACCAACTTGTATATTGTTTGAGTTTTCGTCCATGTGTTTTTAAACTATAGCTTATTTCTAAAGTTTTTTGTAGAGCATTTTGATTTAATAGTATAATTAAGGTTACGATATGAGATTTAAAAAAAATAAAGACAGTAAGCATGGCGATCACAAGCTTATTAATAATCCTATGCGTGAAGAAGGCAGGGGGCTCATTAGGCCAACGCTATCCGCTGGTGATTTTAAGAATAATAATATAGGTCGTCGTATCGATGACTTTAATCGCCCCAGTGGTTACCAGCCATCGCAACCTAATCTTAATAGTCAAATATTCGAAAAACAGCATCATCAAAATCCAGATCAATCCTTACCCTCAGCTAATGAAGCTAACAGGGGAAGGCATAGAAAACATATGAATCACGACGTTTCTGAAAAAGTTCCAAAAAAGCATAATAAGGTAAAAATTTTTAAACGAACTTTAGTTGCGGTAATTCTATTATTTGTTGCGGGCATTATACTTACTATTAGTAGTGGATATTTGAATTTAAAAAATATCTTTAATTCTAATAATTCACTTAAAACGAATCTTTCATTAGCTGACTTAAAAAAAGAAGGAGATGGTAGGATAAATATTCTAGTAGCGGGTATCGGTGGTCCTGGGCATAATGGACCAGACCTTACAGATACACTTATATTAGCAAGCATTGATCCGGTTAATAATAAAGCATCTCTAGTAAGTATACCCAGAGACCTTTGGGTAAATGTGCCTGGTTTTGGGCAGTCAAAAATTAATGCAGTCTATGAAAAAGGTAAGTGGCAGGAGTCGGGATCACAGTCTAATTCTAATGATAATAAATCAGCTATTTATGCCGGATTTAAATTGATCGATAAGACTGTTTCTGATGTTTCGGGAGTAGAGGTCAAATATAATGTACTAGTTGATTTCCAGGCGTTTAAACAGATTGTTGATACTCTGGGCGGTATCAATATAAATGTTACCAGAGAGCTTTATGATCCTACTGTAGCCTGGGAGAATAACAACGAACCAGTCATAGCAACTTCTGGCAACCAGACATTTAACGGAACTAAAGCCTTACTCTTTGTCCGTTCAAGAGAGACGACTTCTGACTTTGATCGTAGTCAGCGTCAGCGTCAGGCAATTTTGGCAATAAAATCAAAGGCACTGTCAGTTGGTAATATTTCTAATCCAATTAAAGTTAACTCAGTAACAAAAGAGCTAGGCAATAATCTCACAACCAACCTAGGAGTTCAGGACATACTAAGCCTATATCCATATTTTACAAAAATAGGTAATAATTCTATATCATCAGTCGGACTTGCAGACTATCCTAATAAATATATAAAAACTGCCAACATGAATGGTCAATCAATAGATGAGCCATCAGCCGGATTGTATAATTATGCTGACTTGCAATATTTCATGAGAAATACATTAAGAGATGGATATCTGGCAAGAGAAAATGCAACAGTAGAACTTGTTAACGGCTCAACCAACAATACTTTAATGGAGCATCAGGCATATATATTAAGATCATACGGATATAACGTAACAACCTCAAACTCCACTCCGAAACAAACATATCAGAAAACTACTATTATCGATTTATCCAAAGGTAAGGATAAATATACAAACAAATATCTTGAACTGAGATATAAAAGTAAATCCTCAACTAGCTTGCCGAGCGATATAATGCATGTTAATCTAGCAAATTTTGTTATAATATTAGGACAAGATGAAATCTCTAATTGAACGATTAAAACCAATAGCCGGATTTTCAAAATATTTTCATGTTGGCCTTACAGTGTTATTGCCAGTTGTTATCTTTGTATTTATTAGATTAGATTTTATTCAGCTAGCTATTTTTATGGTCATTCTTAGTAAGTGGAGAATGTTCTCAGTTAAGCCAAGATTTTGGCCAGCCAACATAAGAGCAAATTCAGTAGATATAATAGTTGGATTATCTGTTGTGGTGTTCATGATTCACAGTTCAAGTTCTTGGTGGCAAATCCTGTGGGCATTAATATACGGCTTATGGCTAGTTTTCCTTAAGCCTGCAAGTACATCGCTTTTTGTTTCGTTACAGTCACTGGTCGCTCAGCTATTTGGCCTCATGGCATTATATAGTTGGACTTCTGCCTCTACGCTTGAGCTAACTACCCTAACAGGCTTAATCTGTTTCTTGTCAGCACGACACTTCTTTGATAATTTTGAGGAGCCATATGCTAGATTAATGTCATATATATGGGGATATTTTTCAGCTTCATTGGCTTGGGTAATGTCTTATTGGTTGTTATTTTATGGAACAATATCTCAGCCAACACTGATCATTACTGTCATTGGATACACCGTTGCTTCCATCTATTATTTGAATAATGTTAATAAACTCAATAAGTTGCTTGTAAGACAATTTATTCTTATAATGGTAATAGTAATTATTGCCATATTAGGTTTTGGAATATTCAGGCTAGGAGATAGTATAACTTAAAAAAGGAGGCTTATTGATGGATGAACCAACTAATAATATTTCTACTAATCATGATGAGACAAAAAAAGATAAGCTAGGCAACAGGCAGCATAGTAATCGATCTGAAAATATAAAAAAAACTAAATTCCTAACCATAGCTTTATTTTTTATAGCTAGCCTTGGAGTTGGTTTTGTCGGTGGATGGTTTGGAGCTCACTCTAATAAACAATCCAACACAACTATTCAGAAAGAAGTCATATCTCAACAGGGAAATATTATTCGACAGGTTTCATCAGAAGTGGGCCAGAGCGTAGTGTCCATCAACGATACTCAAGTAGCTAGTTCAAACGATATTTCTCCTTTTGGTGTCTTTGGTGCTGCGCCATCCACTCAACAAGTCGCAGGCACTGGAATCATATTATCTAGCTCAGGATATATTGTTACCAATAGACATGTTGTTCCTGATGGTACATCCTCAGTTACGGTTACATTATCGGATGGAACTGTATTTAAAAATGTACGGATAATTGGTAGGACAAGTAGTACCGATAATTTAGATGTAGCGATATTAAAAATAGAGGATACAAAAGGTAAAAAATTAATTCCAGCGAATCTTGGCGACTCATCTAAAACTCAAGTAGGTGATTCTGTTATAGCTATAGGAAATGCCTTAGGTCAATTTCAGAATACTGTTACTTCAGGAATAATATCCGGTTTTGGAAGAAGCATTAAAGCTAGCTCAAGTGACGGCTCATCGTCCGAAAATTTGGATGGCCTTATTCAAACCGATGCTGCAATCAATGAGGGTAATTCAGGAGGTCCATTGGCTAATCTAAGCGGAGAGGTCATTGGGCTAAACGTTGCTACTGCGGGAGGTGCTCAGAACATCGGCTTCTCGATACCTATTAATGACATCAATGGTATTATCCAAAGCGTCTTAACTACCGGTAAGTTTGCGCGACCATATATTGGTGTTTTATATGTTCCGATTGATCAAACAGTAAAGGAAAAATATAATCTAAGTGTTGACCAGGGGGGTTATATTCTGCCTTCTTCAATTACTGGTCAGCAAGGTATTTTTCCTGGTATCCCATCAGATAATGCTGGATTAAAAGAATGTGACATAATAACTAAAGTAAATAATAACTCAATGAAATCAACTACAACACTAAACTCACTATTAGATAATTACACTGTTGGTACTAAGGTTGATCTAACAGTCATT
>CAIYEO010000008.1 GCA_903925195.1 uncultured Candidatus Saccharibacteria bacterium | reverse complement strand
GTGAAAGAACTATTACTGGTCTTCGACCAGATTGTTCGTGTCCAACTCTTGGGTCAAGAACCATCCAAACTATATCGCCACGTTCCGGGACATAATCCGTGTTAGTCATTAATTATCTCAGCTCCAACGTCAGCTCCCCAGTCTTTTTCACCATGAACGTTTTCTGGCGTTACCCCTATAAGCATTTTTTCTAAGGTAAGGTCTCTATTGGGCTGTAATGGAGTTAGTATAATTGAATTACCGTTTAGGCTTATGATAAGTTCTTGATTTAAACTTAGTTTGGCAGCTTTTATGATTTTTTGAGGAAGACGAACACCTGCACTATTACCCCATTTTTGCAAAGATTGTGTCGCTACAGTTTTATTAGTCATATATACAAGTATATACATCTATAAAAATTTGTCAATACTAATTTATAAAAATGGTGTAGCAACTGGGGAAAAGTTTACACCCAATCATGAAAGAATTAGAACGTTGGATGTCTATTCTTGAGGTTCCGTATCAAGAAGATTTATTATCTGGGTAAGAGCAGGGAGTTACACTAATCAAGATTATCTTGGATTGCTTTCTTTATTGAAGCCAATACTGCTTCCTCTACATTAAGCCTTTGATCGCGATTATAATGATGCCCGAACTGAGGGTCTGAAAATTTAATACCATTAAATGTTATAGAGTCCTTATAGCGCGGTATAACATGCCAATGAATATGAGGCTTAGCATTATCGACTTGATATGCGTTGTTCATTAAGGAAGTCCAATTAAAATTCTCAACTCCGAATACTTTTTTGAGAGCCGTTTCTAGCTTACTTACTACTTCACTAAAATCTAGCCACTCGTCATCGTTTATTTCAGAAAGACTTCCTTTATGTTTCTTTAGGGTCACGTAGCATCTTCCAAGATAACCTTGGTTTTTATTTATTAGGATTGTCCAGTTATTGGTTTCAAATATTGGATTAAGTTTTGGTAAGAGATTACATATATCACATTGAGTTAGTTGCATTGTTCAATCATAACAAAAAAGAACTGATCGAGGCTCTAATTTTTTAAACTATACTGTTTGAAAATCGTTTGGGTCTAATCTTGCGCCTACTGGATTATATTCGAACCATTTTGATCAATTAAAAAATCTTTTATACTATTTATATAGTCTTACTGCATTTATTCACCGCTATGTTAATATTTAATGATGGATTATGTATTGGATGAAGACTTTGCGACAAATGATATTCAGTACTTTTTTACTATACATGGCCCACGTTTTGAGTACATGAACCAGGCTATGGCAGCGTCTCTGTCGGCTAGATTCGGCAAAAAGTTTCGATCCATTCGCATACTGAACGCCTGGCCTAGCAATCGTTACAGTACAGGCAACTATGTAGTCATGAACAAACGTGGCTACAAGCTATCTAAAGATTTAGGTAAGCCAGTAGTATACTTACCCGACTATGAAGACGTAAACGTGGAGTTTCGGTGTAATCAGACGATACAAGAAATTGCTGCCAAGCTCCTAAAAAAACAGCAAACCGTATTCGTATATCCATTCACTACTTCATTTCTTGACTTGCCCGCAGATGTTTTTACTGTGCTTGGGCCAGATAGTAGATTGGCAAAAACATACGACAATAAAGTTAATCAGCTCAAACTGTTTGAAAAACTTAACCTTCCACATAACAGAGCGAATATTTTTACTGATGAAGCTGCACTGCTCAAAAATCAAGTCGACCTAGTGCCATGCTACCTGAGTGCTTCTTATACATCCGGGGGTAATGAAAGCGGCATAATCTATGATCAGACGATGTTACATGAGTTTCTTGCCAAGCTACGTGACATCAACAAGGAGAATAGCTTTATTGTCTCGGATATTTTTGAAGACATCGTACTAGCTCCAAACATCAATGCGATTGTTACCGAACAGGGCAAGGTTTATATCCTAGTTATTGCAGATCAAATACTACAAGGTAACAGATACCTTGGTAATTTGTACCCATCGGTTGCTAAGCCTAAGCATATTAAACAGATTCGCGATATTACAGAAACTCTTGGCAATTACTTAGCTAGTAAAGGCTACAAGGGCTTGTTCGGTTGTGATTTTCTAATCAACCGTAAAGGTGATTTGATAGTAGTAGACCTAAACCCCCGTCATCAAGGCGGGTACGCCATTAATGGGCTTGCCTTGCAGAAGAAGAACCTTAGTCTAACCGACCTTGAACTAGCAACGTATCAAAGCGAAGAAGTAGTATTATCGCAAGCTGAGCTTAATAAGCAACTGGACTTTGCCTGGTCACATAGCAAACTTGTTCCAGCCGAGAAGGGCCAGGTGGTACTTAATGAATACTGCCTAAACGATATCGAAGCACCTTTCAAAAGAGTTGGTGAATCATTTGCCGCCGAGTTTTACCGTACTGGCTCAGTATTCATTGAAGGCTACATTGGCTATCAAGTACAGACAGCACAAAGGCGTGACCAACTTGAGACTAAAATGCTCCAAGTGGAGGATAAGTATAAAACTAGTGTTTTTGGCCTATAGTTACTAGACGCTAAAAATCTCTCTAATCTCAACAGAGCCACCAGAACTAAAAATCGGACAGTCCGCAAATAAACTCTGTACTTCTTCAATCGAAGACCCGCTTAGAATACAGTAGCCATTAGGTGATTGTGGACTATTTGTGCCGTCAGTAGCGCTACTGGGAGCGGTCAGGGTTTTTGCTTGTGCAGTAAACGGTGCGCCCCTATCAACAATATTTTGTAGTTTATTCATCCAGACTGCGAAGCTGTCAGTTTCTGTCTGCCGATCGAAGGATGCACTTGCTCCGTCTTTGTCATAAAAAAGTACCATATAATTTGACATATTAATTATCCTGTTTAATTTTCAATTTTAAGTATAACCTAATTGCTCTTAATAGCAAAAAATTTGAAGTATAGCCATACGCACATATAGGCCAAGCTCGTTCTGCATGAAGTAATATGCATGTGTTGAGTTGTCTACTTCTAAATCAATTTCATCAATTCGAGGTAAATCATTCAATATGATAGCGTCTTCAGACAGTTTTTCTGCGATTTGAGTACTTAACTTATATTTGTCTCGTTCTTTTTGAGAAAAAGTTCCAATAGGATTCTTAGGTGGGAATCCAGATGAGTAAACCACGTCTTCATTACCCCATGTATGTTTTTTTACTAGTTTAAAAATGTTCCCGTTTACTTCGAACACCTTCTTATATTCATCCTGTACATTTAATAACGTTGGTGTAACTGCATTTATAGTCACGTTTGAAAACTTAGAGAGTAGTAAAAGTAAAGAGTGTACAGCTCGGGCATATTTAAGCTCTCCAATCATGGTTATAGAAAGCCCGTCTAAAGTCTTAAATTTATGCCAAATTGCATAGGCGGTAATAAGGGCTTGTGTCGGATGCTCTACGAATCCATTTCCACAATTAATTACTGGTAGGTCTGTGAAGTTTAAAACCTCATTAAAAATATCTTCATCTGGGTGACGGATGCAGTAAAAGCTTACTATTGGGTTTAATGATCCAATTGTATCTCTCATACTCTCTGCTTGGCCCATATTTTGAGAGAACTTAGTTTCTTGAATAACTACAGAGTTGATGCCCAACTTCCAGGCAGCGGCCTCAAAGCCAACTCTCGTTCTGGTAGAAGCCTCGAAGAATAATAGGCCACCTAGCTTTGAGGTATTAACTTCGCTTTGTAGTTTAGTAGACCGTAGTTCATCTGCCCGTTTAAATATCGCTAATATGTCTTTCCTGGAGAGACCTTTAGTGCTAATTAGATTACGTTGCATGAAGTTGAGTGGTTATATCTCTATCCAGTGGCAAATAGAAATCACTACCATCACTAAATGCAACTGTGTTGTGATGGCATGGTACACAACGAGGCCCAGGCTTGACGCCAGTACCTGATTGTTCACAAATTTCTAATGTTCTTTCATATACCTGTTTCATTTCTGACTCAGTCGAAGAAGGATCATGCTCCATTGGAGTTCGTGGGTCAGGACGAAATGGACTTAAGACTGGGATAACACCCCTGTCTACCAACGCTTGAACCCCTTCCAGCGTGCTTTCAACCGGCTCTATAGCTTCTCCGAACAAGATCAGTGACTGAACTCTGCCAACACCTAATTCACCCACAGCTCTTTCTAGATAGTCGAGATATCCTGTGGGGCCAAACCTACGATTCTTATTTGGGATTAATTTTCTGGCTCTTTGTGAATCAAAAACTTCCATGTTGACTGAAAGCGTATTAACTCCGGCCGCTCCAAGTCGTCTCAGATATCCAGGGTCTTCTCTAGGTGTCATCATAATATCAACAGGTAGAGGAGAATTTGCTATCACGCTCTCATATATTGCGTCTTCCCATGGCTCATCTTCACGCTTAGGTGTTCCTCCACTAATCAGTACATGTCTAGCTGGAGCCTGCGGATCATCTTTAGCTATATCAATAACCGCAAGTAATTCTTCTTCTGGCTTCTTCCTATATTTTAATTCATACGGTATGTTGCAGAATTTGCAAGTCATTCCACACCCCTCTATGGGTGAGATGCGTAGCCTATCTGTATGTGTTACACCCAGGTTTGTATATGGATATTCAACGCCGTTATCTAGGTAAGTCTGGCTATGAAAAGCTGGCACTGGGATAACCTCAACATCGAACTCTACCCCCGCCATTGCAATCACAAACCCAGCATTAAATCTTAATTGGGTGTCGGAATCACGAGTAAATTCTTGAGTGTAGGGCGCATTGATATATACACCGTCCGCACCATCTTCAACTTTTAGGCAAATACCACTCGTAGAAGCATACTCGTTAAGACTAATTGGACCTTCGTAATTTTCCCTCCAAGCTTCTTCAGCTGATTGGTCAACCTGAATGCCGTTAGCTAGAACGTGTAGTTTAATATCTTGTTCTGGTGTCAACATTAATATTAATTATAGTACATTTGAATATATCATGTCAGAAATTCCAAGAATTGGTGAAGATAGTTCAGTGGGTAACTTAGAGCCTGCGTATACACAAGTAGTTTCAACGATTCTAGATCGACGCTGCTGCTTCTATGGACGATAGAACACTTATAGGCATGGGCCTGGAATATGTAGGACTAGGTGCGTGTATAGAAAATATTTGGTTAGCTGCAGAATCCGATGGTGTCAGGGGTTCATTTACAGATTGATGACAAACAAATAGGACACCGAAGTGTCCAGATATTCCCATATGGTGCAGCAGGCTAAAAAAAGTTCACTCCTTTCTAGAGATGAGGTACTAAGATGGATGGCTATATTGGAAGAGCCATATCGTGAGTATTTACTTAATATTTAAATACTTATCAGCATATGAACTAAGTACACCGTTTATCATTGGTTGGTACTTGGTGTTGTGCTTCTTGGCATATTTCTTATAGAGTTCTAGGCTGCGTTTATCTACTGAAATTGTAATCTTTTCCTTTTCGCCTTTTCTCACAAGCTCTGCAGGAGACAGCAAAAAATCACTCACTATTATTGGATTATCTAAAGACTCGTCTATATCTTCTGGAGCATCCGTGTAACTAATTGTTTTGCTCATAAATTTTCATTCCTTTCCGCCAGTATCCTGCACCAATGATGCGAATATGACTATTTCTTTTAGTAAACCTAACTGTAGCAATTCCACCATTGGATGTTTTGCCAATGCAGAAAAATCTATTTTCTGATGATGAATGAACTTTATCTTTTATGAT
>CAIYEO010000007.1 GCA_903925195.1 uncultured Candidatus Saccharibacteria bacterium | reverse complement strand
TTGAAAGGTGCATTGATGCCACCAAAAAACGCTATTACCAGATGGGAAGTAACCGACTTCAAACTAAGAGAACTCTATGCAGGGTTCTTCAAAGATAGTAATTTCGAACTTGGTCGGGGTGGCCGGACTCGAACCGGCGACCTCTGCGTCCCAAACGCAGCGCGCTAGCCAACTGTGCCACACCCCGCCAAATACGTAATATTCATTATAACTAAAAATTGACCCTTGTACTAGAGTATTTTTTGCTAACTAAATATTTTTTGGATTTGTTTGATGCTCGTTGCAAGTTTTGTTTCATCGTCAACAGTCGCCAGAACAGCATTAAATTGCATTCTGCCAGTATCCTCAAGGATATTCATGGAAGGTACATTATTTTTCCAACGGTTCATTATTACATCAAGCTTTACGCCTAGACTAGAGTCTAAGGCTCCACACATACCTACGTCGGTAACGTGTGCTGTACCATTGGGCAAAACCATGGCATCAGCAGTTGGTATGTGCCAATGATCACCTACAACCAAGGAGGCCCTGCCATCAAGATAGTAGCCAATAACCTTCTTCTCACTAGAATAATCTCCATGAAAGTTAACTATCGTAAATAACTCAGTGTCTTTATGATCATCAATTATCTTGTCGACAACGTCTAATGGATTATCCATTTTTTTATGAGCATCACGTCCAACTATTTGTCCAAGTAAACTAATGACTAAAACTGTTTGGTTGTTTTTTTGGATTGTCTTATAACCAAGTCCTGGTGTTGGATCTGGATAATTAGCTGGTCTAATAATTGGCTCTAATGGATTAGATAAACTGGGGTAAATTGTTTCCTTGGCTAGCGACCAATTACCACCAGTGAAAAAATCTATTCCTAAATGCTTTAATTTTATATAGTCGCTTAGCGATATGCCCTTTCCTCCTGAAACATTTTCAGCTTGAGCAATAATGAGATCAATCTTCTCTTCTTTGCGGAGTTCAGGCAATACCTTAGTGACCGCTTCTATACCACGGTCACCCATAATATCGCCAATATATAAAATGTTCATTTTTTACTTAGCAAATTCGATTGCTCTAGTCTCGCGAATAACATTCACTTTAATTGTTCCAGGGTATTGCATAGTTGATTCAATTTTTGTTGCGATATCTCTAGATAACTTTATGGCATTTAGATCATCAATTTGATGAGGTCGTACAAAGACTCTTATTTCGCGACCTGCGCTGATTGCGTAGGCTTTTTCAATTCCTTCAAAACCGGTAGCAACATTCTCAAGATCTCTCATTCTTTCAACAAAGTTTTCTGCCGAAATATTACGAGCACCTGGGCGTGAGGCGCTAATAGCGTCTACCACACGAACAATTAGTGCTTCAACAGTCGTTGCCTCGACATCATCGTGATGAGCCTCTGCAGCATGAGCTACAGGCTCAGGAGCACCATATTTTCTTAGCATCTCACCACTAATGTGGTGATGTTTGCCTTCCATTTTATGAGTAAGGGCTTTTCCGAGATCATGAACAAGAGCTGCATATTTAGTTGTCTTAACATCTGCACCAACCTCTTCAGCAATAAGAGCTGCAATATGAGCCATTTCGGTACTGTGCTTAAGTACATTTTGTCCGTAACTTGTTCGGTACTTAAGTTCTCCAAGTAATTGTAAAATTTCCTTAGGTATACCAGCGACGCCTACTTCTCTAGCTGCGTCTTCACCGGCTCTTATTACGTCCTTCTCAACGTTATTCTGAGCTTTAGCAACAGTCTCTTCAATCTTTGCTGGATGAATTCGTCCATCCTTCATTAGCATCTCAATTGTCTGTCTTGCAACTTCTCTTCTAATAGGATCAAAAGAAGAAAGCACAATATATCCAGGAGTATCATCAACCATAATATCTACACCGGTTGCTTTTTGAAGAGCCTGTATATTACGACCTTCTTTACCAATAATTCTACCCTTCATTTCATCGTCAGATAATTTAAGGCTTGTTACGGTGCGTTCAGCTGTAACTTCACTTGCCATTCTTTCCATAGCTGAAGTTATTATTAGAGCTGCTTTATCTTCAGCAGTTTCTTTAGCTTCATTTTGCAGTTTAACTACTAAGCCAACTAAGTCTTCGCGAATATCTCGCTCAGTCATAGCCATCAGTTTTTCAGCTGCTTCTTTTTTATCTAATTTTGCTATTTTTTCTAGCTTTTCCTGTTGTCTGACACGAATATCTCTAATGTCATTCTTTAACTGTTCAAGATCAGATTCGTTCTTACGTAACTTATCACTTCTCTTATCCAAGTCATCAAGTTTTTTCTCAATTGATTCTTCTCTTTGAACAATTCTATTTTCTAAGCTCTTAATTTCTTTTCGTCTATCTTGCTCTAGAGTTTTAGCATCGTCAGAAGTAATCTGAGCTTGCTTTTTAGCATCAGCAATAAGTTTATCTGCTTCTTTTTTTGCCTTCTCTAACTCTTTTTCAGCTGCTCCAGCACTATTAACATTTCTCTTCTTAGCAATAACTGTGCTGGTTCCAAAACCAACACCAATACCAGCTAAGGCTAGCACTATGGTGATTATCTCCATATAATCCTTTCTATCGGTGCAGACTACCAACTAGCGTCGCTATCACTTCTCTAGCTAATTAATAATCTGAATATCGAATTTAATAATTGAAATTTATCTTGATCTACTTGGGACATGCTCTCAAAAAAACAAAAATCCTACCCATAACTATAGATATATTTCGTCTTTTAAGCAAGCATATCCTATTTCTTCGGTTGAGTAATATGAACCGGCGCACCGTAGTGTGGAATAACAATACGGTCATTACTATGTGTCACTATTTTTTTCAAACCCGTCTCTAGCCAGTCATCACCCTGACTGCCAATAATCGGAATTGATAAACCGAAGGCTAGGGCGTTAGCAGTACTTATTCCAATCCTTAGTCCAGTAAAACTACCAGGCCCAGAAAAAATAATAAGTCCCTCAATATCTTTTAGAGACAAAGAATATACTGTTAGCATTTCATCAATGCTTGGCAGTAATGTTTCCGATAAACTCCTGTGGGCTTGCCATTTCTTATAATCTTTGGGAATAGAGGATATGTTAGATCCCGAAATCTCAAAAAGACCGATTTCGGCCTCAGGATTATCCGATCTTATAGTTAAGATATTCATTATTCAATTCCGCCAGTAATATATTGCATAGCTTTAGGGTATTCAAGGTGAAGGACTCGAGACTCCAAAGGACCATATCCAATCTTAATAATTATTCTGGGGCTTGGTAGAATATCTGGAAAATTACTACCCCATTCAACCAATACAACTGAATCATTATTTAAAACATGATCAGCCAGTTCATTAGCTATTAAACCTGCATCATTTAATCTATAAAAGTCATAATGATAAAATGTAAAGTTTTTAGCTTTGTATTGTTTTGAAATTGTAAATGTTGGGCTTGAGACATGAGCATCACTGCCACTGCCAGCGACGATATATTTGGAGAGGGTAGTCTTACCACTGCCAAGATCACCGCTCAACTCAATGAGCTCACCGCCCTTAAGGTTTCTTCCGATGCATAAACCAATCTTTTCGATATGATTTAAATCCTTAACTTGTATAGTGTTTATAATTAATTGATCTTCTTGTTTCATATTCTTAGTAATATTATATATACCATCATATCAGGAAAATAGATTTTTTTAGGTTATAATATGAGTATGTTAAGACTATCTCTCGACCTTAATGATTTGCCTATTCTATCACTTAGAACTGGTAGTGAGATTGCAATAACAAAAAGACCCCTAATTAATCCTGGCAATCTCAAAATTGAGGGTTTTTACGTACAAGACTTATATGAAAAAAAGAATAATTTAGTACTCGTAACTCAAGATATAAGGGAAATATTAAATAATGGCTTTGCAGTTAATGATCATGAGGTATTAGTAGATCCCTCTGAACTTCACAGGTTAAAGCCAATCATAGAAGAAAACATAATTCTAATTAACAAAACAGTAATAACTGTTTCTAGGAAAAAACTTGGTAAATTATCTGAGTTCACAGTTGACGATAATAGTTTCTATATACAGAAGATATATATCTCTCAATCTTTAATAAAGAACTTAACTGGATCTAGTCTTATTATCGAAAGAAACCAAATAGTTGAGGTTACTTATAAATATGTCATTGTCAAAGATTTAGAACAGCTTGTACCGGCTGGATCTCCAGCTGTTGCTAGTTATTAATCTCGCGCTTAACATCTTCATAACCAAAGCCCTGACGAACCAAATATTGCATTAGCTTTAAGTCATCCTTATATCTTGTTAATTTTCTTTTTTTATCTATCATTTGGCGAAGGGCAGAGCTATCATCAAACTCTAACTCTTCAAAAGCCATAGATATATCTTTATTATTTAATCCTTTTTGGCGAAGCTCATTTTTTAGTTTCATTTTAGAAGTAGGACGTAGTAGTCGCCTGTTGTCTATCCAGCTTCTTGCAAAAGCACTGTCATTTATATATCTACGTTCTCTTAACTTGTTAAGTATTAAATCTTTGGATGTAGTAGGGCAGTCATGCTTTTTTAAATATGTCACTATCTCATATTCGCTTCTAGGTCTAAGCGATAATAGGTTAAGTACTTTTTGATAGAGCTTATCGGTTTGAGATTGATCCTTAAGTTCAGTTAACTTCTCGGCATCTACTTCTAGTCCTATCTTCAGTTTTGAATCCAATAAGGCTGAATCGCTTAGCGAAAATGAATATACGTTATCTACAAAAACCGAATACCTGTAACTGTTCTTCTTCTGAACTGTTATTTTAGTAATCTTCACAGCTTGTATTGATTATTTGTTGTTAAGCTACGGCTTTTTTAATTTTTAGAGCAATTTCTTCCATGATCTTTGGATTCTTATTAAGATAAGCTTTTGACGCCTCTCTACCTTGTCCTATTTTTTCACCGCCGTAAGAGAACCAAGCTCCAGCCTTTTCTACAATTTCCTTATTAACAGCGAGGTCTAGGATATCTCCACTTTTAGATATTCCTTCATTAAACATAATGTCGAATTCAGCTTCTCTAAAAGGTGGCGCTATTTTATTCTTCACGACCTTAACTCTAGTTCTGTTACCAATTGCTTGATCACCTTGTTTTATTTGAGATATTCTTCGGATATCCATTCTAACACTGGCATAAAACTTTAATGCGTTTCCGCCGGTAGTTGTTTCTGGGTTACCAAACATAACGCCAATTTTCATTCTTATCTGATTAATGAATATTACTGTTGTATTAGATCTAGAGATAACACCGGTAAGTTTTCTTAGTGCCTGACTCATTAGTCGTGCTTGAAGACCCATGTGAGAGTCACCCATTTCTCCTTCGATTTCAGCGCGAGGTACTAATGCCGCAACTGAGTCCACAACTATTAGGTCAACAGCATTTGATCTAACTAATGTTTCTGTTATTTCAAGTGCTTGTTCGCCATTATCTGGTTGTGATAATAATAGGTTATCTGTATCAACACCAATTTTTTTAGCATATGTTGGGTCAAGTGCGTGCTCGGCATCTATGAAGGCAGCTGTTCCGCCGGCTTTTTGAATCTCAGCTATAGCGTGCAATGTTAGTGTTGTCTTGCCTGAGCTTTCAGGGCCATATACTTCGATGATTCTTCCTTTGGGAAGACCACCACCAAGCGCTAAGTCTAAGCTAATGCTTCCAGTAGGAATAGTTTCTACTTTAGCGATTTGAGTTTCTCCAAGCTTCATTATTGAGCCTTTGCCGAACTGCTTTTCGATTGTTTCTAGTGCAAGACCTAGGGCCTTAGACTTTCCTTCTGTATTTTTTTTATCTGTGGCCATTATGATTCCTCCCTCAAGAAATTTGATATTATTGCCATATTATATCAAAATAAATCCTCTTTAAGTAATGTTATCCTAGGGATAATATTTTTTTTCTTATATAATTAAATCATTATGAGTGGGGAAATTGAAAACAAAGTAAATAATGATGGTTTAATAACCACCAGTCTTGAACATATTATCTTAAAAGGTAGCAAATTAAATGCTAGCTATATACATATAGAACCAAGAGAAAAGTATCTGCTAATAAGATACAGAGTAGGCAGCGAACTAGAAATCGGTACAAAACTACCGATAGCTATCTTTAACCCTATGCTAGAAATGCTAAAAGAAAAAGCTGGCTTATCTGGTAAAGGTGACAAAAAAGTATTTGAGAAGAAAATTAAACTTAGCGATTCGCTCAAGCAACCAGTCGATATGACAATAGTTCCAACGCTGAGTGGTGAGAAAATAATTTTCAAATTACCTAATGTTTCTACGAACAAATCTGAGCTCAGTAAATTAGGATTTTGGGGAGAAAATCTTTATCTAATAAGAAAAGATCTTCAACAGACAAAAGGCATGACAATAATATCTAGTCCTAAGATGAGAAATTCAGCACAAAGCTTTAGCTATTTATCCGATAGTCTAGATTTTCCCGGTATGACAATAGCGAGCATAGGCAAAGAAGCCGAAGATGTTTTACCTAAGTCATTCAAAATCAAGATCACTCCTGGTTCTCTGAATAATAAGTATGCTGATCATAAAAGATTAAAACTGATCATAAAACGTCAACCAAATGCAATATTCATCAGTCAGCCAGAAGATTCTAAAATAATTGACCTAGCTTTTATTGAATCAGATAAAAGATCAATATTTTTAGCAATTACTTCTAGTAGTATAGTAAATACACTGCAGCTTATTTTAGCTATTGAACCACCCGTTAATTTACGACACATCAATCTATTAGCATTTCAAATCGAAGCGAACAGGTTATGTAAGTATTGCAAAGAATCATTCTCTCCTTCACAAGCTCAGATCAATAATCTCGCGGTTAAAGATTATAATGTTTTACACGAATTAGAATCCCAAGCATATAAAGATGGAGTAGGTAAGGACATTATCGATTTAAGCTCAAACAAAGAAGGTATTGTTAAATTGTTCAAAGCAAGTAAAAGTGGCTGTGATCATTGTAATCATAAAGGTTACCTAGACACAATTAATCTAGTAGAAGTTATAGATGTAAAAAATCAAAAAATAGGCTCGTTAGTTAACTCACTCAATGTTAGTTTGAGTAATATTAATAAATTTTATGAAGGGCTGGATCATGTTAGCCTGAGAACCGATAGCATCATAAAATGCTTAAGAGGTCAGATAGATTTTGGAAGCATTTTATAGCTCATCATCAGCCAAAAAGAAGTATAATTAAAATATATGCGATCGAAAAAAAAATTCATAAACCAAACCTCACTAAGATATTTAGAATTGTTAGTAGTCATTTTAATAATTCTTATTTTGCTTGGAATAATAGTTAGTGCTTACTCTGGAGTTCAATCGAGAAACAGAAATTCAATTAGACACACAAGTATAGATAGCCTACAAAAAGGTTTAGAACAATATTATGCCGATAATAATTACTATCCAAGTCTTAGTAATCTTAATAACGCCAAGTGGATTCAATCTAATATGAAGTATCTAAATCCATCAATTTTGACCGATCCAAGCAGCAACACAGCAACATTCACTATTTCTTCGGCAAAAAATCATTATTCTTATTCGGTTAAATCATTAACTGGTGATTCTTGTGATAATAAACAAGTTAAGTGTTCTGAATATATATTAACTGCGACACTTGAAGGTGGCGGAATTTATACAGCCAGTAGTCTTAACTAGATTTTTCGTTACCTTTTAACTTTAGGTGTTTATAGGCTTTAGGTGTAACTTGTCTACCTCTAGTAGTTCTTTGCAAGAAACCAATTTGCATGAGATATGGTTCAATAAAGTCCTCTATCGTTCCCCTGTCTTCAGATATTAATGCGCTAATTGTCTCAACCCCAACTGGACCACCATCATAGTTATCTATGATTGACCTAAGTAGCAATCTATCGGCGACGTCCAATCCCCTGTCGTCGATATCCAAAAGATCAAGTGCCTTATAGCTAATTTTCTCGTCAATTATTCCATCGCCATTTACATCAGCATAGTCCCTGACCCTTTTCAGTAATCGGTTAGCAATTCTTGGAGTTAGCCTAGATCTGTCAGAAAGAATTTCTGCAGCTCGACTATCTATCTTTACATTTAGGATATCAGCTGCTCTTTTTATTATTCTTTGGATTTCTTTTGGATCATAAAATTCTAATCTGTGAATCATTCCGAACCTATCCCTTAGTGGTGAAGCCAATGAACCCGTTTTAGTGGTTGCACCAATAATCGTAAACTTTGGAAGATCTAGTCTTATACTTCTAGCACTAGGCCCCTTGCCTAGCATAATATCTAATTTAAAATCTTCCATTGCACTATATAAGACCTCCTCAACAACACGATGGAGTCTGTGTATTTCATCTATAAATAATATATCTCCGTCTTGCAAATTAGTGATTAGGCTTGCGAGATCACCTGCTCTTTCGATTGCTGGTCCACTAGTGATTCTAAGTGCAGATCCCATCTCATTAGCGATAACACTGGCCATGGTTGTCTTACCCAAACCTGGAGGCCCATAAAGCAAAACGTGGTCTAGTGTTTCTTCACGCTTTTTAGCAGCAGCAATGGCAAGTTGAAGGTTCTGTTTTAATTTTTCTTGTCCTATGTAGTTTTCAAAATTATGAGGTCTTAGAGTTTGTTCAAGCTCTATTTCTTGTATGCTCTCTTCATCTACAGTTGTATTAACTATTCGGTCTATCATTTTCTAGCCTCTTTTAATGCAATCTTGATTTGTTCAGCTGTTGGTAATGACTTATCTACTTCTTTCATTGCATTAACAGCATCGGCTTGAGAATAGCCTAGACTAATTAGAGCCTGAGTAGCTTCATCGGAAACGTAGAAATTATCTCCCCTAAAAATACCTGTACTAGATATATCGTTGCTACCAAGCCCAACCTTATCCTTTAGATCAACAACTATTCGCTCAGCAATTCGCTTACCGACGCCGTTAGCCTTTGAGATTATAGCTATATCACCTCCGGCAATAGCAGCTCTAATATCTAAAGTTCCATCAATATTTAAAATACTGATTGCCATCTTTGGACCAACACCGTTGACAGAAAGTAACTGTTCAAAAAGCTGCTTTGTTTCAAGTTTCGTAAAGCCGAATAAGTCGTGACTATTTTCTCTCAAGTGATCGTAAATATATAACTTACCATCACTACCTATATTTAACGAGCTGTAGTCTTCGGCGGTAACATAAACACCATATCCGACACCAGCTGCTTCAACAACAATCAGCTCACCTATTTTTTCACTTATTTTTCCAGTTATTGTTGCAATCATAAATCTATTATCTCACAGTAATCGAACAAACAATCGCAGCTGCTAATGCATCTGCGCAATCGTCAGGTTTTGGCACCTCACTTAACCCTAGTAAAATCTTAACCATCTCCTGTACTTGTTTTTTGTCAGCCCTTCCATAGCCAGTTAAAGCTTGCTTAATTTGTAATGGAGTAAACTCATGCAATTCCATGCCATGTTTTTCTCCTAGCAACAAAACCACTCCCCTCGCCTGGGAAACTGTCATAGCTGTAGTAACATTTTGTGCAAAGAATAATTTTTCAACTGACATTATGGTTGGCTTATGCTCTTCGATAACCGACTCAAGCTCATTATAGATAGTTAATAGGCGTCTTGAGTCTGATTCGGTAGATAAAGTTCTAATGACACCGGCTTCCACCATAACCGCTTTGCCTCCTTTTTCTGAATCAATAATACCAAAACCAAGAATTCCAGTACCTGGGTCAATGCCCAATATCCGCATACTAACCAACCAGTTCTTCAGGAATATCGAAATTTATATGTGTATTTGTAACGTCTTCAATATCATCAATGGCGTCCATTAACCTGATTATCTTACCAGCAGTCTCGGCGTCTTCAATGGTTACTATTGTTTTTGGTATATATGTTAATTCAGCTTCTAGGATATCTAATTTTTGTTCTTTAAGCTGATCTCTAATGCTGGCCAATTCCTTCTGATCGGTATAGATTACCATCTCATCATCTTCTTGAGATACGTCATCAATACCTAGATCCATCAACTGCAACATTAAATCATCACCTTCGCCCTTAATTCTAATAAGTCCTTTTCTTTCAAACTGGAATGCTACAGCTCCCTGTTCGGCCATTCTACCGCCATGTTTAGAGAAAGCTAATCTAACATCAGGTAAGGTTCTGTTCAAATTGTCAGTGGCTGCCTCGACTAGTATAGCGACTCCCTTTGGGCCATAACCCTCGTACATAACTTCATGAATTTGGGCACCACCGAGTTTTCCACTTCCACGATCTACTGATCTTTGAATATTAGCTAGTGGCATATTTGAGGTCTTTGCCTTGTCTATAGCCAAGCGAAGTGCAAAATTAGTCTCAGGGTCTCCACCACTTTTTGCAGCAACCGCTATAGCATTGCCTAGCTTCGTAAAAAGCGCCCCTCTGGCAGCATCCTTAGCGCCCTTTTGTCTTTTAATAGTTGACCATTTAGAATGTCCAGACACTATAAAATCCTTATCTGTTGAGTTTATTATCTATCTGTTATTATACAATAAAGCTACTTTTTTGAACAATAAATAGAATAGCTTTTTATTTTATTCTAATTCTTGGAAAAAAGGCAGGAGTAGATTTCTTATATTTTTGCCATAGTTTGTCTTTTTCCCATCTCTTCTCAACCATAGGTATGCCTGACACCTTAGTCAACAGAAAAGTAATAAGGATTGGGCTAACAGCTGCATAAATTCCAAATTTAGAAATTGCTAAGGATATAATAAATAAACCAAACCACATTGTAGCTTCGCCGAAGTAATTAGGATGACGTGTTAATGACCAGAGTCCACTAGTCATGTACTTGGATGGTTTTTTAGGTAATTTTAAAAATTCATCTAATTGGTAGTCGCCTATAACCTCAAATAAATATCCGCCTACCCAAATAAGTAGACCTATTCCAAAGATAAACTTATTGGCAGTTTTTGGATATAAGTCAGATAACAATATTGGAGCTGAAATTATATAGATTATTATTCCTTGAAAAAGAAATACTTGAAAGTAGCTACGTAGATAAAAGTATTTCCACGTCTTACGCCACTGTGCATAGCGAAAATCTTCAGGCTTCTTATAATTCCTCAGTCCGATCCTTAAAGCCAGCCTAAAGCCCCACAGAAAGACCAGAGCAGTCATAATTGTCTGGTAGTTGAGCCCCATGTTTTGATACAAGCCAATAGTTGCTACGACAACAAAACCAATTCCATATCCAATATCAGCAATAGAATTCTTTTTTATTAATACAGAAATAACAAACAAAACACTCATGTAGATGAATAGTGCGAGTATAGATAAATAAAAAGAATTCATAACAATATTAAGCGAATATTTTTTTGGCTACTTCGAATGCAATAATAGAAACCAAAGTGGATAGGACTACTCCCCAGATCATATCAACAATAGACAAATTTCTAGGCCAATTTTTGAGAGTAGCAAGGTTTGTCAGATCATATGTAGCATAAGTAATAAAGCCGAACATAGCAGCTCTTGATAGAAGCTTAGTGAAAGAGTTATCTGCTAGAGAAGGTAATACTACGAAATAGAGCAATCCAACGATAAATACAGCGTAGAAGATAAAGGCCACACTCCATATAGGTTTTTTAGACATTAACCCGCCCAAATGACTCTGATAGAATTTATTAGCTATGAGACCGAGCCAAGTTAAATCGATAGCAAGAAAGCTGGCTAAACTTACAAAATAAATAATTACTTGTTGTCCTAAACTTAGATCCATATTAACCTCCAATATTTATAAGCTTAAGTATATAATTTAACTTACTGATTGTAAAATAGTCACTATACTTGCAAATTATTTATCAACTCTAGAAACTCAGGTCTAAATTTTTCGATGATATTCAAGTCGTTAAGTGCCTCTATTGTTTTATCTCTGTAGTCATTAACTATTTCTGTGCTTTTTTGTACAGCTCCACAACTCTCTAACGTCGATATAACTTTCTGTGTTGAGCTTTTGGATAAATTCTTATTCCCAAGGTTTTTATATAAAAATTCTTGATTTTTTTTATCTGATAATTCAAAGCCCATCATTATAGGGTAGGTAATCTTACCTTGCTTATAGTCTCTGTATTTTGGCCTATTATTAAAAGCTGACTTATTATTAAAATAATCTGAATGATCATCAGATAATTGGAAATATATACCAAAAAGCATTGCAAAGATATCTATATTCTGACATTCCTTATGGTTAATGTGCAGTAATATTCCAGCTAGTCTCATAGGTAGCTTAATCGAGTACAGGGCTGTTTTTTTAGCGTGTATATCTAGGAGCTCATCAACAGATATTGAACTCCCAAGAGATTTAACGTTAAGAGTATCGAGTTGTTGACCATAAATAACATGTTCATTAATTTCACTGATTAATTGTAGGATTGCCACCTTCTGGTCAGACTTTATATAGTTATCTTTAAGTATTATTTCGTAGACAAATGAATAGAGCAGATCACCCGCAAGCAAAGCCATTGATTCAGGTATAGTGTCGTCAATATCAGCAAATTCTTTTAGATAATGTCCGGTAATATTGGGACCATCATATCTTATTGTATCTTTATCGATAATATCATCGTGAATTAATAGAAATTGATGATATATCTCAATTGCTAAGATTAATTTATCCAGCTTATCTATATTTTTTCCACCATAGGCAATATAAGTTAATTTGAATAATGTAGGTCGGGCTCTTTTACCACCATTTAGAATCAAGTCCCTAGCTGCACCAAGGAGCTCTATGGATCTTAAATTGGGAGCCATAGATATTTTATTATCGAAAAAGTTCTTAATGTCTTGGTCAAGATTCATAAATAGAAATTCTAGACTATAATGGCTTTAAATAATAGCTAGGATGTGACTTGTTTTGTAAAAACTACTATTCGCTGAGTAAATTCACTGGTTCCGGGTTTAACTTTGCCATAGCATGAGATTAGATTAAGTCCTGAAGTTCCTTGGACTATTGGTGTCATTGCAGCTCCCATATCTACATTTTGTGCATCATAGATTTTAGTATTAACTACAGAATAATTAAAAATTTTTCCATCGCCTCTCTCTATAGAAACTGTATCGCCTACAGCAAGATTTTTCAAGTTATAAAAAACACCTTTACTTGTCCAGCTTGAAATATGTCCATCTATGAGAGTAGCACCAGGTTGTCCTGGTAATGATGATTGATTATACCAAGCTGTATCATGAATATTAGATGGGGTTTTTAACATACCTTGTTTGTCGGTACCTACGCTAAATATTCTAGAGTGAACACCTAATTTAGGTATAGTTATTAATCTCGGATTATTTACAGGCACAACGTAATTTACCAAATCACTACCTGATGGCTTAGTAGTTGATAATATACCGGTATTAGATTTTGTATTAAAAGCCTTGTTAGCCTCAGCGGTTAATTTCTGAGCCTGGACCTGAGCAATATGAACTGAACTTAGTCCTTTGAAAGCAATAAATAAACCTGTAGCAAAGAGGAAGACTGCTAGCACAACAAAAACTCTATCTAGCCTGAATATACTACGTTTTTTTACGTAATGTTTTTTTTCTAATTTAACATTTTCCTGAAAAACACTAGGTGGTTTAGATATAATCTTTTTCTGGATATGATCTTTTGAGTGAGAAGGTTTATGATGAGTTTCAACTAAGTGATTATTTTTTTCGTGCTTATAATTTACATCCCATTGCTTTGATTCATTCAATGTTTTAGTAATATTTATAGTACTCGGAACTACATCATGAACTAATCTTTGGGTTAACCTTACCGGTCTTTTATTATAAGTTTTTGGAGAAAAATTGCCTCTTAGTCTAGACAATAGTACTGGGTCATTCAGACTAATGTGTTTCTCTCCATTCATTTTTTTTGTTTTTACTTTCTTAGAATAATTTATTTTTTAATATATCTATATTGATTATATTCTCCAAACTGCTTATGTCAACGTTGCGTATCAAGGACAATCCTCTTTAGTTCAATATATAATATTAGTAATGTGATAAAATTATTTTCTAACTGTAACTTTCTTAAATTTTCTTGAAATTATTATTAGCGATGCTGATATTCCCATAATAGTAATAACTGGTAGGATTGTATTTGAGTTAATCATTCCAGCTCCTGTATCTGGAGTTTTTGGAACACTAACTACCGTTAAGACAACGTCATTTCCCGTGCCTCCAATGTAAGATATCTTAAGTACATAGCCACTTACTGTAAATTGTGCTCCTTCGGCAAGTCCAGTAAAAGTACCCACAACTGGTTTAGCGCCTTGGTTGTTGATTATTTCATAAGTTTGACCAGCTGCAGGCTTGAAGCCACCGTAAAGTACAACCGATAATTTGCCAAAGGCAGTCGGTGGTACTGCTCCATCGGTTAAGTCTACGTTCCCAGAAACGTTAATCTGATCATACCCTGAGCATGCTGTAGTTCCGCCAAGTTCCGCTAAATATGTTCCGGTACTTTGATAGTCACCAGTTACAGTAAGACATCCGGGACTATGGCCTGGCGAAACAGTTCCACCAGATGCGACATCTAGGCCATTAACTGTCCCCGTTCCTTCCAATATTCCACCGTCAGATACATTGGTAAAGCCACGTATACCATCGATAACATATGTCTGATTAGTGCCTACGCTGACGTATACACTTGATTGATTGTCACCACTGGCAATAGTAACGGTCTGTTTAGGTGCAGTCTGATTACCGTTACTTGTCTGTGAAGTATTATTCGAGGAATTAATAATTAAGGTTCCGCTAGAACCAGGATTTACAGTAAGTTGATTAGTACCGCTAAGTACGCCTGTAACTGTAAGATCGTAAGTATTATCGAAGGCTGCTGTAGCGTTTCCTGAAAGAGTAATATGACCAGATAAAATAACATGAATTACGCTACCAGCACTGCCGCCAGGGCCACCCTGTCCACAAAAAGAACCAATGAACGGGCTACTTATTCTAATTGCTCCAAAGTTATAAAAACCATTTCCAGACACTGATAGCGGCTGGGAATACGTAGTATCGGATTCTTGACCGTAGATAATGGAGGCTCCATCTGCAACCGTGACTCCACTAGAACCAGTGCCTAAAAATTGTTTATCATTAGCTGACAACATTCCCTGATTTACACTGACTGCTCCTGTATAGTTTGGACTGGCTGCATTTAGAGACAGGCCGTAAGAATTACTAATTATATTTCCAGTTCCGGTAATCGTTGAGCTAATAAATGTTGCCGCACAATTAGTAGGCCCATTAATGGTCAGATTATACCCACCGAGCGCTAATGTAGTGCCACCAGTATTATTATAATCTCCCACGTAAAGACTCGAATTATTACTAATAGCAAACGTCTGACTTGCTAGTAGGGTAAGATTAATGCCAATAATATTACTGTTCTTTGATAATTGTGTTATACCATTAGAAAGACTCAGTCCATTGCCTGTAAGTGTAAATTTGTAATAATTAGTATTAGTACCTTGAAAAGTTATTGTTCCAACTGTTAAATTAGTTATATCATTATTAAGAATTGTGTCAGCACTTAAGTTGGTAGAGTCAAATACTAAATTATCTCCGTCGGATGTTACCGGTGCTGCGTTATTACAGCCTGTCCAGTTACCAGCAGTATTAAAGTTACTGTTAGTAGCCCCTGTCCAGGTACAAGTATAGGCCGCTGCAGCGAATGCTGTTCCGTTAAAACCAATCGATAAAAGAGTACTGACGCTTAATAGTAATGCTGAACCTAATGCACTGATTTTTTTTATTTTCATTTTTGTTTCCTATTTGTTTATTTAATATAATTTATTATTACTTATGCTAGTAGGATAGACCTATATTCACAATAGTCAACTGTATTTATTTTAATCTGCTAATTTGAGACTGCCAATTGAATCAAATTTTGTATTTCTAGTAATCTATCATCATTCATCTTAGGCCCTTCATTGGTTGTTAGGTAGCCTAAATATTCCTCGTTAAAACTAATGTTGGTAGTATCTATATGAGTTTCATCTGCCAATTTACCAAATAGTGGATAAAGCTTTACATGAGTATAGGCCACGCCTGTTCCTTCTATTACTAAAGCTACTCTTTTTACATTAAGTGCCTTTTCAAGTATTTTTGCTATTTTTTTTGATGCTTTCATAAGTTCAGTATAAACTTCATCATCGATGTCAAAAACATACCCACCTGGATTCTTCTTCGGTATCAGTACAGTAAGTCCCGGGGTATTTGGAAATGGTGTTAAAAAGGCTAAATGTTTGTCATCTTCCCACACCTTATAGCTAGGTATTTCACCACTGATAATTTTATCAAAAAGTGTATCACTCATAGATTAGAATATATCACTTTTTATTACATTATGTTCCTAAAATATATATCTCAACAACTTAGGCTTAATCTCAATTGACGGTTATATAACTTATCTTGAGGGGTACTGTCATGAGGAAAGCCTATGAATTTGATATTGATGCTATTTCATTTGTACTACTACTTGTACATATTATTGTTTTCCTAGGAGATTTTTGTGACAATAAGTTAGAGGACCACCTTAGATTCTATGACAACTAATTTAATGCCGACGAGTTAGTCGAAACCCAAAGCCAAACGCCATCAAACTAAATACTCCAATGATATATATATTATCTCCTGTTGATAGATTATTTGTATGTACGCCAAACCCAGTATTGGGTATTCCAGCTACATTGGGTATTCCAGCTACCACACTAAACGATAGCACGGCTTGTGTGCATAGCGTCGGATTGTCTGTAGAGCAGACGCTATACGTCAAGCTATCAGGACCAGTGTATCCACTATTGGGCGTATAGGTTATGGTGTTTGGGGGATCAACAGCTGTGCCATGAGACGGACCACTTACAATTCGTAAGGTGCTTGCATCGGGATTGCCAGAAACACCCGTAAGAACATCAACTACAATACTAGACCCAGTGCCAACGATAGATGAATGATTTATGACTGCTGGTGCTGTGGGATATGAAAATCCAGAAATTTTAGCAATTTTGTTGGTAACAGATTCAGCAAACCACATATTGTGATTGCCATCTTCTACTAAGTCATAAGCGCCAGCATTAGTTGATGGGACATTGTATTCAGTGATTGTACCGTTAGGGTTTATTTGCGCAATTAAACCCAAAGCACTGCTCTCTGAGAACCAGAGACTACCGCCAGGGCCAGTTGCAATACGCCACGGAAAACTTGAGGGATGCAATAATGGGAATTCTGTTACGACTCCAGCTGGTGTAATCCGGGCAACTTTACCATTAGTCGATCCTGACCCTTCAATGAACCAATAATTTCCATCTCCTCCGGCGGCAATGTCCCATGGAAAGCTTCTACTTGTGGGAATATCATATTCAGCGAATACACCACTTGTAGTAACTGACCCGATCTTATTGGCATTTACTTGGGTAAACCAAAGCTTGCCATCAGCGCCAGATGCTATTCCACCAGGGGATGCGGAATATAATGTTACTGGAATCGAATACTCTGTAATCGTTCCCGATGGAGTTATTTTGGCGATCTTGTCATTATTGCCCTCAACGAACCACAAATTTCCATCTGGTCCAGCTGTAATACTCACTGTGAATGCGTTTGCACTTGGAATTGCATATTCGGTGATTGTGCCGGTAGGTGTTACTTTGGCAATCTTGTTTGCTCCGTTCTCGGTAAACCACAGATTCCCGTCTGGACCTGGCGTAATACTCAATGGATCAGCATTAATAGTTGGAACGACGTACTCAGTGAAAACTCCAGTTGGAGTCATCTTGCCAACTTTGTTAGTTTGGCGTTCTGTAAACCAAATATTTCCGTCTGGACCATATGTAATACCTGATGTGCCAGAGCCTGATGAGGGCACGTTATATTCTGTAACCTGAGAAGCAGCATGTGCAGATGGTGCTATTGTCATAAGTACCATAAGACTTATGAGCGTAGAATATACTATCCTTAAAGCATTTTTGTACATGCACCCTCTCCGATTAATTCACTTACTTTGAGCATAAGCCAAATCGTAGTATTAATCAACAACCAAATCAAGACCATTTAGGTCAGTATTATACACAGACACCACTAAAACTGTGGAGCTAGATAGATTGAAGGGGCAATGTAGACGCTATCGCAATCATAATTAAGTCGTTGGTTGCGAACCAGCCACTTTAATTAGTGCTTCGAGTTTCACTTCGTTAATTTGCTCTTTTTCTCTTAAATCAATTCCTCTTGATTTTTTTGACTCAAAACCATTATTAAACAACTTATCTTTATCGTTCAATAAAGCACCATTCTGAATAAAGTTGTACTTTGTATGTGCTTTGAAAGATGACATTGCGAATAACATTTTGTTATTTACTAAGAATACTGGTACTCCCCATTTAATGTCTTCTGTTATATCTGGATATACTTTATGAACTAATTTTCTAAATAGTTTCAAATTATTAGATTGCCATTCAGGAATTAATTTCAAATATTCATCGACTTTTGTTGAGTAATTCATAATGAACCAATTATAACAAAAACTCCCCAGATATGAGGAGTTTAGCTATAGGCTACATGTAGGCCATCGTAGACGCTATCGCAACCAAGATTCGTACTTCAATAATGGTAGCGGCAGGATGAAACTCTTATTTCTTCGTCATCGACAATATAGACCAGACGGTGTTCGTCATTGATTCGTCGAGACCATGCTCCTGATAGATCGCCTTTAAGGGGTTCTGGTTTGCCGATACCTGATAGTGGATCTCTCTGGCAATCTTTTAAGAGTTGGTTGAGCCTTTTCAACAGCTGTTTATCGTGCCTTTGCCAATAAAGATATTCTTCCCAAGCTTGAGGTGTGAATGTAAGTCTTCGACTCAAAGCGTTATTCCTCGATCAATTCGTGAGCCTCAACATTTCCAGAGCGGGCGTTTTCCATTGACTTTAGTAGGCGGCGAGCATTAGCCGGACTCCGTAACAGATATTCTGTTTCGGAGTAAGAGTTAAAGGTATTAAGAGGTATGACCACAACAGAGACATTGTCGCCACGCGTTACAACTAACGGCTCTTGGTCTTGGTCGATTTCGTCAACGTATCGTTTTATATCTTTACGAAACTTTGAGATTGATGCTATTTTCATTTGTACAACTCCTTGTACATAATATTGTACTTATTGTATATATGTATGTCAATAGTAATGTATAAGATGATGCAAACAGAAAGTTCTATGAGTAGGGTTTAAGCATAAACATATTGGAGGGCCATGTTTCCGATTCGTGGCACACCTTCTATCTGGATTTACTTCAAACGCACAATTAGTGAGAAGTTTAGGACTAACTTTTATAGAAAGTGATTATATATTAATTGACAATAAGCTCTTGACGAATATGTATACATAGTATACAATGTATACATGAGTAACATTCAATACACAATTAGAAATATACCTGAACCTGTTGATAGGGTTATTAAAAAGCGCTCTAAGCAATATGGTCGTTCGTTTAATCA
>CAIYEO010000006.1 GCA_903925195.1 uncultured Candidatus Saccharibacteria bacterium | reverse complement strand
TATAGTCACAGTATTCCATAGAGGCAGTAATGAAATTGAGAAGCATTCCATACACCAAGAAATAGAGACGCTGCAGCAACAAGATAGATTGATGGAGAGCTAAGATGAAAAAAGTACTATTCACAGCTACTGTTGACTCACATATTCTTGCATTCCATTTGCCTTATCTAAAATACTTTAAAGATAATGGCTATGAAGTTCATGTCGCAACGAATGGAAAAGAAAAAATTCCATATTGTGACAAGAAATTCACGGTTCCAATAGAACGAAGTCCATATAAGTTAAATAACTTAAGAGCTATAAGAAAGCTAAAAAAGATTATAGACAACAACAAGTATGAGATTATACATACCCACACTCCAATGGGTAGTGTTGTTACAAGACTTGCTGCTCTAAAGACTAGAAAAATAAATAAAACCAGGGTCATCTACACAGCCCATGGCTTTCATTTCTATAAGGGCGCACCAAAAAAGAACTGGATTATTTTCTACCCGATAGAAAAAATATTAGCTCGTTATACTGATACCCTAATCTTAGTCAATGAAGAGGACTATCTGTTGGCTAAGGACAATTTAAAATCAGATATTCGGTACGTGCCGTCAGCTATAGGAACAGATGAATTAAAATTTAATTTTTCTTTATCTAATTCGCAGAAATCAGAAATCAGAAAATCTCTCGGACTAAAAGATAGTGATTTTGTGATGATATATCCAGCTGAATTATCTAAAAGAAAGAGACAAGTCTGGTTAATTAATACAGTGAAAGAATTAATATTAAATAATTCAGATATTCATTTATTACTTCCTGGTAGGGATAGTCTAAAAGGACAATGTCAAAAATTAGCTAAAGAATATAAGATAGATAAGCAAATACACTTTCTAGGTTTTAGGAACGACATTCCAAAACTTCTTACGATATCTAATTTATCTTTATCTACATCATTCCAAGAAGGATTCCCAGTTAACATCATGGAGGCTATGTATGTTGGCCTGCCTATAATAGTTTCTGACTGTAGGGGATGTAGAGATTTGATAAAAAATAACAAAAATGGGTTTGTTGTTGACCTAGATGACAGATTAAATTTTACAAACAGAATCAAGGAAGTCAAAGATAATAATCCTAAAGTATCTCTTCTAGCAAATCAAGCAAGGCTAGATAGTCAACGATACACGCTAGATAAAGTAATGAAGCAGATCACTGATATTTATGATTTAAAGAAAATAAATAATTGTCTTTTTGTACATGATTTTAGATTTAGTGTCTACCGGAATAACATTTACGGCGACGGTCAATTTGAATATCAAAATTTATGGAAAAGTAAATATCTAAGTTTATTTGACAATGTAACCATAATTGCTAGAGGCAATATTGCAAAAAACAATACGGATATTAAGAATAAATTTAAACTTAACGGACCTAATGTGAATTTTATAAGTACGAAATCAATTGCATCGGCAACAATATTTATAAATTTCCCAAAAGTCTATAAGAAGATTAAAGAGGAAATCAAAAAAAACGATATCGTTATTGTAAGACTGCCAAGTATGCAAGGACTCGTCGCATGTTTTATCCTCAGAAAAAGCAATAAACCATATATTATTGAGGTTGTTAGTAATGGTTTTGATAGCATATATTATCATGACAAGATTAAGGGCAAAATTCTCGCGCCAATACTTCACTATCTTAATAAATATTCAATCAGAAATGCTGATAATATAATTTATGTCACCAATAATTATCTACAAAATGTCTACCCAAATACCAAAAATCCACTTGCTTGTTCAGATGTTGTCATAACAGAAATAAGCGATAAACTACTCGAGAAAAGAATTGATAAAATTAAGAATTATAAAAACAAAGCAATTAAGATTGGACTTGTAGGATCATACGATCTCAATTATAAGGGTCATGAGTTAGCGATAAAAGCTATATCAGAAGTATCAAAGACCCATAATGTAGAATTACATTTTTTGGGACGTGGGAATAAGAATAGATGGCTAAAAATGGCTAAAATAAATAGGATAGATTCAGTATTATACTTTGATAAACCGCTTAAACCTGGAAAGGCGATGAATGAATGGTTAGATGATATTGATATTCTTTTAGTTCCAAGTAAAATTGAAGGCTTACCAAGAATAGTAGTTGAGTGCATGAGCAGAGGGGGGATTATTGTTGCATCAGAAGTAGGTGAAATTCCATTTATCCTTGACAGTAAAAATGTTTTTCCCTGGAATAGTGTTCAGCAATTTTCAAATAGAATAGCTTATTTATTAAATAATCCGAAGGAAATGATTAATATTGCAAGGACTAATTCAATAAAGGCAAGTGAATATTCAATGGTTAAACTTTCTAAAATTAGAAATAATTATATTATTCAAATAATAGATAACGAACTAAGTAAATAAATATGAAAAGCTATATTTCAAGATTGACCGGAAGTAATAAATTACTTGTTAACGTAAATAGTCTTCTAGTATTATCATTAACCTTTATAGTAATAGTGTCCTTAATATTAGATAGTCACAGAAAATTTTTAATCCCTGTTACTTATCTTATATATGCAATAATTATAATATTAGCTGGACTAAATTATGCTAATTCTTCTTATTTAAGTAAAGCAATTAAGTATGTTGGTATCATTTTAGTTTTCTCCTTAATCGCAATTTTTATCAACTATTATTTTTTTGATAAATACTTAATTAGAATAATAATGATATTAATTGCTATGGCTACTCTTTCGAGCATAAAGCTTGCCCCTAGGATTATGAATCTAATTACAATACTGGCGTTATTTCTAATGACATATTTTACATATAGGTCATTTGGATATATAAACTCTTATTCTCAACTAAATATTTTTTCGATAAATGATGGATTAATAAACCCAAATAGTATGGCCTTAATCGTACTTTTTTCGTATATGATTGCTGACCGTGGCAAAATTATGAGTAAACCTATTTTTCGTTTTGCAATTACTATTATGGCTACTGTTGGGATACTTAACTATAAATCTAGGTCAAGCCTACTTTGTCTTATCCTATATTTCATTTTATTATTCATACTTAGAAAGAAGAGGATTTTTAATAAAGAATTGATTTTTAATATAATTATATTCTTTGCGCTTTTATTTCCAATTCTTTATGTAGGTAATTATAGAAGTTCTACACCACTATTTACGTCTAATCAAATACTAGGAAAAAACATTTATAGTGGAAGGCAAAATATTTGGTCTCAGGTTTTTCAAAATGAAAATATAAATAAATTAATAATCTCTTTTCCTGATATTAATTTTATTAATAGTTTTCCCGCAGATAGTTTACATAATATGTACATAGATTTTGTATATAATTTAGGGCTGC
>CAIYEO010000005.1 GCA_903925195.1 uncultured Candidatus Saccharibacteria bacterium | reverse complement strand
GGTTAGCTTAGAAAGTCCTGATGCTTTAATTGTTAGATTGTTACCATTTAGCGCAAACTGAGCTTTTGTATTAGCTCTCTCTTTTTCTTTGTCTGAGTTTTTACTCGAAGCAACTGTTGGTGGCATGAGAACAAATTGAAGCGTATCCTTAGCGCTACTAGTTCTAGCTTTTTTAAGTAAAGCCTGATCACTAGAGCTACTAGCGCTAACGTTACCTAGTAGCATCGGACTAGCAGAGTATATGCCTACAGCGCCACTGGGCATTAGCTTTGCACTCAATGTATCTGGAAGATTAAGCTTAAAATCTAGGCTAGTTTTATCGCCTAGGTTTTTATTTAGAATAATGTCTTCCTTTACTCCATTATCTTTGATAGAGTAAACAGCTTGTTGGCCTTTGCTCATAGGGTAGATAAATTCACCATTCTTGTATTTACCGCTAGCAGTCTTAAACGATGGAGTAATTGAAAAAGATAGATTATTAGTATTATCATAAAAAGTCATTTCTTTTTGTGAAATATCTACTGGAGCTTTATATGAATAGGTCGCCTGAGAGGTGGAACCAACTTGTATAGTATTAGCTTTATCTTTTTGACCTATAGCTTTTTTATTTAAATAGTAACTTTTGTCCGCCTTTGAATAACTAACAAACTTACTAGCAAGAGATATGTCTGGAGAGCCAATAATCTTTTGGGCATTACTAGATATATTGTAGTTAGGCCTAGTTATGTATTTGTAGCCGCATACAATTACTGCGACTAAGATAACTGCTTCAAAACCAAACTTAATAAACCGAGCATGGGCTTTAAATTTATTGGATTTTAGCAGTCTTCTTATCTTCTTATATATATGGCTAATAAATTTAAGTACAAATTTAATGATTGGGCCAAGGGTTCTTCTGTAAATTGGATATATATAAGGATGGATGTAATGTTTGTAAAAATGAGACACCTTGACGAAGATAGGGGAGGTATGGTGACTGATGTATTTTGAGGTGTATTTTAGAAATTTATGTATTTTTTTAAGAGACTTAAATAGATAAAACTTAACAACCTGCCAGATTTTAAATACCCTCACTCGCATAAGCATAATTATAGCTTAATTATCTGGTGAAGTTAAGCATTTTAATTTGTTTTTTATATAAAACTTAGCCCTTATATTTTGGTTATGCCTTAAAACTAATATAATATATAGGTATATGGATATGGATATTAAAAAAACAAACAAAAATAGCGGCGCAGTAAAGATAAAAGTTAATCATTTCACAGATAGAGTAGACCCTGTCAAACCGATAACCGCTCCTCAGCTAGTAGAGCCCCCGAAGAAAGCTGACGTCGATTTAGAAATAGATAACTGGGAAGATGAAGAAACACCCTTTAAGACACCTGAACAAGCGAGTGCTGAAGATAGCATCACTGGAGATAAAGATTTAGACATGAAACTAGATTCCGATAAGGATAATAAACCTAAAAAGCGAAATCCAATTGCTTGGTTTAAATCACTATCAAAAAAGAAAAAAATTATCATATCAGTAATAGCTGTACTCGTATTGCTACTTATAGCTGCCGCATTATACCTACTGGTCTTTAACGGGAAGAATAAACAATCGATTATCCCTACTAAAAAAATTACAGTGAAAAAAGTAGTAGTTCCAACTACTGTGCCATCAACATTAACTGGATTACCAGTTAGTCCTGATGTTAATAAAAGACAAGTTACAGCCGTAATGATAGAAAATAGCTTAGATGCTCGTCCTCAGTCCGGACTTGATCAGGCAGGAGTTGTTTTTGAAGCCATCGCTGAAGGTGGAGTTACTAGATTTATGGGAATTTTTCAAGATACTCAGCCAGATTATGTAGGACCAATTAGAAGCGCTAGACCATATTACGTATCTTGGCTTATGGGCTTTGACGCAGCTTACGCACATGTTGGTGGTAGCCCAGATGCCCTAGCGGATATTAGCGCCTGGGGAGTAAAAGACTTGAACCAATTTGCCAACGGTGGCTCATACCAAAGAATCAGCTCTCGTTATGCACCTCATAATGTCTATACTAGTATCGCTACTCTAAATACACTCGAAACTTCTAAAGGCTATACCTCATCAACCTACACTGGTTTTGACAGAAAGAAAGATGCTCCAATAAAGACACCAACTGCCAGTAATATCAATTTCAAATTATCTGGTTTTTACTACGATCCAAGTTTTACCTATAACCCAAGTACAAACAACTACACAAGAAGTGAAAATGGAATTGTTCACACTGAACTAGACGCTGCCGGCAAACCCTCGAACATTACTCCAAAAGTAGTGATTGGTATGATTACACCACTCGGACAAGGTGCCCTTGACTCATCTGGTGCATATTATTCTAACTACACAACAATTGGCAGTGGTAACGCTAACATATTCCAAGATGGCGAAGTCACTAAAGCAACCTGGACAAAAGCTTCTAATACAGATCAGATTAAATTCACTGACGCTGCCGGCAAACCAGTCAAATTAAACGCTGGTCAAACTTGGATAACTGCTGTTAGTAGTGATGGTGGCGTAAGCTATAAGTAAACTATGCTTAACTTCATAAAGACCTCCAATCCTGGACTTGGCGAGATTGATCTCACTAAAGAAATTAACTCTCTTATTAATCAAGGCAAAAAAGTCCTCTGGATTATATCTGGCGGATCCAACCTGCAAATAGAAACTACAATTATGAGAAATCTAGATCAAGCTCATTGTAGTAATCTTAAGATCTTGCTTGGAGACGAGAGATATGGCAAAAAAGGTCATAAAGATTCTAACGAACAACAGCTCATGGATGCTGGATTCGATTCTGGTACTGCAACATTTAATGGAATCCTAGCAGAAAAATCGATTATAGAAACTACTTCAGATTTTAGCCGTAAGTTTGATGAACTCTTGGACTGGGCGGATATTTCAATTGGTCAGTTTGGCATAGGTCTAGATGGTCATACTGTTGGGGTATTACCACAATCTATTGGAACCGTGAACGATGACAATGCTGTATCTTATCATGGACCTGACTTTACGAGAATCACATTAACGCTGAATGCCATAAGTAAACTAAATATCGCCTACATTTTTAGTTTTGGCATAGACAAGCAATTACCACTAGTAGATTTAATGGAAAATACTAAGTCAGTCAATAATGCACCTTGCCTTATTTTTCATAAGATTCATAATGTTAATGTATATAATGATTTTATAGGAGATAAAAGATGAAAATAGCTGTTTCAGGTCTCGGAAAGATGGGCATCCAAATTGCTAAGATGTTATCCGCTAGCAATCACGAGGTTTTTGCCCATGATATTAGTCTTGACCAAAGAAAGCTAGCGGTAGCCGCTGGCCTCAAAGTCTATGATGATCCAGTTGAACTAGTTCATGCCTTTGGAACAGATAGAGTAGTAATCTGGATGATGATACCAGCAAGCGTAGTATCTGAAGCGATGGATACCTGGTTAAACATTCTAGAACCAGGAGATCTTTTAATCGATGGTGGTAATTCTGACTATCGACAAACAATTATTCATTCCACTAAAGCCTCATCGATGCAGATTAACTTTATAGATGTTGGAACTAGCGGTGGCATACTAGGCATGGAAAATGGTTTTTCAATGATGGTTGGTGGTAATCAGGAAACTTTCAAATTCATCGAACCAGTATTAAGGGCATTATCTCTACCTAACGGTACCTATAAATATTTTGGGACCAATGGAGCTGGACACTTCGTTAAGATGGTTCATAACGCTGTTGAATATGGTGTTATGGAAAGCCTAGCTGAAGGTTACAGACTACTAAAAGATGGGCCATATAAGAATGTTGACCTAGCTAACGTTGCTACAGTTTGGCAAAAAGGTAGCATTATTGAATCTACGCTTAATGGTTTAGCGCTAGAGATATTTAAAGAAAATCCAAATCTTGATGGCATAGATGGTTTTGTCGCTGAATCGGGCGAAGCAGCTTGGGCTCTGGAATCTGGCAGAACTTTTAATGTCGACATGCCATCCATTAGAGCTGCTAGGCAAGTGAGACTAGAAACAAAAGCTGGTGAGGTTAATTTCGCCACTAAATTACTGGCTGCACTCAGAAATAAGTTTGGTGGACACGCTATCAATAGGTCATGACAAATCTGAACAAAAACCTAAATCCTGGTGTGCTCATTGTATTTGGTATTACCGGAGATCTTGCTAAAAAGAAACTACTACCAGCCATTTATCATCTTCTCAAAGATGACTTACTGCCAAAAGAAACAGTTATCCTAGGCTTAACTCGGCAAAACTTAACCGAAAAAGACATACTAAAAAATATAGAAGAAGGCATTCAGTCCGAAGATGGAAACTATGATCCGGCAACGATCGCTAAATTTAAATCTATTCTCCAAGTATTGCAGATAGATTTGTCTAAAATGGGAGAGTTCAAAAAACTAAAGACTGCATTAGATAAGATAGATAAAAATAATGGTCTAAAAATGAATCATCTATTCTATATGTCAGTACCACCTAAAGTTACTGAAGGTATAGTCGCAGAACTAGGTAGTCATGGGCTTAATCATAGTAATGCCAAATTGCTTATCGAAAAGCCTTTTGGTTATGACGGTAAATCTGCTAAAGAACTAATTGGCGCCTTATCTAAATATTTCCTGGAAGAACAGATTTTCCGCATCGATCACTACCTAGCTAAAGAAACAGTTCAAAATATAGTTATATTTAGACGTAATAACATTTTCGAGAAAACGTGGGATGCGAAGAACATTGATTCTATAGTTATTACTGCTTTTGAAAAAATAGACATCCAGGGAAGGGAAGTTTTCTACGAACAAACTGGCGCATTAATAGATTTTATACAAAGTCATTTAATTCAGTTACTAGCGATAGTAATACTAGATGTACCAAAAATAATGAATAGCGAATCACTCCACAAGGCAAAGCTAAAAGCACTTGAATCACTAAACCCAATAGCTAGCTCAGAAGTCTCCAAGATGACCATCCGGGGACAATATGATGGCTACAAACAAGAAGTAAACAATCCAAACTCAATAATTGAAACATTCGCTGCAATTAGATTAAGCTCTTCAACTAAGCGGTGGAATAGAGTGAATTTTGTTTTACAAACTGGTAAGGCCTTGAATGAAAAATATACTGACATTAAAATAATATTTAAGCCCAATCAGGCAGATTTACCTCAAAATAGTCTCATCTTTCGCATCCAACCACATGAGGGGATTAAGCTAACTCTAATAGTTAAGGAACCTGGCTTTAATGCAAAAACCAAAAACACTGTACTAAACTTAAACTATCTTGAAGAAAAGATAGACGTTAAACATCCCGATGCTTATGAGCGAGTCCTAATTGATGCTTTCAAAGGAGATAGAACACTATTTTCAACTAGCAAAGAAATATTAGCTGCATGGAAAGCTTTAGATAATATCGTTAAGGCTTGGTCAGGATCAGGCAACGATTTACTAACTTACAAGAAGGGCACCGAGGGACCCAGTACTGAGCATCTACTGTAATTTTGAATAGCCTTAATGTCTTTGCTATACTTTATATAGCAAAGAAAACAATCACTAAAATAATAGGAGAATAAATGGCAAAGAATAAGCCGACACATAAAAATTTAATACTAGCGATCGTGGCATTAGCTCAGTTCATGGTAGTTCTAGATGTATCAATCGTTAACGTAGCATTGCCCTCAATATATAAGTCATTACACTTTACTAGTACATCTAATCTTCAGTGGATTGTCACAGCCTACACATTAACTTTTGGTGGCTTCTTGCTGCTTGGCGGTAGAGCTGCAGATTTATTTGGACGAAGAAGAATGTTCACACTAGGAGTTGGACTATTCGTTATTGCTTCATTAGTTACCGGACTAGCTCAAAGCTCACTAATGCTAGAAATTACTAGGGCTATTCAAGGTATAGCTGCAGCTATTATGTCACCAGCAGCCCTATCTATAGTGCTCGCAACTTTTAAAGAAGGTCACGAACGAAATAAAGCCTTAAGTATATGGGGAGGCATCGCTGCCGGTGGAGCAGCCGCAGGAGTATTGATTGGTGGAATTCTAACTCAGTACCTAAACTGGAGATGGAACTTCTTTATTAATGTACCTATTGGAATAATGGTTATAGCCGCGGCGTTTTATTACGTAGACAATTACCATTCAACTGTTAAACATCGTCACTTAGATCTTTCAGGAGCGCTACTAGTAACAACCGGTGTGATGACATTAGTTTATGGATTAACACAGGCCCCAAGCAAAGGTTGGACCAATTCGACTATTCTCGCATTCTTCGGAACAAGTATTGCGCTTTTAATAGCTTTTATCGTCAACGAACAAAGAAAAGAGCACCCTTTAATACCTCTAGATATTTTCAAGGTTGGAAATATAGCGGCTGCCAACTTAACTCAGTTTCCAATTACAGCTTGTCTTTATTCAATGTTCTTTTTCTTAACTCTTTACTTACAAGAAGTACTCCATTTTTCTCCAGTAAAATCTGGCCTAAGCTTTTTGCCTATAACATTCGTAATTGGCTTTACAGCATCTCGAATGGCGAAGATAGTAGGGAAGTTTGGCTATAAAAAACCATTGATGGTAGCTCCTGCATTTCTAGCACTAGGTTTATTATATCTATCTAACATCCAGGTTAATGGGACATATTGGAAAAGTGTTTTTCCAGGAATCATCTTAGTCGCATTAGGCCTTGGAATAATTTTTGTATCAATTACTATTGCAGCAACCTCAGGTGTTCCTAAGGAAAAATCAGGATTAGCTTCGGGTCTACTAAATACTTCCCAGCAAATTGGTGGAGCAATTGGTCTAGCTATACTATCTGGAGTGTCAGCAAGTGCTATAACTAAATACATAGCTAATAACCCGACTCAACCCAATCTATACCTATATGCTCAAGTTCACAGCTACCACGATGCATTCCTAGTCGGCGTTGGTTTTGCAGTGTTAGCATTTCTACTATCCGCTTTCCTTATTAAGCAAAACCGTGAGCCAAAAGCTGATTTCGATATTGCAACATCTGCCGGTCACTAATAGCTTTTTAATAGTATTTATGCTATAATATAGATGTATTAAAGGATTAACATGTCTCACGAACATCATGAATTTATAGAAGGAACGCCAGAGCAGAGATTTTCAAAGTTTACAAAATCTGCTGTACTGCGTGCCGGATCAGCCAGTCTTCAATTATTTGGAGGTCTGAGTGGCAATCAACCAGCTTTAATTGTTGAAGCAGCTGAAGAGTTTACTGATGCCCTTACTTTTGGAGCCGCAGCCATCGAAGTTAGATCTGACAAAAAAGGTGTTATAGGCAAGGCCAGGCGTATGGCTATTTCTTTTGCAATCGGAGCATCAACCTTAGCAACCTATGAAACAGCCAACGAAATAGTTAATGATAAGTTTAAACTAACCGCACCAACTGAGGGGATAAACTTTTCACACAACGATATCAAAGCTGCTACTGGTGCTATAGCATTAAATGCCATAGTCTTATACATCAACAGGGGAGGACGCGAGTCTAAAAAGACTAGCGATAAGTTTGCCTTCAGAGATTCATTGCGTGATTTTGTAATCCCAAGCTCTGTTCTTGGTTTAGCTGCTATCAGTGCACCACATTGGGCTGAATATATTTTTGAAATAGGTGGGGTGAGCTATGGATGGTATAACACTAAGCAATTATACAATGGCTGGAAAAAACCTAAGATTATAAAAAATAAAGAAGCTGATAAAATATTATAATAAAGAACTACAAGAAATAAAATAATAAGACAACTAATTAAATAATTCCTATAAAGGAATTATGTTAAATATAATACAATAATTAAAAGGTAGATACTTATGCATAAAAATATCAATATAAAACGGACTCTTAAAAATATCAATTCTTATAACCTTAAATATAAGAAGTTTTTTTGGGTCGCCACGCTGGGCTCAGTCTTTGCAATACTATTCCAGGACATACTTTCTCCATTTGTAATTTCAAGGGCATTTTTAAAGATGCAAAAAGCTTACTCTCTACATGAAACTCTAAACTTCAGATATCTATTGCCTTATCTAATTCTATTTAGCATTTTTATGCTACTAGGTTTAATAACCTGGAGATTGCAATCCTATGCAGCATGGAGACTTGAAGAGTCAGTTCAAAGGGATCTAATTATCGACGCTTTCAATATCCTAGAACATAAAGGACAAACATTCCATGCTAACAGATTTGGCGGAGCTTTAGTATCTCAAGTCAATAAATATATTAGTGGCTATGAAAAACTTATGGATGAGTTTTTCTGGAGTATTATTACTGGAGTTGTTACATTGATTGGCTCACTAGTTGTGCTGGGAATAGTTGCTTTTAACTTTGCAATTATCCTACTAATAATCGTAATTATATATATGATTATTATGTCTAAAAGAATTAAGCATCAATTCCAGTTCAATAAAAAAGTATCTATAAGCGAGAGCAAAAGGACTGCTGAACTGGCTGATGCTATTACTAATATTAGCAATATTAGAGCTTTTGCAAATGAAGACTTTGAGCTGAAGAGATTCTCAAAAGCAGCTAACGAAACAGAGAAGAACTATAAAGTTTTGTCTTTTGAGGTATTCAAAAATGAAGTAACGTCACATACTTTATCTAACGGCTTTAGAGTAATAGCTTTCGCTTATGGTATTTTCGCTGTTACCTCGCTACACTTGAACGCTAGTATTCTCTATTTAGTTATTAGCTATGCAGGCGGCATAGTAGATAGGCTCTGGCAATTCGGTCGAGTCCTTAGGGGCGTCAACCAGGGATTATCTGATTCAAATGAAATGCTCGAAACCTTTTCTGTTAAAAATGAGATTAATGATCCAGAGACACCTGAAGAATCTCTTATTCATAGAGGAGACATTAAATTCACTGACGTTAAGTTTACGCATAGCGAAAATAAGCATGCACTTTTTGAAAATTTCAATGCTCATATCAAACAGGGTGAGAAAATTGGCTTAGTTGGTCCAAGTGGGTCTGGTAAAACAACTTTTACTAATCTACTACTAAGAATTATAGATGTCGACAGTGGATCAATTACTATTGACGGACAAGACATAAGAGATATTACACAATATGACCTTAGACGAGCCATTACTTACGTTCCTCAAGAACCTGTGCTATTTCATAGGTCAATTGCTGAGAATATAGGTTATGGAGAATTAGATGCAAAAATGGAGTCCATCATTGGTGTTGCTAAACTTGCCAATGCTCATGAATTCATCACCAAGTTACCAGAGGGCTATGATACTCTCGTAGGAGAGCGAGGTGTTAAGTTATCTGGTGGACAGAGGCAAAGAATCGCTATAGCCAGAGCTATGCTGAAAAACTCACCAATACTCATCTTAGATGAAGCAACTAGTGCACTTGATAGCGAGAACGAGTCTAAGGTTCAGGATGCTCTTAGTAGGCTAATTAAAAGTCGAACTACAATAATAGTTGCACATAGATTATCTACCATCAAGGATGTTGATAGAATCCTAGTTATTAAGGATGGTAGTATTCTAGAAGAGGGTTCTCATAATGAACTTATTAGAAAAAAAGGTTTATACGCAAAACTCTGGGATCGTCAATCAGGAGGATTTGTAAGAAATAATAATGCGGAAGATTAATCGAAAATTATTTCCAATAATATTGCTTACTAAGTTAGAATGTTGACCATTGACCAAGATTGACACTATTCAGTAATTAATGTATAATATACTTTAATTATGGAAAGTTTTAGAGAAGATTACAATAATAGTCCAAATGTAATATGTCAGAATGTTATAGATGCCATTACTCAATCTGATGAAATAGCAAATAACTTCAATCAGCTTCATGAAAATAGTGGAGCATACATAAATGGCTCACTAGATGTTTTTATCGGAACGTTTATGGCGGGAGACCAAAGCCTATTCAGTCTTTATGCGAATGATCCAGAAAAGATAACAAAAATGAAATTCAATGATGAAAGAGAACTTTTTGATGCTAACATTAATCAGTTCAGTCCACTACTGGTTGAAGTAATTAACATCAACCTAGCTAAGAATACTGATGGAAAATTTAATTCTAACGTCTGTTTTAGACAAACTCTTGATGATGAGACAACAATCATAGTAAACATTCCTAGTAGTGAATTCCTAGAAAAGTACAGCTTAAACTTTGTTAGTAAAGAAACGGAATAAACATTAGACAAATGAGCATTAATAAGGTGTAATGATATTATGAGTAATCCAGAAAATAGCTTCAATTCAGAAAAAGAAATTACAAAACAAGAAAATGAGCCGATTACTAAAGTCCTGGATATGCTAGAAACAATTTACTACTCTGACCTCATGGCTCATTCATTCAATAACCTATCTAGACATTTTGATATATCTGTAGAAAATTTTATGGATATTTCATTTGAGCTTAATAAAGATGAAATCTTTAGAATAACTTCTAAAGATAAAAACCGAAAAACAAATTTTTGTATTAACGATAACGATTCTGAGATGCTTGAATATTCAACAATCTTTAATGATAGCAATCCATTATATGTTGAAAGAATATCAATAACTGTTGGTAGCGACGATGTTAATACCTACGCTATAGTTCAATTAGAAGCAAATATTGATGATCAAAATAAGGAAATCTTTGTTGGTATGTCAGCCGACGATTTCATTAATAACTATACTACTGAGATAATAAATCTAGCGGATTAAATTATGAGATTTTTTGACAAAATAGATAGACAAATTTATGAACCAAACTGTGAATCACTTGTTGATTCAATTATCTATATCAATGAATTTGCAAATAACATAGGCCTTAAAAATTTGATGCAAAGAAGAGAAGCACATATAGACTTCGATACTGGAATAGAAATTTCAGTAGTCTCACCAGATGATAAATTATTTAAACTAAAACCCTTGAGCCTTGAAGAAAGAAACAGAAGATATGGATTATCTAGTGTTTTTCATGAAGCTAATATGGAGAACTATAAAGATTCAAATAATAATTTTATATTCTATGCCGATCAAGTTTTTACAGATTTAAACGGTTTAGATTTAACGACCAACTCAATTAAAGTTTGTTTTAAAAAAAATGATGGCTATGAAAGCCATTCTGTAGAATTAGAACTTTGCGACTTTATAAGAAATTTTGATATAGAACTTATAGACTCAGATAACCCTCGTGATAGTTTAGCTATATAGACAGTGATAATTAAAATACTGCGGATGTTTTATGGTATAATTAAGCCTAATGTCAGTTAACAATAAAAAAGCACGGGAAGTATTACCACAAGAAAGATCACATGCTGAGATCATGGTAATTATCTCAGCATTGATGCTAGCCATGCTACTAGCCGCACTTGATCAAACGATTGTCTCTACAGCTCTGCCTAGAATAGTTACTGAACTACATGGTCTAAACAAGCTATCGTGGGTTGTTACAGCATATTTACTAACAAGCACTGTATCGACTCCACTGTATGGAAAAATTGGGGATATGTATGGAAGGAAAAAGATTTTCCAATTCGCTATAGTGCTTTTTCTGCTTGGTTCAGTCCTCTGTGGTATGTCTCAAAATATGGATCAATTAATAGTTTTTCGTGGCATCCAGGGACTTGGGGCTGGAGGTTTAATCTCTCTTATTTTTGCAATTATTGGTGATGTTATACCGCCTAGAAATAGGGGTAGGTATCAAGGCTATTTTGGAGCTGTGTTTGGATTATCTAGTGTTATTGGACCATTACTTGGTGGCTTCTTCACAGATAATCTTTCATGGAGATGGATCTTCTACATAAACATACCACTAGGAATTTTAGCTCTCGTAGCAATTGCTACTAGGCTACATATACCAGTTCATAAAAATCGCCATAAAATAGATTATCTTGGTGCCGTTCTTCTTGGCTCGTCACTAATTTGTATTCTTTTAACTACAGTACTCGGAGGTAACACCTATGCTTGGGGATCAATACAAATAAAAGAGTTAATTTTTGGAGCCCTCCTATTTACTTTGTTATTTATATACAATGAGCAAAAAGTTCAAGAACCAATATTACCGTTAAGATTATTCAAAGATAGCATATTCCGAGTTTCGCTGGCTCTTAGTTTTTTGTCTGGTGCCGTATTATTTGGTGCCATAATTTTTCTACCTGAATATCAGCAAATAGTACGAGGCTACTCGGCCACTAAATCTGGTCTGTATTTATTGCCTTTAGTATTCGGTTTGTTTACAGCCTCAATAGTCTCTGGACGTTTAATTTCTAAATTCGGACACTATAGACCTTTCCCAATAATCGGTGGGGTATTAATGACTTTTGGTTTTTGGTTATTTAGTCACTTAACCATCAATACCAGTCAGTTAGTTCTTTCGGCTTGGATGCTAGTACTAGGCCTTGGAATCGGTATGCTACTTCAAGTCATGGTTTTAGCAGTTCAAAACTCTGTCGACAGGTCTGATCTTGGAACAGCCACAGCTGCAGTTACTTTCTTTAGAACTCTTGGGGGAGCACTTGGAACGGCCATTTTCGGTGCCGTCTTAACAAACAGATTAACCTATAATATTCATAAGTTACTACCAGGCGAAGTAAATATTGATGTCAAACATTTACAAAATGGGGTAGCAGGCCTAGGTCATCTACCAAATGCAGTAGTACAAGACATTCTTATAGCCTTTACTAATTCATTCAGAGCAATCTATATCATTGCTATCCCAGCGGGCTTCGGAGTATTTATTCTAGCCCTACTACTTAAAGAGAAGCCACTAAGCGATAGATCTAAAGAATATGAATCTGGGGCATCATTCAAAAAGCACAATAGAATATAAAACATAGTATACTGAAGGATATGAAAACCCTTACGCTTAAGAGTAAAGGCTTCACGATAATTGAAGTACTTGTTGTTCTGGCAATTGCATCATTAATATTATTAATAGTTTTTCAAGCTATGCCGCAACTTTCTTTTGCCAGGCAGGATAGTCAAAGAAGAAGAGATGCGGGAGCTTACGTTGCTGCTTTAGGACTGTATGCGGCCGATCATAATGGAGAGTACCCTTATAACACTAATGGTGTAACAGCTTATGATAATGATGGTACTAACGCTTATAAAACTTGCTGGGATGGAACTGCAAACGGATCTTCATGCATATCGTGTGTAGACAATTCAGTAAGCTGGCGTGCTGGATTCACCAACCCCTGGGACTCTACTTCTAGTTCAGCTATTGGTCAAAATCCCTGTGGACTACCAACATCTTATTTCAATTTAAAAGGTCCGGGCTCTACACAAGCATATTTTGGTGCAATGCCAAACTC
>CAIYEO010000004.1 GCA_903925195.1 uncultured Candidatus Saccharibacteria bacterium | reverse complement strand
TTTTCTGTGGTCAAGGTAAAAAAAGCCTTTGAGCCAAGACAGTCAAATTGTTGCTGGAATCTGTTAATCATAAGGTTATGAGACTGATGTAGTCGGTTGTTGGTATGTGTTTTGACTAGGCGCAGGAGTAGGAGGGTTATAGGTCGGAGTGCTTTGAGCGGGAGTCGATTGATTTATGGTAGTTGTAGGGGTCTTTGTATCGTCTGTGTTTACTGGAGCTGGATTCTGTGTAGTTTGGGCATTGACTAGCTTTGGTACGGCTCGAATTAAATCAATTGCCATGAAAAATAGGATGCCAAGCGTTAAAATTCCTCCTGAAAATAGATATGTGTAGATTGGTATACTTCTTTTTTCATCTGCTGAATCATTTTTTAGCTGACTGTTTGGGCTAAATTCCTCGGTAATAATCTTATCGTGGATTACTCCATTGGATACAAGGATATCTGTAGCTGAGTGAGTAAGTGTTTTTGAGCCACATATAAAATAAGTAAATTCATCATATTTTCCATTGGTAATTTTGCCCATTAGTTCTGAAGTTAATCTCGATTTTAGGATTTTTCTACTTACAGCATGACTACTGGATATTTGTTGAGAAACTAAGAATATAACTCTTAGATAGGGGTTAGATTTTTCTAATTTAATAATCTCATCGTAAAATGGGATATTGTCAGATGACCTAACCGCGTAGACAAGAGTAGTTGGTAGTTTGATATTTTCTTCAGTTAAATATCTGAGCATGCTTATATATGGCGTAATACCTATGCCACCAGCAATTAGCACTATATTTTTGTCTGAGTCCTCATCTATTACAAAATTACCAAACGGGCCATGTACAAACAATGAATCGCCGATCGCTAGTTTAGAAATGGTTTTTGTATAGCTTCCATGTTTTTTTAGTGCTATTTTTAGAATTGATTCGTTAGGCGAGTTTGTAATAGAAAAACAGCGCATAGGAGATGGTCTCCCGAACTTTTTAAAACCTAAGGCAACATATTGTCCCGGAAAGAATTTAAAATTGTCGGAAACACTAATAGGTTCTAGCTCCAGGCTGATAGTATCTCTTGAGAGATCATTGATAGATTTAAGCTTATATCGGTACATTATTAAGTATTATATTCTAGAATGCTGAATTTAACCTGATACTAAGGTGCTATTCTTGGCTAACCTTATATGCTGGTAGCTCAGAAATTGGAAAAACTAATTGAGTCTCAGAACCATCGGTATTATAGATTGACCCGTAGCAACTATCATCTTCGATTAGGTCTATAACCATTCTTTCTTCGAAAGTTTGTATTGGTTGATAATCCTTATGAGAAATTTTATGAGAAATTGCTTTGAGAGTCTCAATCGCTAATCTTCCCAAATCTTTTGTTAAGTGATTATTTTGATGAATAAGATCTAGCTCAGGTTGGTGATATATTTGATATTTTTCCATTCCTTAATATTAGCTTAAATATTTTGGAATATCTAGAAAAATTTATTTATTACTACGTCTTCGTTTGTTGTGATCTAGTTCAATTTTTCTTAATCTTAGGCTTTTTGGAGTAACTTCAAGTAATTCATCATTTTCTAGGAAATCTAAGCACTCTTCTAGACTAAAGATGATAGGAGGTGTTAGCTGTACAGTTCCATCGCTAGACGAGCTTCGCATATTAGTAAGGTGCTTTGCTTTACACACGTTCATTTCAATATCGTCATTTCTTTTATTTAAGCCAACAACTTGACCTGCGTAAACTTTTTCGGCAGGCTTTACAAAACAAACGCCTCGATCTTCTAGCATTTCTAATGCATATGGAGTAGTCAAACCGTTTTCAAATGCTACTATAACGCCATTTCTAAGCTTCTGAAGCTGCGAACCCATTGGTTGGTAGTCAATCATCAGGCTGTTCATGATAATAGTTCCCTTGGTATTCGTAGTGAGAATGTTCCTGAGACCAAGTAAAGCTCTTGTAGGCAGTTCATAAATTAGTTTAGTTACACCTTTTGGTGTTGCGAACTGTTCTTTTAAGGCAGCTCTTCTGGCACCTAGTTCCATTTGAACTGCTCCAACGTATTCGGCAGGGACTTCAATAATAAGCTCTTCAATAGGCTCGAGTGTTTTACCGTTTTCTTCTTTGGTTACTACTTGAGGTCTTCGTACTTCAAATTCAAAACCTTCACGTCTTAGAGTTTCAATAAGAACGCTAAGGTGTAGTTCTCCACGGCCACTAACTAAAAAGCCAATACCATCTTCTTCTACTCTTAAACCAATGTTAGATTCAAGTTCTTTTGCAAGTCGATCTCCAATTTGTCTGCCTGTTGAGAATTCTGCTTCTTGACCTTTAAAGGGGCTTGTATTTGGTCCAAGATAAACTTTTAGAGTAGGTGCTTCGATTTCAAGACTTGGTAATGCTTCAGGCTTGTCTATGTCGGCTAATGTATCACCAATGTTAACATCACTAATTCCAGTTAACTGAATAATTTCACCTGCAATAGCTTCATCAGCAGCTACTTTTCCGACACCACGACTCTTGAAGATGCTATCTACTTGACCTTTAGAGCTAACTTCACCATTTTTCATTAAACATACTTTTTCACCAGCTTTAATTGACCCTCTAGTTATTCGGCCAATAGCGTACTTACCCTTAAAGGTGTCCCATGCTAGAGCGGAAACTTGCATTTGGAATGGCATATCTACTTCAACTGTTGGAGCAGGTATGTCATTTATGATAGCGTCGAAGATTACCGATAGATCAACTTTTTCTTCTACATCAGTTGGTGGTTTTGTCCAAGCTTTACCTTCACGGCCAATAGCATAGTAAGTTGGATAATGTAGTTGATCTTCGTGAACAGCTAGTTCTAGGAATAAATCGGCCAACTCATCTTCTACTTCACTAATTCTTGAGCCTTGTTTGTCTATCTTGTTAATAATTACAATTGGCTTAAGTTCATTAGCTAATGCCTTACCTAGAACGAATTTTGTTTGTGGCATAGGTCCTTCTTGAGCGTCAACGATAAGAATACAGCCATCAGCCATATTTATTGTTCGTTCAACTTCTCCAGAGAAGTCAGCATGTCCAGGAGTATCTATTATGTTAATGCGGTAGTCGTTATGTTCTACAGCTGTAACTTTAGCTGTAATAGTAATGCCTCTTTCACGTTCTTGGTCACCACTATCCATGATTAGATCTTGGTTCATTTCACTTTGATTGTCTCGAAAAATATGAGACTGCTTTAAGAGACCATCTACTAAAGTGGTCTTGCCGTGGTCAACGTGAGCTATGATAGCTATATTTCGAATATGTTTTGAATCTAGTTTCATAAAAAAATACGATGCTTATTTATGCATCGTCTCATAAATTAAGTTAAAATTATAACATAAGTAATAATTATTTGCTACTTATTCTTTAATCTTACACTTAGTCCTAAACCTAAGAACCTTTCAGTGACGAAAACTGGTTTATTGGGCTCGCTTAATTCATTGTTATATATATAGCCCAACTCTTTAAATTTCTTAATATTTTCTTCCTTATTCACAATTAGCCAGTGTGCCATTGCCCCTCTAGCGATTTTTGAGTGGACGGCGACAGAGACATATTTATTTAATTTGATATTTTTAGTTAAAAAAGTAGGTTGGACAACTATGTCGCTTAGATAAGGCATTATTGCTCTACCATATTCAACGGATGTTAAATTAATTATATTTTCATTCTTTGGAATTAATTTTGCTAATTTATCTCCCCAAAAGGTATATAGATTGTTATTCCCGTATGGAGATAATCTATATCCTAGCTCTAGTCTGTAGGGAAAAATACTATCTAGTGGTCTAAGTATTCCGTATAAACCTGAAATAATAAACAAGTGTTCATTAGCCCACTGTTTTTCTTCATCAGTTAATTTATTAAATTGTAGTCCGGAATAAATATCACCAAGGAAACATTCTGCGGCTGGCGTTTGATCATTGGGACTATAAGACCAACTATTAACTAGCTGCTTTGTCTTGTCTGCAAGATTGGCTGATAATTTCATATCTTTAATATAGGCAGAAGTTGGTAGTGCCGATAAGTACTTCTGTAACTGTGTGGCTTCTTTGATATATCTAGGCTTTTGATAGTGAGCTTTATTATTTGCCAAGGATTGCATTGTTTTTGATGAGTGAATCAGTATAACCATTTTTAGATAGAATTATTTTCCAGATATTCAATTGTCATCTCATAGAATCCGTCAATTGGTTCAGGTACTGTCTTTGCTATTAGTTGTTGTTGGCTTAGCCATAGATAATCATCATGTTCCCAGCTTAACGTAAGCTTAGGGTTTGCTTCTTTAATTAGGAGACTATATAAAATAACATTGGTATCTTTTGACCTCAACTGACTTATTAGTAACTTAGTATTAGTAAGATCATAATCTAAGCCGGTTTCTTCAATAATTTCTCTTTTTAATGCTTCTAACTCAGTTTCGTTTGCTTCTTTTTCTCCGCCAGGGAAATCTAGATGATGAGGATAGAATGGATGAGATAAACTTCTCCTTAATACCAATATCTGATTATCTGGATTGATGATTAGGACTTTAATAATACTTCTCATTATTTTATGATAGCAAAACATGTCATTTATTGTGGAAATTAATTTAGCAAAACTTATAAAGTTGCTAATGCAATAATATTGTTTTATTATCTATTAAATAGTATTTAGGATTAAATCATGGAATTTGAAAAAGTTGAGGCACCATTTCCAGTAATCATGGGAAATGAGGAAGAAACTGGGATGATTGTTGATATTGGTGGATCTATCGATGAGCCTTATGATCTTGCCGATAATCTATCACGATATATTCCAGAATCAATCATGGGCAGTGATGATCAATTTATGACTAATGGCTTCAGGATATATGTAGGTGGCAGTGAAGACAATGCCCTTCCAACCAATATAGAAAGAGCAACACCAGAATGTGTCCTTCCCGAAGATCTCACTAAGTATATTCGAGTTGGTGAATTTATAATGGATCAAATAGCGGAAAATTATGCCACCCAAACATCTATTGAAGAGCATGAAAAAGTTTCTATTAGATTACAAAGAAGAGTAGTCGATAGCAACGGTAATCGTAAAGGTTGTCACGATAATTTTGGAGTTGATATAAACACTAAAATTGCTAACAGAAATAGAATTAGCCCATATTTACTTCAATTTGTTGCCACTCGATCTCTAATTACTGGTGCGGGCCATGTTAGCAATACTGGTGGAATGTTTTATTCACAGAAGATTGATGGCTTGAGCGCTATCACGGGCTATGGATATATGGGTACAGTTGCGAGAGTAGTGCCTGATAGAGATTCTTCTAGAGTTGAAATTCGCTGTAATGATATAAATATATCTGACTGGGCAGTTCAAATGCGACTAGGGGGCATGGGCATGTTCTTAGCCTTATACGAAAGTGACGAACTCGCACCCCTTAGTAAATATTTTAAAAACCATTCAACAGAAGAAGAATATTTGAATAATACGAAAACTGTAAATGAGATGTATCTCATGGAAGATGGGACTTTAGAGGTCTCATCTATGCAGAATGACGCTATCGATTATCAGCAAAAAATAGCTGAATTAGCGATGAAGAGACTTGGCCTATATGCCGATATTCCAAGTAATTATTTTAAAATAGCCCAAGAAATTTATGATTATTGTGACGATTTTAGAAAGGTTACTTCAGGGCAAGAAGATATTGCATTATTATCCGATAGAGCTGACTGGGCTGCAAAAATGTGCATTATTCGTCATAAGCTAGAAAATGATAGAAATTTCGGAATAATAAGAGATTACACAGATTTGGAAGCTCAAGCTATAGATATGAAATATGATTACCGTGAGATTACATCAGTTGAAGGGGAAATAACTAATAGAAAAACCGGTTATGGTTACAAACTTAGAGATAAGCAAAAATTTAGATTAACTATCCCGGCACAAGAAGTGAAGAAATCTACATTAATTCCTCCTTCTAATACTAGAGCATTGTTAAGAAGTCAGATCCTAAAAGATCAACAAGTAAAAAGATGTGATTGGTCTTCGATATCTTTTGTAAATAGACATAATCAGAGGAGTCCTCACTATATTACACTTGAGAGCAGAGCTACTGAATTCGACGAATTAGATGAGATTAAATTACTTTCGGATTATAACAAGTAATTATTCTTATTTTTTTTCTTTTTTAGAAGCCAAATATTTAGCTTGACGTTTATGAACCATCTTTGCTCCACGTCTTTTGACTGTTGATGTTATGAAGACAGTAATTATGCCGACTCCAATAAATATGTAGAAGGTTGTAAATATTTTTCCAATATTTGTTTTTGGAGTTATATCACCATAACCTACGGTAGTTAATGTAATCACACTAAAATAATAAGAATTTAACCAAGATAGCTTTTCAATAAAATGATAAAAAATAGTACCACCCGCTAAAGTACTGAAAGCAGCAAGCAGTATGAGTCTATAAGCATTTTTGTCTAGTTTTGCTTTTGTCTCTTTATTCATTTTATTATTGTATCAGGAATATTCTTTGAAAATAAAAGTGAAATTAGTGAAATTAGTATAAGACCGGATAGGGCAATCCTCATAGCATCAATTTGAGAGCTAGCATATATACTGGTTATCTCATTTCCGTCTGCTTGAGATACCCCATTTTTATTGGCAATGCTATTTACTTCACTAACTGGAACGATTGATATTCCTGATTGTGACGCCGTATTAACAGTTGTTTTGATAGTTTGAGGCAGATTACTAGACTGAATGTTCCCAGCAAAGTTTGCAGACAAGGCTGCAATAAATATGGATCCAATCAGGGCCGTTCCCAGTGATGAACCTAAGTTTTGAAATAATCCCTGGAGTCCGCCGACTTCACTTGTTTCTTTTTTATTAACTGAAGACATATTGACGTTTCCAATTTGTGAAGATAGTAGACCTAAGGCTGCGCCAGCAAAAAACATTGATACTAAGAAGATAGTATTCTTAAGAGTCAGTGAAACTGATGCCAGAAGTATGAAAACACTTAGTATTAATATAATCTGTCCAATGCGAATAATTTTTCTAGGTGAATATTTTTTAGTTAGTTTTGTTCCGATGATAGAAAATAGAATTAATCCAATCGACAAGGGAAAGATGTGGATGCCAGTGTCTAGGGCATTGTATCCTAGAGTCATTTGTAAATAGACAGGTATCGAAAAGAATAAGCCGGCCGTAATTATGAACTGGCCTATTAGCACACCTAAGCCACCTCTTAATTGTGAAATCTTTAGAAGTGACACTTTGACGAGTGGGTTCTTGTTAGTCTCTTCAAGCTTTTTCTGCCTGTTATAGAATAGTTTTATCAAGATAGCACCAAGAGTGATTAGATAAATAACTATAGACAGACCAAATGGTGTAATTGCATGCCCATTAACCGAAGGAACACCATGCGGGATAATCCAACCCCATGTTTTACTCTGTAACATTCCATAAACAATAAGTATCAAACCGGTAGCCGATAATACAGCACTTAAGATATCAATCTTACTAATTGATTTTTTAACACTATCTTTAATGATTCTGTTGAGAACCAAGATTATTGCCATTATTAGGACTTCTCCAAAAAAAACATACCTCCAAGATAAATAGGTTGTCATGAAGCCCCCTATTAGTGGTCCAGCTGCGACTGCTGCACCAGAGATAGCGCCAATAATTGCAAAGGCAGTAACTCTATCTTTGCCGCTATAATTATTCGCAACTAAGGCAGCGATAGCAGGTATTACTAAAACTGCTCCAAGTCCTTCAATAACTGACCAACCGATAAATAGAGTAGCCATATTGGGACTAAGGGCAGTAATTAGTGATCCACAGGCGTAGACGATTGAACCAATAATGAATGCCTTCCTTCGCCCCCATATATCTCCTAGTTTTGCGCCAATTAACATTAGGGCTGCCATAGTTAGAGTATAAAATGTAATAGCAGTCTGCATTGCAGTAACACTACTATGAAGGTCTTCGACAACTTTTGATATAGAAACGTTCATTACTGTGCTATCTAGTACCATGACAAATTGAGCGCAACCTAGTAATATGACAATTTTCCATTTGTTCATAATATATTTATAACATCTTTTGAAATTATTAGAAAACTAGGCTTAATCTGTTAAAATTAATAATTATGGAAAAAATAATATTATTTTATAAGTTTGCACCAATCGGCGATGTTGAAGCTGTTAGGTTGTGGCAAAAAAATCTCTGCGAAAGACTATCTTTAAAGGGGCGGATTATTATTTCTGTTCATGGTATCAATGGAACCCTCGGTGGAGATATAAAAGACGTCAAAGAGTATGTAAAAGAAGCTAAAGCCTATCTACCATTTAAAGGAATTGAATTTAAATGGTCTGATGGAAGTCTTGCTGATTTTCCGAAATTATCGGTTAAAATTAGAGATGAAATAGTCACATTTGGTGCAGCTGACGATATTAAAGTTGATAGTTCGGGAATTATTGGTGGCGGTAAGCATTTGAGCCCAGAGGCTGTCCATAAACTTATCGAGAAATACGGTGAGGATGAAGTTGTCTTTTTTGATGGCCGCAATCAATATGAAGCTGAAGTTGGTAGATTCAAAAATGCTGTTGTGCCATCCGTTGATACTACTAGAGATTTTAAACAAGAGATTATAAAACCTAAATACGATAAGTTAAAAAACAAAAAAGTTATTACTTATTGTACCGGTGGAATAAGATGTGAAGTACTTTCAATGCTAATGAAAAAGAATGGCTTTAAAGACGTCTATCAAATTGATGGAGGAATCGTTAAGTATGGTGAGAAATATGGAGACAATGGATATTGGGATGGATCATTGTATATCTTTGACAAAAGAATGGTTCAGAAATTTTCTGAGGATTCAAAAGATATAGGATCATGCGTCCACTGCAAGTCTAAAACTAGCAATTTCGAAAATTGTGCCAACAAGTCTTGTAATAAGCTGATTCTTATTTGTAAAGATTGTTTTTCTAATAATACATGCAGTACTAGCTGCAAGAAGCTTGTTGCGCAATCGGCACTGGTTTAGTCTATCTCGTCTTGATATAGACGGTTATGCTGAATATATAGGATCTGCTCTTTAGATAATAATCTACTAGATTTTTTAATGGTTATATCTTGTCTAACCTTTCGAGCCTGAAGATGATCCTCTTGTTGTGAGATTATTCTATAATGAAAGCCACTGCTTATTTCTATAGGTAAACTCATTATGGCTTTATCAAGTGCTTTTCGATCAGCGATTGACCTTACTATGACTGCATACTCACAATAAGTAAGTGAAGCCCGAAGATTTGGGCTGCTTATATAAGCGATAATATTATCACTTCCTGTAATTCTAATAGTTCTAGATGCACTGATCAGATC
>CAIYEO010000003.1 GCA_903925195.1 uncultured Candidatus Saccharibacteria bacterium | reverse complement strand
TGGTGATACATTATCAGGAATAGCATCTAATAGTGGTGTTAGTTTGGGTGATGTTGAAGCGGCTAACCCAATGCATGACTTCGATGCAATTACAACTGGTCAACAGATAGAAATTCCAGGAGCATCTAATGCTTCAGGTAACACAGCCACAACAACCAGTGAAGTTACTGTTCAGGCTGGTGATACATTATCAGGAATAGCATCTAATAGTGGTGTTAGTTTGGGTGATGTTGAAGCGGCTAACCCAATGCATGACTTCGATGCAATTACAACTGGTCAACAGATAGAAATTCCAGGTAATTCTACAGGTTATACCCCTGCTCCAGCTCCTGAGGTAGCACCAGCAATTGAACAAACACCTGTAGCTCCTAGCACTCCAGAGATAGCACCAGCAACAATCAATCAAAGTCCTGAAAAAATGGCTTCAATTGGAGACCAATATAATTATCTGATTAGCAAATATGGCTTAAGCCCTGGTGGTGCCGCTGGCGTGCTAGGAAATGCTAGAGCCGAATCAAATAATCAACCAGAAAGACTTCAAGGTTCTACAGATGGTACGGTGACCCCTGCAGAAAGCTTAACGCAAGCACAAATCCATGATTCAAACGTTGGTTGGGGAGAATTTCAGTTCACTCCTTCTTCAAAGTTAATTGATCCGTCTAGGGCAGAAGGAAAAAATCCAAATGATCCTTTAGTTCAAATTGACTTCGTTATAGGACAAATTAATGGTTCCTATCTTTTGACTCAGTTAAAGAACCCAGATATTTCCCCTGAAGATGCAGCTGCTATATTCGAAAAACTGTATGAACGTCCAGCTACTCTTGCTGATGCTCCTGTTAGAGAGAAGTTCGCTAGAGGATTCTTTGACCAGTTCTCACAAAATAACACTATCCCCGCTCAAGCCGATACAACCGTAAGACCTAGTGGACAGTCCTCAGAACCAACAGGTATTCCTAGATAATATAAAACTAGGTAGTATTTTATGGATGAAATAAAACGAACCACCTCGACACCTAGTCATGAAGAAATTCTAGAAGCTGTTAACGCTCATAGGCAAGCTGTTAACGATTTAGGTAATAATAAATTTGCCGATGCCCTTGATTTAACGAAAAGGCATGGAGGAAAAGTTGCTGTTACCACCATAGCAGGCATAGGAAGTTTAACCGGGTTGGCCTCAACTACTGGTGAGTTCAATAGTGCGCCTATAGCTTCCCATAATTCAATTACCTTGTCGGCGGATAAATCTCCGAGTGAAAAGATTCAGACTAGCGAAGTGCAACCTGAAACTTTCACTATTCCAGACAAAAATACCCCAAAAGGATTTGAAATCTGGAATATTAGCTCGGATGTTGTTGGTAAGTCAGGATTTAAAGCTAACGACTACGATTATATGGTAAATGGAACAGATTTAGCAGGTGTAGGCCAAGCAATCTATGACGCAGAACAAAATACAAATATAAATGGTCTATTTATGCTGTCACATATGGCCGTTGAAAGTAATTGGGGTAAGTCAGAATTTGCCAAAACCAGAAATAATTTCTGGGGACTTGGTGCATATACAACTGATCCCAATCATGCCTTCACTTTTAAAAGCACAAAAGATTGTCTGGACTATTACACAAATTTATTAAGTACAGATTATCTCAAAGAAAATGGTAAATGGTATGGTGGAGGAACAACAGTTCATGATGTTTTTGTTCATTATTCAACATCAGATACTCCAGCTAATGAAATAGCTGGCATTGCCGAGGATGAAACGATTGTGAATATAATAAATCACTTCACCGCCAAGCTGAAACAAGAAAATATTTCTAAAGTAGCTAATTAAGAATTATTGTTCTCGAGCGTTTTTTAAAGCTTCTGCATACCAAACAAGTTCACCTAGCATTGTGTTTACTGTAGTATGAGGACCATACTGCAATTCCTTCATTTCTTTAATAAGATTACCTTCTTCATCAATATTTCCATTAATAAAGTGGTTAAAGTGTAAGTTTATTGGAACTATCACCGCTCGACACTCAGAAAGAATCATTTTTAGATGTTCGGCAGCCCTTGCACCACCAACACTACCATGAGTTGCAGTAGCAGCAGGTTTTTTATTTAGTTCGTAACCTGTGTAGTCTAATGCATTCTTGAGAACTCCAGATAAAGAGTGATTGTATTCGGGTGTTACAAACACATAAGCATCAGCTTCAGCAATTTTGTCTAAAAATTTCTTAACGTCACCTTCAACTTTTCTTTCTGGGTTATATCTTGGAGAAACAGCCTCATTAAACATTGGCAGATCGTAATCTATAAGATCTACTATTTCAACCTCTAAATTCTTATTCTCCTTAGCGGTATTTGCAATCCATTTAGAAAATTGTAATGATTTTCTTCCTTCCCTTGTGCTTCCTACGATAACTTGTAATTTCATATTTTCCCTTTCATTTTAATTGGTGCTAAACTTGGTATATTAATAATAAGGCCAATACTATACAAAATAAAGTATGAAATTAATAAATCAAAAACTTGAACCACATTCTGGCTGTATAGCTTCCGCCATTGAGATAATTGGCAGTAAATGGACTGGCTTAATACTGAGAGATTTATATGGCGGAAAAAAAAGATTCACCGAACTAGAACGATCATTAACAGGAATAAGCCCGAAAACCTTATCTAAAAGACTTGATGACCTAGAGAAACATAATATTCTTACAAGGACCTGCCACAAAGAAGTTCCTCCTAGAACAGATTACGAATTGACAAATAAAGGCAGAGATTTGGTGCCTATATTAAGACAAATGGCTAACTGGGGCAAAAAATACCATAACTCTGATCTTGCAAACCTTTGATTAATAAGCATTAAAGTTTTGACTTAATAATTTTTTTTTTATATATTATTATTAAGAAAGAATTAAAAACAAATGGCAGAAACAGCAACGAACTACAACAATCCAGTAAACAATATGAGTCCTAGTGCTCATCAAGCGGAAATAATTCAATTTCCCGGCCCTAAACCAACTCCTGAAACAACTCAAGGACCAGTTCTTTATGATCAGGATGCGGATATGAGCTATAAAACAGGTGAAAATTCTGGTGTAACAGATGGTGCTGAAATTATCCCTTTTCCAGCACAGCAAGATGATTCTCAAGAAGGTGTACCAATCGTTCCAGATTCTGCTATTTTGAGACCTCAATTTGCTCCTGAATTAATAGATCCATCGGAAGATATGAATCCGCTAGAATCATCTTCATCACCTTTGACTGAAGATCCTAAATTAGCTCCGTCAACTGTTATGTCTAACTCAGAAAAACTTGATCCAAGTTCTATTGATGACTTAGTTAATGTTGATTCTATGGGTAGAGGTCACATTTCGGATAGTCATAATCCAGAAAATCACAATAAAAATGGTCAATTCATGTCTCAGCATGAAATGGAACAAATTGCTGCTAATCAGGACCTAATCAGAGATAATGTTCAAGAAACTCCTATTGAAGATAATGCTATTGATACGAATCCGCCAGAAGTAGTAGATAGAACAAATAATCCCAATAATGATCCTCCTGGAACTACTGATGACTTTTTCGATTGGGGTAATTTAGACCCTCCTTTAAGCGATGGCGATGATCAAAATACACCAGAGCATGGCGGTGGCGGTGGCGGTGGCGGTGAAAGAGGTGGTGGTGAAATACCCCCAGCAGTTCAAGAAAATGCACCTGAGATTATAGACTATCAACGAGCTGAAGCAGCATATGAAGATGCTATTGCAGATTTAGCTCATGCCAAGAGAAGAGCTGAAAGATTTTTAGCGGGTCGAGACTCTAGAGAGCTTTTGACTAACGCAGAGACTAACTTAGCTAGGGCAAGGGCTGAATTCTTAGAAGCACATGCTGCCCAGCAGTATGGTGCAGATCAAGATTTAGAAAGAGCTCAAGCAGCCAATCAAGCTGAAATTGATGGATTTAGTACGAGATTACAAGAAGCTATTGAAGGTAGAGCAGAAGCAAGAGATCAAGGAGCAAGTACTGAAAACTTTGATAGAGATATTGCTCAACTTGTTGCGACGCTAGCTAACCATGAATTAAACAATGGTTTATTTAACGAAGTTGCAGCAAGACGTGAAGCTGAAAGAGCTGCTTTCGAGATTGAAGATATTACTTCATTACATGACCGAGTACAGCAGGCTATGCTCAGAGAAAAAGAAGAGGCTCATCCAAGGTTAGCTAGGTTTAATGAGTTCTTGAGAACTCACCCTAAAAGTAGAATTGCAGTAGGACTTGGATTGGCAGCAGCCGGAGTTGTTGGCGCAGCAACATTTAATGCTCCATTATTGGCTCTAGCAACTGCTGGATCGGCTGCGCTTAGAGGATATGGATCATATACTTTAGCCCGCGGTATTGGTGAATATATTGCAGATAGGCGAATGACACCAGAAAATATGCAGACATTAGAAGATTACTTCGCACTATCCAGAAGAGAGTCTACAACTAGAAAAAGAAGTAAACGTTCAGCCGTTGCCCTATCTACCGTTATGATAGCGGCTCCATTAGTGGGCAAGATGGTTGATCTTTTGAATCATCATGGAGTAGTAAGCCATCACGGTGGCGGTGGTCAAGGTGGCGGTGGTCACGGTGGCGGTGGTCAAGGTGGCGGTGGCGGTGGCGTCGACGGTCCAAAAGTTATCAATATTGTACCAGTTGATGGAGATAAATTACCTTGGGATTTTGGAATGCAAAACCTTCATACAAATATTTCTGATCCTAGTATTTTAACAAACCGAATTCTTAATAACCCTCAAGGTATTCAATTCATAGGCAATGGCCAATCAAACGGCCTAGGTGCAATTCTTAAAGTCTTGGTTCCAGGACCTGGAGGACAGATGATAACCTATACAGATCTGGGACACATCAATGGAGCCCTAGCAACCGTATTAGCTAATCCGGTGGCGGCTTAAAAAGAAGGGATTCTAATATGGATATGATTACAAAAGAAGAAATATTAACAAAACTAGGTTTGGATGTTTTAGATGAAGAAAATCAGCTAAAAGCACTCAAAAATATTGCTAAAGTTGTTTCAGAAACTTTATTAAATCAGATATCGGATAAACTTGATGAAGAAGATCTAGATAAACTTGATGAATTGATTAGAGACAAGAAAGATGACGAAGTCGATAAATTAATAAGGTCTAAGTTCCCTAATTATGATGAATTCGCAATAAAAGTTGAACGAGAAGTTATCGATTCAATGGCTGAAGATAGAAAAACTATTGAGGAAGCTTACAATAAGCTAAAACAAGAAGATAGTAGTAATCTAGATACTGCCACCAATTAATCAAGTCTTATTTCAAGAAACTAATGTATTTTTCTCGTAATTTACTTAGTTTTGGATTAATTATCATCTGGCAATAAGCCCTGCTTGGGTTGTTGGCGAAATAATTCTGATGACTCTCCTCGGCTATATAAAAAGTTTCTTCAGGAATTAATTCGGTCACCACTGGATCATCCCAAAGCTTTCCAGCTCTTTTGATCGAGTTTTCGGCAATTTCTTTTTGTTCATCATTATGATAAAAGATTATTGATCGATATTGAGTTCCAGTATCATTTCCCTGCTGATTAAGTGTTGTTGGATTATGAATCGTCCAAAAAATATCTAGTAAGTCCTGATATGATATTTCCCTAGGATCAAATTCAATCTTTACCGCTTCGGCATGTCCTGTTTCTCCGCCACACACAGCCTCATAGGTAGGATGCTTTACTTTACCACCAGAATATCCCGACTCCACACTAATAACGCCTCTAAACATCTTATATGCGGCTTCTAGACACCAGAAGCATCCACCAGCTAGTATCGCTACTTGATTATTATTTTTCAAAGTCTAGTGCTCCTGAATTAATACAATATCTTTTTTTACCATGCTCTACTGGACCATCATCAAAAAGATGCCCTAAGTGACTATTACATATTCCACATCGAACCTCGGTCCTATTCATTCCATGGGTATCATCATCTATCAGTTTAATTTTTGTGTCATCTACTGCATTCCAAAAACTTGGCCAACCACAACCCGCATCATATTTCGTTTCTGACTTAAATAGTTTGTTACCACAAGCAGCGCAAGCGTAGACTCCTGATTGCCAAAAATCATCAAACTCACCACTAAAAGGTGGTTCGGTTGCAGCTTTTCTGAGAATATTAAACTGTTCTTCTGTTAATTTATTTTTTAAATTTTCGTCAGTATAATCTGTCATTTTAAAGTTTCTTTGCCAATTTTTCTAGATTAAATATTTTAAAAGTAAAGTAGACAATAATAGCCACTATAAAGAAGCTGATTAATGTTGAAAGAAAAAGCCCCCATCCAAATACGGCTTGCTTCTCAAAGACATTAACGACTAATGTCTTTTGATTTAGATTACCGGTTCCTGGCAATATTAAACCAAGTAGTGGGTTTATTATTGACGCAGTAAATACATCAACTACGCTTTTAACTTGAGCACCAAAAACAAAACCTATTGCTAGCCCAACTACTCCATAATCTCGAATAAAATCACCGAAGCCTCCGGCGTGCTTGTTAATAGTCTTGCTCGTAGCAGGAGCAATTTTCGTAACTGCCTTCTTGCTGTGCTTAATTACTTTGTCCATTAAAAAATTATCTCCTTAGTCTATGATCTAAATAATATAGATTGAATATATTATACCTTAAAGCTGATCAGGAGCTGAAATACTAAGTAGCGATAGTCCCTTTTCTAAAATTTTTGAATACTGATCAACTAAATTAGCTCTTATAGCCTGTCTTTCATCTCCTACAACCTTACTGACCTCATAAAATCTATTGAATGTCTGGGCTAGTTCATACAGATAGGTACAGATATGATGGGGCATGATTTCGTTTATAGCTTTATCTAGATAATCTGGGAACTCGCTAATCTTGCGAGCTAAGTGTCGTTCATTCTCATCTAGCGAATATTCGCTAGGCAACTTAGAGGAAGTACACTTCTTTAAAATGCTCTTCGATCTTGCATGAGAATATTGCAAGTATGGCCCACTGTTGCCGACTATACTGACCGATTCTACCGGATCATAAACGAGATCAGGTCCAAGTCTTTGTTTCAAAAAAGCATACTTTATAGCGCCTAGTGTAGTATCCATATTATCTGTTTTTGTAAGTTCTTTGTTTATCTTTGCCGTGTCTTCAATAACCGTAGTTGCTTTAAGACCATTGCCTTTCCTGCTACTCATCTTGACTCCGCCTGCCATCTTAACCATTCCATGAGTTAAATGTGTAGTGGCGGCCACAAGTTTTGGCTCATATTGTTCAATGCTTTTTAAGACAACTTTCATATATTCAGTTATCTCGTTGCCAGTTATTACGATAGATTTATCGAAGTGAAAATCTCTATATTTTGACATAATTAAACCTACATCTTTTGCTTCGTATGATGGCAACCCTTGAGAAGTAATAAAAACTCTAGTGTGAAGATCATGTTTTTCACCTTCAAAGACAATAGCACCCTTGCTTTTAGTATAAACACCCCTCTTGAGCTGCTGATTGATAGTCGCTTCAGCTATTTCAACAATTTCACTCTCTGGATAATATTTATCAAACTCAGTAATTTCGATTTTGTCATAAAAGTCTTTAAAATACTGATAACTCCACTGTCTTGTATGCCAATATAGTTTTGACAATAAAGATTCGTGATCTTTTTCTTTGGTTATTTCATAAAGCTTTTTATTCAGCTCTTTAATCTCCGTAAAAGCTAGTGAATCAGCGTCTTCATATGCCTTGGTGCCTTCGACATATCTGTCTGCTAGCCAATTGGCCTTTTCATCTAGGCTTTTTTTGTCTAAAGCAGCGAGTTTTTCTAGAGTAATAACTAAATCGCCATTCCCCAAACTATGGTTCATAGCCCAGATTGACTTTGCGACGTGTAAACCAACGTCCCCTCCAAAATTAACCCGATATACTTTTGCTCCAGCAACCTTATATAGATTTGCAATAGAGTTGCCGACGATTGACGTGTAAAGATGACCAACATGTAATACCTTAAAAGGATTTGGATCAGAATATTCACAAACAACAACTTGATTCTTAAAAAAATCTGGCTGGTAAGATAAGGCTCCTTTGGTGTCATTCAATAAAGCTCTGTCGCTTAGCTTAATGTTTATGAAGTTTGCGATATTTTTCACTTCAACAGCATCACTGGCTAGGTTATGTCTAATGCCCTCAATAAGATTATCGGCTATTTCTTTGGGGTTTTTGTGAAGTTGATTAGCCAGGCCAAAACAAACATTACTCGTATAATCACCAAATTTTTCATTTGGTCGAGTAATGTCAGGTTCAACGGTTACCTTATACTGTCTAAATATTTCGTCTTTAATTGCTTTTTTAATCTGAGTCTTCATTTGATTTTAGTATAGCAAATTAGAATTTTGACTTTATAGTTATGTGCTTATAGGCTTCAACTAGTATTAGATAACAGCTACCGATAAAACCAAAGAAAGCAAACGTCGTAGAAAATGCCTGAGTTTGAGTCTTCGGCTCGAATACTGGGTTAGAAATATCAAATAGCAAAGTTAGTGGATTTAACAGCACATCCCAACTATTCCACCTCAAGTAACGGCCTAGGTATATTGCAAAGCTAGCAGAAAGAATCACTCCAGCGACGATAAATATAGATTTATTATTACCAAGACGTTTAATTAATTCCTTATGAAACCAATAAAGACTAATCATACCGACAATTAAACCGTTAATTGCGAACATCAGGATCATAACTATGTCGAATAATACATCTACGCTATGAAAATTCTGGAGATGCACAAGATCACTAAAAAGATAGAAGCTATTGGGCAAAAAAGCCAACCATAAGAAACTAACTAAAATTCCCTGCCAACTAATCCAAGGATGTTTGATTAAGATTCTTCTAAGGATAATAATAAACAGTAGTGGAGCCCAGGCTAACATCAGATTAAATAGCAAAAAAAGATACTGACTATCGTGATTACGCAGAGTTGTTATTAGTAGAAACATAAGAGCAGTAATTGCTTGAATTACAATAGCCAAAAATATATCCGACATGCCCCGCCACATTTCTTTTATCATATCTTATGATTATATAATCAAAGATGTTTATAAACAAAAGCTTATTCGACTAATTCTTTTTTGAGTTTCTCGATTAGTTCAACTGGGAATGGATTAAGATTAGACAGTAGAGCGAGATAAAGACTGACATAATCTCCTAGGACCATAATCCATAACATATGTTCTAACAGATCATTTCCTTCTGCATTAACGACAATTGGAGCTGGCATCAGTCCACTTAGTAGTTTGTTGCTTACCTCAAAACGTTTTGAGACTCTTGGGTGCTCAAACGTACTCCTTAGCTCAATTACGGCGTAAGGTTTTTGAACTGGTTGCTGAGTCCATCCTAAAAATTCATTATGATTAAACTCTGGAAAAAGATTATACCAAGCAATGTGTTTGGAATTTTCATTGAAGCTAATTTTCCACTTATAAGTAGCTGCGGATAATAATGGGCCGCCATAAATAACTATAGATTTACCCATGAGTTCAGTCGCGATTTGTTTAGCGATATTCGATTGCGTTGGAACTTCTGGCTTCCAAGACTCAACAATATTTTGTAAGTACTCAGCTTTTACAGCCAACTCAGATGACTTATTTTCAGTAATCCCAAAACCATCGGTTATCTGCAATATTGCCTGTAGGCCAAAAAAAGTAGCATGTCTTGGCTGAAGACCAGTTGGCAATAAAGCCAGAGGATAGTTTTTTGCCTTGGCAACCTCTGCTAATTTTCCCCCCGAAGCAATAACAACGATTGTGGCTCCTGTCGATTCAGCTTTTTCGAGTGCCGATAATGATTCCTCTGTGTTTCCAGAATAGCTTGATGCTATAAACAGACTTCCAGTTTTTAAAAACATTGGTACTTCATAACCTCTAGAGATATAGAATGGAATATCAAAATCAGGCCAAATTTGAGCAACTAGTGCAGCTAGTGCCGATCCACCCATGCCGGATAGAACGATATTGGAAAACTGTTTTTTATCTAGATTTAAATTATATTGAATTTTGAGTTGTTGCCATTGCTTTTCGGCAGTCCCCAAGGTGTCATTTGCATCTTTTTCGTGAATAAATTTCAAATCATCTAACATATATAATCATTCCCCTAATGTTTTAAATTTGTTATTATCATCATAATGTAATTTAATGGTAATATACAACAAGCAAAATCTAGGGGGTAGGATGTTCGGTAAAGATAATCAAAATAGTACAGCACCAGTAATGACACCAGTAACAGATCCTGCTGCAGGAATTCAACCATCAATCAATAGCACCGACCAATATATTACTCCTTCACCGGTAGATTCTTCCGGTTTGAGCTATGGTCCTGCATTACCTCCTAGTACAGATGAGGTCATAACCAACCCTCCTATGGCACCACAAATTACTCAACCAAATGATGGGATGCCATCAATGATGCCTGCTTCAGAGAGCTATAACCAAACTAGCTCAGCGCCAGTATTAGACAACGAAGCAAATCTTGACACAAGTACAGTTCCCGCTCCAGCACCAGAAGAACCAATTAGACCAAATGAAGAAGCTGGATTAGTAGATAAGGATCTATTAGCAATCAAGCAAGAAGCCTTAGGTAAATTAAGTCCTTTAGTGCATAAACTTGATCAGTCACCTCAGGAAAAGTTCCATACAATGATGATGATGATTCAAGCTTCAGATGATCAAACACTCATAAGTTCTGCTTACGAAACTGCTCAACTCATTACCGATGAGAAAGAAAGAGCTCAAGCACTATTAGATATTGTTAATGAAATCAACTATTTCACTCAAAAAACTGCTAATAATTCGTAGAAATCTTTTCTAGTAGTCCATTCCACCCATGCCGCCTGGCATTTGTGGAGATGATTCTTTCTTTTCTGGAACATCAACAATTAATGCTCCCATAGTCATAGCTGTTCCAGCTATGCTAACTGAGTTTTGTATGGCTTCTTTTGTGACTCTTGCTGGATCGATAACACCACTAGCCTTCAAGTCGACAATCTTTGTTGGGTCATTAACATTAATGCCCATACCTGCTTTAGATTTTTTGATCACTGGCAACCATTCATCAGGGTTGATTCCAGAATTTGTTAATAAGATCCTAAAAGGTTGTTCTAGTGCATTAACTAGAATTTGAGAACCAATAGCCACAGAGTCTGATCCAGATGACTTGATTGATGCAGATAGGTTAATTAAAGTTACACCTCCACCAGACACAATTCCCTCATCAAGGGCGGCTTTTACGGATGCAACTGCATCATCAACTCTAAATTTCTTTTCCTCGATTTCAGTTTCAGTAGCTCCGCCAACTTTAATAACAGCGACCTTACCAGACATAGCTGCACGTCGTTTTTCTAGGCTTTCCTTATCATATTCACTAGTTGTGAGTTTGATTTGAGCATTAATTTGGTTAATACGATCTTTCTGTTCGCTGGCTTTTCCAGCACCTTCAATAATAGTTGTGTCGTCTTTAGTTGAGATAACTTTTCGAGCAGTACCAAGCATATCAAGTTCAACAGTATCGAATGAATAGCCTTGGTCTTCACTAATTACTGTTGCGCCTGTTAGTACAGCTATATCGTTAAGTACGTCTTTTCGTCGATCACCAAACTCTGGAGCCTTAATCGCAACAGTGTTAAATACACCTTTTAATCGGTTAAGAACCAATGTACCTAGAGCTTCGCCTTCAACGTCTTCAGCAATAATTACAAGTTCTTTTTTACCATTCTGAGCTAATTTCTCAAGAATAGGCAAAAGTTCTTGAACTGAAGCAATCTTCTTGTCGGTTATTAAGATCGAAGGTTTTTCATATATAGCTTCCATGCGCGCTGTATCGGTAACCATATAAGGACTAATAAAGCCTCTTGAAAAAGTAAATCCTTCGACTACTTCACTTTCCAATTTTAGCCCCTGCCCTTCTTCAACCGTTACAACACCATCTTTTCCAACTTTATCGATAACATCAGCTATCAATTTACCAATTTCGGCATCACCAGCAGATATAGTTGCAACTTCGGCAACTCTACCTTTTTTACTGATGATTGACTCACTCATAGTCGATAGTTTGGCGATAACTTCCTTAGATGCAGACTCAAGACCTTTACGTAGCATCATTGGATTATGTCCAGCAGCTATCAATTTATTGGCTTCATTGAGAATGTGGTAAGTAAGGACCGTGACAGTAGTAGTACCATCTCCAGCTACATCATTCATCTTGCTGGCAGCTTGTTTTATAAGTTCAGCGCCAACTTTTTGTCCTAAAGTATCGTCATCGACATCAGGCAAATCAACAGCTTTCGCAACAGTTACTCCGTCGTGAGTTACTGTTGGGTGACCATAACCCTTGCTAATTACTACGTTACGGCCCTTAGGACCCATAGTTGTTTTTACTGCATCATAGAGTACTTTTGCTCCATCTAGCACTCTTTTTCTAGCGTCATCATCATAAAAAACTTTCTTAGACATATTCATTACTCCTTGGATTAGATTTATTTTACAGTTGCGATAATATCTTCTTCATTAATTAGAAGAAATGCTTCACCTGACATTTTAAGCTCTGTAGAACTGTAGCCTTTGTGAATAATTTGATCACCAACTTTTACTCGTTTTACATCTTTTCCGATTGCAAGGACATCAGCTACCTGAGATTTTTCAGCAGAATTATCCGGTAAATAGATGCCACTAGCAGTCCTAGTTGCGGGTTCATGTGTCTTAGCAACAACGTAGTCGGCCAAGGGTTGAATGTTAGTTTTCATCTGTAAAGTACCTCCTATTAATTTTTATTCGCTAGCACTTTAATAGTGAGAGTGCCAACCTAGTTATTTAATCATAGTAAAATAAGAAGTTGTCGTCAAGTAATAGAAAATTTTGACATAGATTGTCGCTTTTCTTTGCTATATTCCTTACTAATGTCTAAAAAAATAATCCTGTGCAAGCCAGATTATTTCAATATAGAATATGAAATTAACCCATGGATGAATACTAATGATCAGGTAAGTCCTAGTGAAGCGGCCAGTCAATGGCAACAACTCTACGACATCTATACTAAGCAACTTGGTTGGGATGTTAAATTGATTGATCCAGTCGATAAACTGCCTGATATGGTTTTTACGGCCAACGGTGCTTTAGTGGTTAGAGGAAAAGTAGCTCTGCCCACCTTTCTGGCACCTGATTGAAAGCCAGTATTCTACATGAGCGTGAGAAGTTTAATAAGGCTGTACTAGCCATTTCATTGTGATTAGGCAGGTGGCCTTAATGATTGTCGCCAAATACAAGCTGGTGCATTTTCGCCATAGTAGTCATCGATAGTGCTAATTGCCGGGCCAAAATGCTTGTCGTAAAACTTCCAAGATGTTTCCCTATATCTGATTCCAGACAGGACAAGCAACTCTCTACCACCTTTTTCTTGTGTAGTTCTCTCAATGTGTCTTATGATTGCGGTTCCTATCTCCCTACCCAGATAATCAAAACGCACAAAATTATGAGTAATCTCGTAAGGCTCATCTGAATTAGAAAAACTACTAAGTCCTTCGGACAGAGGATGAACGCTCGCGAAGCCAAGAATACTTCCGCTACTTTCATCAGCCGCAACCCAGAAATTAGTATTTATCATTCCCAAATTACCAATTAAATGGACGATGCTGTTACTAAGCTCATCTGCTTCCACGACAGTTTCACCAATATGTCGGTTGACTGTCCAGTATTTCAAAATATCAGTAACTTCATCTTCGTCGTCTAATTCAAAGGGTCTGACTAAGAAATTTGGTTTATCAAATTCTGTAGTCATAAATTAGAGTACTCTCTAAAGGCTCTATTGCTTGTCATAATAGGATAAGTGATTGCGCTCTCCCGACTCCGAATTCACCTACGGCTTTCTCAATGTAGTTTAGGTAACCCTGGAGACCAAACCTACGATTTTCGGTAGGAATAATTCTTTTAGCTAATTCTGGGTCAAAAAATTCTATATTCACCGATAATGAATTAACTCCTGTGTTACCAAGAATATGTATTTTTAAATCTTGTTCGGGGGTTAAAGTATTCATGTAAATTAATTCTAAATGGTGAGTGATTGAATATCAAATTGATTTGAGTTAGATGCAAGTTTTCTTGTATAATGTGTTTTAAATAAGAGAGTACTATGCCCAATCTTGAGCCACAAATTAATGACACAGCTTTATTGCAAGAGCGTGCAGTCGTGCTGGGCTGTGGAGTGGCAGGATTAGCTGCGGCTGCTGCCCTACGCAATCATTATGAAGAAGTAGTGGTTATTGAACGAGACAGTATACCTGAGCGTCCTGAGTCTCGACGTGGTGTACCACAAGATGAACAGTTACATAATTTATTAACTTGTGCACAAAATAATCTTGAACAATTAATGCCAGGCTTTTTGAATTCCTTAATTGAGGCTGGAGCTGGCAATGCAAGAGTTGGCGATGAAACACATGTGCATGAGCTAGGCATTCATATACCTGAAAGAGATTTAGGGCTGCGACTTATGTCCGCCTGGAGGCCAGTCATAGAACATGTAGCTCGCGAAAAACTTCTAGATGAAGGCAGGGTAGCCATTGAAGGTATTGGACGTGCGATTGGTCTTAGACTATCGGGTGAAGATGTAGTTACAGGGGCAGTTATCGACACAGAGATGGGCACAAAAGTGATAGCTGCCTCACTTGTGGTTGATGCTACTGGCACGGGCTCAAACGCTTTTAAATGGTTTCGCGAACATGAACAACAAACACCACCAACTGATGAATTACGCGTAAACCAGTGGTATGTTAGTACTCTATTTAAGCGTCCTGCTGAACAAGTTGAAAACAACGATTTTTGGCTTACTTTTCCTGGCCCCGCACAAACTAGGGGTGGCTTAATATCTCCTATTGGAAACGAGCAATGGTATGTTTCGCTTTCTGGCCGCTCAACAGACCAACCGCCAAGAACAGTCGATGAAGTAAGGGAATATGCTAAGACACTGGATGATGATTTATCAATCTCGTCACTTATCGACCATGCGGAACCGCAAAGTAAACCCAATCTCTTTAGAAAAACGAATGCATCAATGCGTCGCTATGACCTTTTAGAACGCCCCCTGCAAGGCTTTCTACCAATTGGGGACTCTATTGCTAGTCTTAACCCATTATTTGGTCAGGGCATGTCCGTAGCATCGTGGCAAGCTAGTGAGCTAGATACCTTATTGGGGTCCCATCGACTAGGTGAGTTAGACATAGAAGACCTAACGCCGCGCTATCTAAGTAGAGCTCTGATTGCCGCTCGATCTGCGTGGGATTTGGGTCAAGTTGTTGACCAAACTATTGCAGGTTCATCTGATGCTGAGCTTGAAGAGGTTAAAATCAGGTATAAAGCACTTAGTAAGCTAATTGAAGAAGATCCCGACCTTCATAGGCTTTATGTAAGTATATGGCACTTAATCGAACCAGCTTCAGCTTTGCAAGCACCAAACATTACTGACCGCCTGAATATAAGGGCTGACGAAATAATATCGAGTAGTAAGTTATAGTCCCCAGCCCCTTACCTAACCTCCTCAGTTACTATCTCAAACACGGTTCTGAGCCAAAGCCCAATATGTAGTTTCTAGAACTAGCCATTCAACCCCTGCCCTATTGGTTAAAACTTCTCAAATAACTCTTTTGGCATGAATAATTCAACAAATTTTCTTAAAGTCATATGACTTTTTTGTATACTATTAATAATATGAAAATTTTAGGTATCGAGACAAGTTGTGATGAAACAGCTGCGGCAATAGTCGAGGATGGCTTTAGATTAATTTCGAATGTTGTCTATACGAGCATGAATGAACATGCCAAGTATGGTGGGATTGTGCCCGAAATCGCAGCTAGAAGTCATATTGAATCAATCGTTCCGGTAATAGAGTCTTGCCTTTCTGAAGCTAACTTAAGTTGGAGTGAGCTTGATGGAATAGCAGTTACCTATGGTGCTGGACTAGGAGGAAGCCTGCTCGTAGGTGTTGAGACAGCCAAGAGTTTAGCTATTGCCAAAAATCTACCTCTATATGCCATCAATCACGTCGAAGGTCATGTTTACGCAAACTTTTTAACCGAGTCAACGGATAGACAATATGTTTTTCCTAAATCTCAGCCTGTCTTCCCTGTACTTGCCTTAATCGTTTCTGGTGGGCACTCACAATTAGTATTATTCAGAGATCACTTCGATTACACTTTGCTTGGCCAAACGGGCGATGATGCTGTTGGTGAGGCCTTCGATAAGGTTGGTAAATTACTAGGACTTCCCTATCCAGGTGGTCCCAACATAGAAAGAGCCGCCGCAAAAGGTAATCCGGATAGTTTCAAACTACCAAAAGCTAGGATGCCAAATAAATATGATTTTAGTTTTTCTGGCCTTAAAACAGCCGTTCTAAGAGTCGCTCAGGCTGAAGTAGGTAAATCATACGACTTCCCTTCCTTTAAGCTCTCAGGCCTGCTGAATGAGTCTCAGAAAGCTAATATTGCAGCTAGTTTCCTCCGCACTTCAATTGAAACGTTGGTTGATAAAACTGTTGAAGCTGAAAGAGAATTTAATCCTAAAACAATTGTCATAGCTGGAGGCGTAGCTGCCAGTAGCGAATTAAGGCGTCAATTATCCGAAAGATTAAAAACTAATTTCCAATATCCAGATTTTAAGCTTTGTACGGACAACGGAGCTATGATTGCAACACTCGGCTGCTTTAAAGCGATGAACAATATGCCAGATGTCGACCCCTATAAATTACAAATCGAACCAAATTTGTCGATGTAAGAAGTAAAATAGCTATTTCCACGTGGAATTGACCTCTATAGAAAAGAACATAATTAAATGATATCCTAAAGAGTAATGAATCTTCCTAAAAACTACGAACCAAAAGATTACGAATCAGACATTTATGATCTATGGGAAAAGAATAGTTGTTTTGAGCCTAAAGGAGAAGGGAAGCCATTTAGTATGGTGTTTCCACCGCCAAATGCTAATGGTAATCTACATATTGGCCATGCCTTCACTATGGGTATCCAGGATATATCTGCAAGATACCACAGACTAATAGGGGACGATGTTTTATTTGTGCCAGGAACAGATCACGCTGGATTCGAAACCCAGGTAGTATTTGAAAGACAATTAGAAAAAGATGGCAAAAGTCGTTTCGATTTCAGCAGGGAAGAGCTCTATTCGCAGATTTGGGATTTTGTATCAGCAAATAAAAATAATGTAGAGAATCAACTAAAACAACTTGGCGCTAGTTTCGACTGGTCAAGCCATGTTTTTAGTCTAGATAAAAAAGTAGTCGATTCAGCCTATAAAAGATTTAAGAAGATGTGGGATGACGGCCTGATTTACAGAGGCGAAAGACTCGTTAACTTCTGTACATTCCATGGCACAGCATTTGCAGATATTGAAGTTGAGTTCAAAGAAGAGCAGGGGCATCTTTGGTACATTAAATACCCAGTTACGGGAACGAACGAACACCTAGTCGTTGCAACCACTAGACCCGAAACAATGCTTGGTGATACTGCCGTTGCTGTTAATCCAACCGATAAAAGATACTTGGGCCTTATAGGTAAGACAGTTACTTTGCCACTAACAAACAGGGAAGTGCCAATCATAGCTGACGATTTTGTTGATCCTAATTTCGGAACAGGTGCAGTTAAAATAACTCCTGCCCACGATCCTAACGACTATGATGCAGCCCAAAGAAACGCATTACCGTTTATCTCGGTAATTGATTTTAACGGCAAAATAACCCATGAGATGCCTGAGAAGTATAGGGGCAAAGACGTTATTGAGGCCAGAAAAGCAATCTTGAAAGACTTACAAGACGAAGGTTTTCTAGAAAAAGTTGAAGATTACAAACATAGCGTTGGGCACTGCTACAAATGCAAAACCACAATTCAACCACTCATGAAAGAGCAGTGGTTTATAAACATGAAGCCTCTCGCTAAGAAGGCAATAGAGACACTTGAAGATAACAAGATTAAGTTCTATCCCGACTCTAAGCGAGTTCAGCTAATAAACTACTTGAAACAACTTAGGGACTGGAACATTAGTCGTCAAATATCCTGGGGCATTCCAATTCCAGCATTTGTTAACGTAGAAAATCCTGATGACTGGATTTTCGACGAACGAGCCGAGCAAGAATTGATAGAGGTTAATAATCATACATACAGGCGAGATCCAGATGTATTTGATACATGGTTCTCGAGTAGTTCTTGGCCATACGTAGCAACTGATTATCCAGCCAGTGATAATTTTAAAAAATTCTACCCTCTTAGTCTAATGGACACTGGTGCTGACATATTATTCCCGTGGGTGAGCCGCATGATAATGCTCGGACTTTATGAAACCGGTGAGATACCTTTTAAAGATGTCTATATGCACGGACTTATTATGGCTGAAGACGGAGCTAAGATGAGCAAGAGTGTTGGTAATGTGATTAATCCTATGGATGTCTTAGATAAGTATGGTTCAGATGCCCTGAGAATGGGTATGATTGCAGGCCGAGTGCCAGGAGTCAACAGAGGTTATGATCATAGAAAAGTGGAAGATGCTAGGAATTTCTGTAATAAACTCTGGAATATAGCCAGGTTTTGTCAGGAAAAAATAGCTGATCCTAATCAC
>CAIYEO010000002.1 GCA_903925195.1 uncultured Candidatus Saccharibacteria bacterium | reverse complement strand
GTGCCCACTGCAAAGCTCCCTCAAGGTTATTACCTTTAATAATAGCTGCTATGAATGTTGAGGTAAAGGCATCACCAGCTCCAGTTCTTTCATATGGAGGAGCAATGTCTGGGAATATTGGCATCTTCAGCCTTGTATTACCGTCAGAAGCATAGGCTCCATCATGTCCATCAGTGATAACTACTATCTTAGGGCCAATGTCATGTAATTTGTCTAATAAATCGTGAAGATTGTGATAATCGCCTCCGGACACTTGGACAGCTTCTTCTCTATTCAATATTAAAACTTCAGTTCTGGCATAAATCTTTTTCAATCTATCCTTACCAGCTTCTATCTGAAATGTTCCAGGCTGAAAAGCTAGCTTAACCTCACTGTTCTCCTCCAGCCAATCCGCGATTTGATCATGATATTCAAGTGTGTTCTGAGCTATAGATGTAAAATAGACCCACTCAGGTATATCTACTTTACGGAAACGTGGCCAATGATAGTCGTATGATTCGTGCTTTATTAGAATTGTTCTTTCATCCTTATACCAAAGAACATAATGATAGTTACTTAGTTTTCCAGGATTTATGTGAACGAAACGACAGTCTACCTTATCTTTTTCTAATTCAGCTATAATTTCCCTACCGTAATGATCGCTTCCAACATTTGAAATGAGACCGCTTTTCAGACCAAGTTTGGCAAAACTAACGGATGCATTGGCTGCGTTACCGACAGCGTTTAAGACTTTCACATAATCAAAAGGTACTTTTTGCCCAAAAGGTACAGCTAACCATTTCCCGTGTTCGTTTTCAAAAGTCCACGCCTTATCATCAAATAATTTTATAAACGCATCAATTAAAACATCGCCTATTACTAAAACATCAATTGCTCTTTTGTTTTTATCTTCAGACATTTTAATACCACCTTGAAATCATAGTTATTCACTTCATGATAGCATAAGCAAAATATATTAATCAAAAACTTTGCTATAATCATAGATATGACAAATCTAGAACTAATGCACGATAAATTCAATCAAAGTCCCTGGCTAGATAATCTTAGTCGAGAAATGCTAAATAATGGTAGTATCCAAAAACTAATAGATCAAGGAGTTAGGGGTTTAACATCAAACCCAACTATATTCGAAAAAGCGTTATCTGATTCAACAGCCTATGACGAAGCTATAAAAGATAAAAAAACTCAGACTAATGATGCTGAAAATATATACTGGCAGCTTGCAGTAGAAGATATACAGACTACCGCTGACCTACTATTATCTACATATGAATCAAGTAACCATGAAGATGGCTATGTATCCTTAGAGGTATCTCCTAATCTAGCACAAGATGCTGAATCAACCCTAAATCAAGCTCATGAACTATGGCAAAGGGTCAACCGACCTAATCTCATGATTAAGGTTCCAGCAACTAAGGCTTGCCTGCCGGTAATATCAAAGCTTATTTCAGAAGGAATCAACGTCAATATTACCCTAATATTTTCACTTGAAAGATATCAAGAAGTAATTGATGCCTATATGACAGGCCTCGAGTCTGCCAATGACAATGTAAGTAAGGTCCATAGTGTTGCATCTTTCTTTGTCAGTCGCATTGATACTGAAATCGATATGCGTCTAGAACAAAACAAATCTGACGACAATAAGGAGCTTTCAGGTAAGGCGGCTATCGCTCAGGCAAGATTAGCTTATGAAATATTCTCTAATCAATTCAATGAGTCTAATCCTAAATGGATTAATTTAAGTCAAAAAGGTGCCAATAAGCAAAGACCTTTATGGGCATCAACTTCAACCAAAAATCCTAGCTATGATCCACTAATGTATATAACTAATTTAATAGCCGAAGATACAGTCAACACAATTCCCAATAAAACCATAGACACAATCAATGAAACCGACAATTGTATAACCACTCTTGGAATTACTGATGATTCAATTAAAGCATCAAAAGAATTACTTAATCAGCTCGAAAATAATGGTATTAGTCTTAAGGACGTAGCCGAAACACTTGAGATGCAAGGTCTAAAAAAATTCCAGGATTCATTTAGCTCATTACTAAAGGCTCTCAATTCCAAAATGAATCAGTAAATAATATTGCTTGACCAAAACCAAAATTAATAGCCCCAGTAATATTATTTTGATCGTCATCGACTAAAGCTATATTATCGGCCTTGATTCCTGTCTTATCTACTGCAATTTTATAGATTTCAGGATTTGGTTTCTCGGTACCGTAATCGCTACTTACTATTATGATCTTAAAAAGATGCTCTAATCCAGAGTTTTCAATTTGTGCATGCCTCGATGGAAATCCATTGGTTAAAATGCCAAGTTCATATTTTTTGCTTAAGGATAAAAGATTATTTTTAGTTTCTTCTTTGACATGGAAAGAGGTCTTAATAAATTGATTAGTTATTTTTGATAAATCGGTATCATTTATCAAAATATTATGACTAATTAAATACTGTTTAAATATAGTCTTGTAAAATATTATCTCTTC
>CAIYEO010000001.1 GCA_903925195.1 uncultured Candidatus Saccharibacteria bacterium | reverse complement strand
CTGAATGCAATTATGACACTTAAACTCTATGACTGATGATGCTGGTTCATAGTTGTTTAGATCTATTCCACTGTTACTAATTACTAACTCACTAGCTGAATACTTAAACATAGGTCTTTTACAATCTAAGCAGTGCATATATTTCCATGTCCTACGGGGTGTTTGATTATGATAAATGTATATTGTTATACGCATAGCTGTTCCATAACTGCTTGAATTACATTAGTTGTTACAGCATTGCCACACATCTTGTATCGTTGAGTATCTGATATAGGTTGTCCATCTTGGTCTAGTGCAGTCCAGTTATCGGGAAAACCTTGTAGGCGTTCACACTCTATTGGCGTAAGTCTGCGTATTCTTGGCTCGTCTTGTATAAAAGGTTGCCTGTTACCGCCCTGCATTGTGTTCAGTGTTGGCGATAAGGGCTTATCGCCATAGACTCTATCATTAGAATGCTTTGGTTGGTTTAATTGCAGTATTGTCATACCTGAATGATTACCGCCAGAATGTCCACCAGCTGTTAATGTTCTAGCAACTGAGGCTTCTGTTGACTTGCCGAGCGTAGTATTTGGGTTACTTTGTCTGGTGATAGGAAATACTTTTCGTCTACATTCGTTTCCAAGATGTCCGACAATGATGACACGCTCTCGGTTTTGGGGAACTCCGAAGTCTTTGCTGTTAAGTACCTGCCATTCAACTCCATACCCCAAGTCGGAGAGAACCCCAAGTATTGTCTGGAAAGTTTTTCCAGAGTCGTGACTAAGTAAACCTTTGACGTTTTCGAGTACCAAATGTCGGGGTCGCTTTTCTGCAAGAATCCGAGCGATGTCAAAGAAGAGTGTCCCCCTGGTGTCGTCAAATCCTTTTCGCTTTCCAGCAATGCTAAATGCTTGGCAAGGAAATCCTCCGACAAGTAAGTCGAAGTCTGGGAGTTCGGTAGGATTGATTTTTGTTGCATCTCCATAGTTTTTGTGTCCACGAGTAAGCCCGTCCTTTCGCTCCGTAGAGTTGGTGCTATTGTTTTGTATCTCCTTAGTCCAGTTCCGTAAGTCGGGTCTATTATCTCCATTGAAGTTCCTTTCGTAGACTTTAATTGCGTATTTGTCGATTTCGGAGTAACCAATACAGCTGGTTCGCCCTGATTGTGCTGAATGCCCTTGTAGTATGTCGCTGACACTGTCGGACTGATTATTGTTGGTAGAAATCCGTTCTTCCTGCCACAACTTCCTATCTGCATTCTGTATTCCATATTCAAAACCTCCTATTCCTGAGAACATACTAAAATATTTCATTGGTACCACTCCTCTTCTTGACTACGTTTAGCCACTTCACCTAAGTTAATATGAAATGCTTCAGCATCTCCGTCTTCATTGACTATAAATGATTCTATCTTGTCTGGTCTTGGTGTAGCATCTACTAGTCCTACAAAACTATCCGTATGTCTAAAATAACTTTCTAAACCATAACGTGCGCAATCGAGCAAATGGTCATTGCCACCTTCTGGTATTCTTAATTGCTTACCATCTTTATCAATTTTCCACATATAATTACGGTATTCTTTTATTAAGTGAATGCTTCTTTTAGTCATTGATATTTTTTGGTCTTGTAAATAAGCAATTCCTTGATTAACGCTTCCTGGTCCTTTTTGCGCAGGCAAAATAGTAATACCATAGCTTGCTATTTCATCTATACTTTTAGGTTCTGAACTATCTCCAATTACTAGCAATTGCGGTTCATTTAATAAATTAATAAACTCAGCTATTGGTTTATTGTGCATACCCACTCTGTACAATCTTTCATCAAATATAAAACCACCGTTATATTTATATATATCTAAAAGTGCTGCTGGGTCTTTACTGAATCCAAAATCTAATCCCCTGCTAACTAATTTTGCTTCATGAGGTATTTCATCGATAATTATCCAGTTATGATATATTTTAGATTCTTGGTTAATTGGTTCGCCCAACCATTTGTGTTTATATAAACTTGGTCGATTAATTTTATCGCTTTCTATTTCGTCTTTAATAACATCAGGCATCCAGCCATACTTTTCTGCTATATGGTAATTAGTATTAATAACAAGCGTGTTTGGTCTACCTTCCAATACAAGACGTACATGAACGGGGTCTTCTTCTAATAACCTATTATAAGTATATATAATTTGTGATCCAGGCTTTCTTATTGTTGGTGTTAGTATTTCTATTGATGAACTCAATACAGTTTGTGCTTCTTCAACCCACGCAATATCTATACCTTCCGTAGATTTAATGTTTTGTTCGTTTAAATGAAGTCCTTTAAATAGAAAATCAGATCCATTTATAGTGTTGATAATACTTTTATCAGTAACTTTAAAATCATTTAATTCATATTGCTTTATTAAGTCAGATAATAGTTGATGTGATGAATCAACTATAGAGTTTTGATATTCACGGAAACACCCTATACGTTTTTTGGATTTCCGAGCACGTATTAATAAAACTCTAGCGACTGTATGAGATTTAAGAGAATAACGTCCACCATACACTGCAGCTTCACGCCAATTATCGTCAAATAGTTCCTTATACTCAACTGGTATTTCAATTGTCTGCATCTATAAACTTTACTAATATTGGTGTTATCTTATCACCTTGTGTAGTATGATCTACGCTTAGTGGTGATTTCCCTTCAAGTCTATCCATTATCTCTTTATATGCAGCCATATCACCTTTAAGTGCTTTGTTAAATATTGCCATGTCCATTAACTCTAGTTGTGTAAACTCTTCCATCTCACCAGTAACAGGATTAGCTTTCTTACTAGTTAGTTCTAACAGTCTTTTATAACGTGTCTT